>NZ_JACHGO010000004.1:0-300000 GCF_014202345.1 Desulfovibrio intestinalis
CATACTAGGCTGACGCCGTATATATGCGAGCATCCGAACGAATTTCCAAAGTCTATTTTCCCTTGACCATAGGGCGGGGCCATATATGCTCTAAAAGAGAACCTTACGGGCTGCGTCCAGCGCCCGGCTGAAGTCGTCGTCCGTATGCGCGAAGGACACCATACCGGTTTCATAGCCCGAAGGCGCAAGATAGATGCCCTGGGCGCGCATCTGCTTATAAAAACTGGTGAAGAGCTTTTGATCGCACTTTTGCGCGCTGGCGAAATCCGTCACTTCGTGTTCGCTGAAATAGGGGCAGAACATGGAAGCCAGAGTCGGCATCTGCAAGGGCACGCCCTTGGAAGTGATGATGTCGCGCAGGCTGAAGGCAAACGCGCGCGTGCGGTCTTCAAGCGCGGCATAATCGGACTTTTTAAGAATGCCAAGCGTGGCCAACCCGGCGGCCATAGCCAGCGGATTGCCCGAAAGCGTGCCTGCCTGATACACGCCGCCTCTGGGCGCGATCAGTTCCATAAACCGCCGTTTGCCGCCAAACGCCCCAACGGGCAGGCCGCCGCCGATGATCTTGCCAAAGGTGGTGAGGTCGGGATCAACCTTGAAGCGAGCCTGCGCACCGCCAAAGGCCGCGCGAAAGCCCGTGATGACTTCATCAAAAATGAGCAGGCTCTGGTGCTGGTCGCATATGGCGCGCAAGCCTTCAAGAAAGCCGGGCTTGGGCAGCACGAGGCCCATATTGGCAGCCACGGGCTCCACGATGATGGCGGCGATGCTTTCGCCGTGACGGGCAAAGCATTCCTTGACCGCGTCCAGATCGTTGTAGGGAGCCAGCAGGGTGTCGGCCACCACCGCGGCGGGCACCCCGGGCGTGCCGGGAATGGAGAAGGTGGCCAGCCCCGATCCGGCAGCAGCCAGGAAGGGGTCGGCATGCCCGTGGTAGCAACCCACGAACTTGAGTACCTTGTCGCGCTTGGTGACCGCACGGGCCAGACGCAAGGCGCTCATGGTGGCCTCGGTGCCGGAATTGACCATACGCACCATTTCAAGGCTGGGCATGGCGGCCACCACAGCTTCAGCCAGCTTTACCTCGTCTGGGCAAGGCGCGCCGTAGCTGGTTCCACGGTGGGCGGCATCGCACACGGCGCGGGTGACGGAAGGTTCGTCATGTCCAAGGATCATCGGGCCCCAGGAGAGCACAAAATCGATGTACTGGCGTCCGTCCACATCCGTGAGGTGGCAGCCGTGGGCTTCGGCGATAAAGAGCGGCTGGCTGTCCACATTGTGGCAGGCCCGCACAGGGCTATTGACGCCGCCGGGAATGACCGCCTGGGCTTTTTCAAAGAGCTGGCGCGAAGTCGTATCCATTCTGGTCTCCTTTAGAGCATTTTGCACTTGAAATAGCCGCGTTACGACGGGCAAAGCTCGCCTACGCCTATTTAGTGGCAAGAGTTTGCACGCAAACCCTTGCAGAACAATTGATTCATTTCATTCGTAAGTTGCTCTAGATAGCGTGGTCACAGGAGCAGGTTTCATTCTTTAGCATGCAAGGCGCGTCTGCTTTGAAGCAAGGCACTCAGTTCGTTACCCAACTGAAAAGCAGACACTGCCCGATGCCACCAAAGAACGAAAGCCGCGCGGGACGCCACCATCTAAGCGAAATAGGTCATAGAAATTTTTTTCAGTTCCTTGAGGCTGCGCAGAATGGCATGTTCCTTCAGGTCAGTGTCACGCATGATGTCATCCACCACACTCAGGCATTCCGCCTCGCTGCGCCCGTGAATCATTGTATAAAGCTCATAGGGCCAGTCAACGGCGGAGCTTGGGCGATAGTAGGCGTGCGAAATATGGTCGTGCTCGGCCACTTTGCGGCCGCACTGATCCACCTGTTCAGGACTGACCTTCCAGGCCACCATTGCATTATGTGTCCAGCCTGTTTTCTGATGCTTGATGCTCGCCCCAAAACGGCGGATAGCGCCCGATTCCTTGAGGCGGCAAAGCAGATCGATCACCTGTGCTTCGCTTATTCCAGCCTGCTCCGCCACATCGGCGTAAGGAGTGAGGCTGTCGGGCAGATTGTTCTGCACAATGCGCAGAACCGCCTGTTCTTCTGGGCTGAATTGATGGCTCATGAGTTCTCCAGGTAAACAAAGAAGAAGCCGCGCTGCTTATGGCGCGGCAGCCGGGTGAGTCCACGGGCACGCTGGTCCGGCCCGGCATAGCGCCGGGCCGGGCGAAAAACATAATTAGCGCGTAAATGAACGGGCAAAAAGATTCTGAATAGCCACGCGACCATTGTCTTCAAGAAAACGCGTGCCAGTGGCGGCGAAATGCGCGCTCTCAATGGTGGGGTTTTCCACCTGCGCCCACTTATCCTTCTGCCAAGTATACCAGCCATTTCGAGGCTGATCAAAAACCAGCAGAGGTTTGTTGCATATCTTGGCAAATTCCGCGCCCCATCCGGTACCGCCCTTGACCGTTCCGTCGGGCTGAATGGCGCCCACCACAACGATCTCCTCACCGCTGCTGACCTGCCAGCAAATGGACTGCAACACCTTGCGGAACAGGGGAGCCCGCGTGTACTCGCGGTTCATGAGGCGCGAAACATAGGTAAGGCTTACGTCCTTCAGAGCCAGTTCCTCTGAAGTCAGTACGCGCACGCCACGCGTACGCTCAATCTGATGGCCTTCAAAACCATAGTTCACTTCTTCCATGCCCCAGCTTTCAGCCAAAGCACCGAAAAACTGTTCCGTTCCGGCGGCTCCGCCGCTGTAAAGCACACATTGTTTGGGGTTGAGCATGCTGCCTCCTCAAGGATTGTTGCGCCGGGCAAAATTACGGATGGTAGTCTGTTTATCCGGCGGAAGCGTCATGCCCCATCATGGCAAAAATTACAGCGCTCGGCAAGGCGGGTCGAACAAAGAAGCGCCCGGCATAACTGGCCCTCAGCCCTCATGCTGCTGACCGTAGCAACACCGATTTCCGTACTCTGCCGACTTTGCAGGCAAAGCGTGCCGCATGCGCGCAAAAGCAGTTTTGTTGTTAAATGGCTGGTCACGAAAAACCACAACCCGCAATTACAATATATTTATTGTTGGATCCCCAGACTACCACAAAAGCGGATGCTCGCCGTGACTGCGCACACGTTGCTTGAAGCGGTACGGCGCTGGCTTATGCGCTGCGATACTGAACTTGCTGGCGGACGGTTGGCGTAGAGCATTTTGCCTTTGACCGACATAGCATTGCAAAGGCAGTCTGTTTTAGCAGTTGCGACGGTCCTGAAGGTGCGTGCCGCACAAAGGTTTTCTAATTCAGGGTGGAGGCTATATGGAGGCTATATCCTACATCAGGCAGGCCAATGCGCTTATAGACCTGAGACTCGCCATAAGGAGATCGTGGAAGAGAGAGCAAAAAGGAAAAACAGGAGATGGATAGAAGGCAGAAGATACAGCTAGCAAAGCGCGGCTGCAAGGTGCGGACGGGCAGAAGCGCAGGTAGCCTTGGCCGCCTGCGCCGCTGAGAGCGGGCTCGTCAAACCCATGAGGGGGTATACCATTCAGGGAGTTGCCGGGCCCGCCAAATCAAATAAATCCTGAAACCCAGCCGCATGCAACACCTGCCCCGCGGGCGCAGCGCCAATGCAGCGAGGACTGCAACAAACAAAAAACGCCCCAGTTGCCAAGGGCGTTAAGGTCCGTTGCCTAGTCCTAGTAGCGAGGCTGGCGAGGAGCCCTGGGTTTGGCTTCGTTGACGCGCAAAGTACGTCCACCAAAGCTGAAGTTGTCAAGAGCTTCAATGGCGGAATCGGCTTCGCCGTCTTCCATTTCCACAAAGCCAAAGCCACGGGCACGGCCGGTATCCCTGTCGCTAACGAGTTTCACAGACAGAACGCTGCCGTATTCGGCAAAAAGATCCTGAACTTGTTCTTCAGTAGCAGACCAGGGAAGGTTCCCGACATAAATGGACTTGGACATGAAACACCCTCACAAAAAAAACAATCTTCCCGCGCTCCCATCCGATAAAACGTATTACCGGTACGCGGCACATGTCAGTCACAGAAACACGCTTTTTCGAGCTTGTCAACGAAAGTACAAAAAAAAGTTGGCATTGCGCGCTTTTTGCGCGATAAAAACGCGGGAGATAAAGAAATAATTGGAACTTTTCGATAAAAGATGTTCAACCTTGACAGTGCGTTATCATTTGCAGCATCTGTTAAACCAAAAGTTTCTTCCATATTTTAAGGCAGTACCACATACAAATCAGAGTAATTACATTGGATTCGCCCTGTCTCACCCATCAGTTACATATATTGTGCGTACAAACAGGACTGTATAAGGCCCCATTCTGCCATTAAATATGTACTGATAAAGCGTAGTAATTGTGTGTGAAATTAAGCGCAATAGCGGTCAAAATATCTGCAGATTGCCTCTACTTCGGATGAGAACGTAACCTCGCCTGAGAGTTTTTATCTAATAAACATTTATAAAAGCCTATAATTACATCTATTTTAAAATACTATACCAGTTTCTTTCCATCCAAATACGATATTGTGATCTTTATTGCCAATACCCGCTTGCTTCCGGCCAACTACTCAAACGATGGCTCCCTTTCTGTGCAGCCAGTATGACAAC
Source organism: Desulfovibrio intestinalis (assembly GCF_014202345.1). Lineage (NCBI taxonomy): Bacteria > Pseudomonadati > Thermodesulfobacteriota > Desulfovibrionia > Desulfovibrionales > Desulfovibrionaceae > Desulfovibrio > Desulfovibrio intestinalis. Next base: position 4,626 of record NZ_JACHGO010000004.1, read on the forward strand.
ATACCAATATAAACGCGGGCTTTTATTTTTTAACAACAGATCATTTTACCTATAAAAAAGTATAAAACTCTAGCATTATACGCTGACACGACGTTAGAACAGGTTTATTTGGGGGCTTTTGCAGAAAAACACAACGGCAAGCGCGCAGGGTATCCCCACAGAAAATGCTTGCGCATGTCTGAGGCGGCACGATTTAGAGCATTTAAACTTTTTCAAAGTTAAAATGCCCTAACGCAGCACAAGAGTGCAGCGCGCCGCAACGGGGTGTGGATCGTGCTGAAAACAGCTTTTTACGAGAGAATGACAACGCTGAAATGCATTGCAACGTTAATCCACTCTGGAAGAAGTATGTAGCGAAGAGGATGGAAAAGGAAAGGCGGCTAGCCGCCTTCAGAAGGAGGCGGCGACCAGTCAGGAGCCATATCCTCGAAGGAAGTATACGGCGACATGTACATAAGCTCCGCCACGCCCACAGGGCCGTTACGCTGCTTGCCAATAATGATTTCAGCCACGCCCTGGGGCGGCCGCTCGGCAGGCTTGACAAACTTGTACACGTCGTCACGGTAAACAAACATGATAACGTCCGCATCCTGCTCAATAGCGCCGGATTCGCGCAAGTCTGAGAGCATGGGCCTTTTGTCGCTTCGCTCTTCAACCTTGCGGTTCAGCTGCGAAAGAGCCACTACAGGTACCTGCATTTCCTTGGCGAGTCCTTTAAGGGAGCGGGAAATATCCGAAATTTCAAGTTCGCGCGAGTCGGTGCGGCGGCTGGTGCGCATAAGCTGCAGATAGTCCACCACAACCATGCCCAGGCCCTTGTCTGCCTTGAGGCGGCGGGCACGGGCGCGCAGCTCAAGCGTGGTCAGAGCTGGCGTGTCGTCGATAAATATGGGCGCGCGGGCCACGACATCCGCAGCGGCGTAGAGGCGCTGCCAATCGTCGTCAGTCAGCATGGACGGGCGGCGCAGCTTGGAAAGATCCACCTTGCCCCACACCGCCAGCATGCGCTGCATGAGCTGTTCCTTGCTCATTTCAAGCGAAAATACTGCTACCGGGACATTCTGGCGCACGGCAGCGTGCAGCGCCATACACATCGAAAAGGCCGTCTTGCCCATACTGGGGCGGGCCGCAACGATGATGAGGTCGGAAGCCTGAAGTCCGGCAGTGAGCTTGTCCAGCCGGGTGTAGCCTGTAGTGACGCCGGTGATGACGTCCTTGGCATCGGCCAGACGGGAAAGATTGTCGAATACCCTGTCCAGCAGTTCCCGGGTAGGGGTAAAGTCCCGCCCGGAAGTACGCTGCGAAATAGCAAAAACCGCCTGCTCAGACTCATCAAGCAGAGCGCCTACTTCCAGCGAAGCGTCATAGCAGTTGGTGATAATACCGGAACAGGCTTCAATGAGGCCACGCTGCAGCGCCTTGTCGCGCACAATGGTGGCATAATATTCGGCATTGGCTCCAGACACCACGGCCTGTGCCAGATCGCCCAGATACACCGCCCCGCCCGCTTCTTCAAGAGCACTGCGGCTTTTCAGCATTTCTGCCGTGGAAAGCAGATCGATAGGGGCGGATTTGCGGTACAGCTCAAGAAAAGCGCTGAAGATCGTGACATGGGCTGGCAGGTAAAAATCTTCAGCCGCCAGTTGGTCCACAATGGCATGCATGAGCTGTGGACGCATGAGCACACCGCCCAGAACAGCCTGTTCCGATTCTACGCTGTGGGGTGGAACCCTGCGTAGCAAATCAGCTTCGGCCCTGTCTGCAGCGCTGCCCTGATTGCCCTGGCGGCCTTTAAAACCGCCTTGCCCCTGCTGGCCGCCTCTGGAACCACGGCCAGTGCCGTTCTGCCCAAAAGGCGCGCCCCCGGCCTCATGACCGGGGGCGGAGCCATTATCACTGTGGGAAACCACTACATCCCCTATTGGGCGGCCTCGGCTTCTTCAGCGGGAGCTGCAGGAGCGGGCTCGTCTTCATAGGACTGGTGGTCGGACACGACCTTCACCGGCACCACGGCGATAACGCTGGGGTGCAGACGAACGCGCACGGGGTGCTCGCCCAGGGTGCGGATAGGAGCGTCCATAAGAATGCGACGGCGGTCAATTTCCACACCAAGGGCGGCAATAGCGTCGCCGATGATGGTGGTGGTAACAGAACCGTACAGCCTGTCGTTTTCGCCCACATGCATGGTAATAACCACGTCAAGGGCTTCCAGACGAGCCTGCATTTCGTGAGCTTCACCACGCTGGGCATCCATGCGTGCCTGGAGCTTTTTATGCTCCTGCTCAAAGACTTTCAGATTGGCCGGAGAGGCCACCATGGCCAAACCCTGGGGCAACAGGAAGTTGCGGCCATAACCGGGTTTGACTTCAACCACATCACCAAGACTGCCGAGATTTTCAACGTCGGCGCGAAGTATCAGTTTCATATGCGCCTCCTAGATGTTGCTCTTTTTCTTGACACCGGAATCATGCGTAGCCGTGTAGATAAGCAGAGCCATCTGACGCGAACGTTTGATTTCACGGGTCAGCAGGCGCTGGTGATGCGCGCAGGTGCCGGTGATACGACGGGCGATGATCTTGCCGCGTTCAGTGATGAAGTCGCGCAGAACATCAGGGCGTTTGTAGTTCAGGGGCAGGTCTTTGTCTGCGCAGAAGCGGCAGAACTTGCGACGGGGGGCAAATTTCTTCTTGAAGGCCATGCTACGCAACCTCCCCGGCCACTTCATCGGCCAGCTTGACGGTCACAAACTTGAAAATGCCGTCAGTCATGCGAATGTTGCGTTCCAGTTCGGCAATCAGAGTAGCCGGGCTCTGGAACACCAGACGCACATAATAACCGCGCATCAGTTTGCGCACCGGGTAGGCGAGATCGCGCATGCCCCAGTTGTCCACTTCTTCCATGGCGCCCTTCTCACGCTCGATAACCGCTGTGAGGGTATTGATGATGCCCTCGCGGTTTTCGGCGGAAAGCTCCGGGGAAAGGAGCAGCAGGGTTTCAAATTTCCGCATTGTGTTTCTCCTTTTGGATTGACAGCTCGCACACACGGGTGCGGGCAAGGAACGAGTTCTATACTGCCCGGCACTCGCGCTGTCAAGCCTTGGGCGCAAAAGAGTCTGCCCATCAAGGCTGTGCTCTTGAAACCCAAAGTGCCCAGCGACAACAGGCCGCCCAATGCAAAAGGAGTCAGCAGGAATGAGACGGTTTTTCAGTCAGCAGGCAAAAATCATTATTGATCCAGTCGCGCAAGGGCGGCACGCCGTCTTCGTCTACCCGCCCCCACGAACCTTGCCCACAGCAATCCGTTTTCCAGACCTGCATAAACCGCAGGCGCAACGACAGTCTCCGTAACGTGGCGCTGTAAAGCCCTTCAACACACTGGCAAACTACAGGAGCCGCACAACATTTACGGCCCTGCCCACAGAGCACGACGCACAGCAGCATCTGTGCCCCCGTAAGCTTGCGGTAGCGATCGCTTTCTTCCACATTATCAATTTCGATACGAGCGCCGCTGGCGGAGATATTGATGAGTCGCAACCGTGAGGGGGCCCCCTCCCTGAAGGAAAAATCCGATGGCCCCATCTCACGCCACTGCTTGGGCAACTTGCCCCGCAGCCACAAGTCGACAGACTTTACCATATTGGAGGCAGGAAAGACCCGCTCGTGCTTGCGCAAGCTTCGCTGCACATAGGCCTGGGGCAGGTCAATTTCTATCACACAGTTACGGCTTTCTGAATCCAGATAGTTATGGATGATCTGGGTCTTGCACAGAAAGCCCGCCCGGGCAAGCCCCGGAGACATTTTGAATGTATTAACAAGAAGGGAATGGGGAAGATTGAAGTAGATAAGACACTGCTCGCCATTGAGCGCATCCGGCAAAAAATTGATGCCCGATACAAGCAGGACCTTCTTGCCGCGCAAAGCCTTTATGCGGCAATATACGTTATCCATCTGGCGATTGCGTGCAGTGAACAGGATCTCTATGCAGACCTGATGTTTCAGGGCCGCACTCAACAACTCCCTGACAGAAGTTTTTGCCGGGTCGGTCAGACCGGAAAGGCGCTTGAAGCGGCTGAAAAAGAGCATTTTCCTTCCTCACGCGGGGAAATGTTTTTGCCTGGAGTTGCTACTTCTCTCGCCAGTGTATTTTTTCCTTCTTCGCAAGAAAACATCTTCTATCTTGCATCAAGGGCCCTTGCGAGAAGAAAAATACATGCTTTAATATAATTTTATTTATTATTCTAATTTTGTCAAATAATCACACCTGCACAGTCAGTAAGTCCACGCGTTGTCAGATACCTAAAATCCTGCCCGGCAAGCCCGCACAACAAGGGCTCTTTGACCAAGAACCCGCACCCGCCTCACGCTGACAAGCCAGCCCTCTTGCATCTGACGCCGCTTGCATATACTGTGCGCCGCATGTCTGATTCCATATTTACCATTGAACACAAGGACGGGGCCGCACGAGCCGGAACCCTGCGAACGGCCCACGGGGTCATACCTACACCCATATTCATGCCCGTGGGGACTGTGGGTTCGGTCAAGGCCATTGCGCCTGACGACCTTGCGGCCGTTGGCGCGCCCATTATCCTTGGAAATACCTACCACCTGTACCTGCGCCCCGGCGACGAACTTGTGGCCCGGCGAGGCGGCCTGCACGAATTTGCGTCCTGGCCCGGCTCCATTCTTACGGACAGCGGGGGTTTTCAGGTTTTCAGCCTCAGTTCGCTGCGCAAAATCCGTGAAGAAGGCGTGGAGTTCCGCTCACATCTTGACGGCTCAAAACATCTTTTCACGCCGGAAAAAGTACTTCAAATCCAGCGCAACCTCAATTCAGACATCATGATGGTGCTGGACGAATGCGTACCCTACGGCGCGGATTACGACTATACGGCAAAGTCCCTGGCCCTCACCACGCGCTGGGCACAGCGCGCCAGAGCGGCATACCCGGCAGGCACGGCGCACAACCTGCTTTTTGGCATCACCCAGGGCGGCTTTCATAAAGACCTGCGCAAGCGCTCCATTGAAGAGCTTTGCGGTATGGACTTTGACGGCTTTGCCATCGGCGGCCTTTCAGTGGGCGAACCCAAGGCGCAGATGTACGATCTGCTCTACCACACCGCCCCCCTGCTGCCCGGGCACAAACCCCGCTATCTTATGGGGGTCGGCACCCCGCTGGACATCGCCAACGGCATCAACGCCGGGGTGGATATGTTCGATTGCGTGCTGCCCACGCGCAATGCCCGCAATGGCACGCTCTATACTTCTGTGGGCAAGATCAACATCAGGCGCAAACAGTTCGCCGAGGATGACGGGCCTCTGGACCCCAATTGCAACTGCTACACCTGCCGCACCTTTTCACGGGCCTACCTGCGCCATCTGTACGCCAGCCAGGAGCTGCTGTCCTTCCGGCTCAACTCCCTGCACAACCTCACCTATTTTCTCGACCTTGCCCGTAATGCACGGCAGGCCATCATTGAAGGACGCTACACCGACTTTCTTGCAAAGATCACTGCGCTCTACCCCGATGAGGCAGCCAAAGCCGCCGAAGGCGCATAGCTTTTCACCGCTCACGATACGACGCGGGGCCTCCTTTGCTCCCCGCAGCCTCCTGTGGCATACTGTTTCGCGAAAACATTTCCGGCGCGCTTGGCGCGCCGGAAGTTCCACGGACCAAGCCACAACGAGGTCACAATGCAGTCCAGCCACAAATATTCCTTCACGCCTTCCACTGCCAGTAATCCCCTGAGCCTGCGGGGGATGGTCACAAGCCCCCACTATCTCGCCTCACAGGCAGGACGCGACATCCTGCGCCAGGGCGGCACCGCCGTGGACGCTGCCATTGCCGCCGCCGCAGTGCTTTCTGTGGTGTATCCCCACATGTGCGGCATTGGCGGTGACAACTTCTGGCTCATTTATGACGCCGCCTCACAAAGCCTGCGCTCGCTCAACGGCAGTGGGCGTGCGGCACGGGCAGCCACTGCCGCTCATTACACCGGGCGTGGACACAAGAGCGTACCCACCCGTGGCCCTCTGGCGGCGCTGACCGTTCCCGGCTCGGTGTCCGGCTGGGGCGCGGCCTTTGAGCACAGCAAGAACACCATGCGGTCTCCTCTCAACTGGGCCGATTTGCTGGCCCCGGCGCGGGAACACGCGGAGGAAGGCTTTGCCGTATCCCACTCCCTGGCTGGCAGTCTGGCCTTTGTGAGCAGCGGCAAGCCCAACTACAGCCTGCATCAGTCCAACGGCTTCCGCGATCTCTACCTTACGCCTGACGGACATCCCCCGGTCTTCGGCACTGTCATGCGGTTGCCGCAACTGGCTGCAACACTGGCACGGCTTGCCTGTGACGGGCCGAAAGAATTTTACGAAGGCCATACGGCGCGGGCCATTATCGCCGCCATGCAGCAGCAGGGAGGCCTGCTCACACAGGAAGACCTGAGCAGTCACACGGCTGACTGGACCGAGCCCCTGCGTGTTGATTACAGGGGCTATACTGCCTGTACGCCGCCGCCCAACTGTCAGGGCATGGCTACCCTTGAGATTCTCAACATCCTCAGTCAGATGGATGTAAATTCTCTGGGCGAAGGCACGGCTGGCTATTATCATGTCATGGCCGAAGCCACCCGCGAGGCCTTTATTGACAGGCAACGCTACCTGACAGACCCGGAATTTGCCCACATTCCCACAGACCGCCTGCTCTCGAAAGAGCACGGACGTCAGCAGGCGGCGCGTATCAGCATGAGCAAATGCGCAGGCGTTCTGCCCCCTCTGCCCCCCGGCGGCGACACCATCTGGCTTGGTGTTGTGGACGCTGCGGGCAACGCGGTTTCGCTCATACAAAGTATTTATCATGAATTCGGTTCAGGCGTGGTGGCCAGTGGCGCTGGCTTTGTGCTGCAAAACCGGGGCTGTGCCTTTTCCCTGGAGGCTGACCACGTCAACTGCCTGCTGCCGGGCAAGCGCACCCTGCACACCCTGACGCCAGCCATGCTGCTCAAGGATGGGCAGCCTCACCTTGTGTACGGCAGTATGGGAGGCGACGGGCAACCGCAAACCATCGCAGCTATGACCACCCGCATCGTGGACTTCGGCATGAGCCCGCAGGACGCCGTCAATGCGCCGCGCTGGCTTTTGGGCAGAAGCTGGGGAGCGGAATCCAACGACCTCAAGCTTGAAGGGCGCATTCCCGAAAGTATAGCGCAGGAACTGCGCCGCCGTGGGCATGAAGTGCGGCAGGTAGAAGATTTTACAGAACTGATGGGTCACGCCGGGGCCATACTGCGTCGGCCCAACGGCATCTGGCAGGGAGCCACTGACCCCCGTGGGGACGGACAGGTGGCAGCGCTTTAGAACCTTTTGGGTTTAAAACTCTGTGTGGTGAGGGACTCTTTTTCAAAAGGGTCGCCTCCCCTTTCTCACAACTGCAACGCCTCTCTTCCCTTTTCACCTCCCTACCTGAAGCGACATCACTCCCCCAACTTGCCATCCCAGGCAAAGGCGGGCGATGGCATTGCGCGGCACGCAGGGAGATCACCCGACCGGAGGGAGGGAAGCTCCCGAAGCAATAACCGCGCAGCCCTCGCTGATTGGCGATACTTGGAAAACCCCAGGCGGGGTCGTCCGGGGGGAGTGCAGAGGGGGCCTCGGAGGGGCGGCAGCCCCTAACAGGCCCCCCTCTGCCGCCCGCCGCGCAGGCGGCCCAAACAACATAAACGGGAAAGCCCCCGTGCCCGCAGGGCACACACTACGAAAGATAAAAACTTGCGGCTCAAACACTGAAAGTCCCCGTGCCCGCGCAACTTCCCTCGCAAAACGCAGTTCCTCTCTTTCCCCTTCGCACTCCGCCCGGCCGCCATGCCCCAGGGCACAACTACCCGCGTTAATACAGCAAAAAGGGAGCCACAGGCTTTTGCCTGTGGCTCCCGTAATTCTGAGGCTTTTCGCTATGCAACACCCGCAAAAAAGACTGGCTGCGGCGTTGATAAACTGTATACCGCGCTAAAAACCTAGCTTATCCAGCTACTGAGTGCGTCCACGATCTTGCGGGCCTGCTCGGCGCTGGAAATCGTAAACTTGGATTGCTGGCGGTATTCGCCGCCGGACTTCTTATAACGCCGAATAGCATACACATCCGGCCCAAAATCGTCTTTTTCGGGCTGCCACTGCTGATACCGGAACAAAATGGTCGTCCACAGCCCCTTGCTCAGCACAACCTTGTCCAGCTCATTCACAATGATCTGGCCGTTTTCTTCAAACTGTACTGTAAGATCGTCAATGGTTTCGTTCAAAATGCTTTCTCCCTGCGGGGGCTATGGCCGCTCCTCCAACGGAGCAAAATTTATCCGGCGTAATTCGCCAGCAGACCTTTAACTGTTTCAGGAAGTTGAGGCACATTAACCGTCATTTCTGCCGGGCCTGGACCGTACTCACGGGCAATGATAGCACCCGAGGCGGACAGGGCCATCAGACACTCGGTTATGGTAAGACTTTGTCCAGAAGCTACCTTCCTGCCAAGCATGGACAAGATAATTTCACTTGTACCCAACGGACTGATTTTACCAAATTCCATATGCTGCCTCCTCAAACTTGCTGCATCAGGCTACATTTTTCGCCGCAGTACCGCAAGAGAAGAACAATCTACTGCCGCAACAGCATCAGAGCATACCGCTCCACCGGGGCAAAGTCGTCGGTAAGGGGCGGCGTGTCAAAAACCAGCGGATCCGCATGGCGTGTAGACAGCAGGGAGGCCACAGCTTCGCTGGCTGCCCCGCCTGCGGCTTGCGCCGTCAGCATTTCCTCTGTCATGCCGTCCCTTTTTTCGGGAAAGGCCACAACCATAAGGTTTTGCACTTCATCCGGCCTGTCTGGGCGCGACACGCAGTATACCTGCACCTCGGCGAACTCCCCTGTCAATGCTTTGTAGATGCCTTGAAACAAACGGCCATCGTCACCGCTTACTGCTGAAATAACATTCATGAGCAAAGCGCCGCCGGGAGCCACGGCTCGACGTAAGGCCTGGGCAGCTTCCACCGTGCCCATCTGAAAGGGCACCGCGTAGTGCGAATTGAAAACATCCACAAAAACCAGATCATACTGTTCTTTCTGGCGGTTCAAAAAAGCTCTGGCATCTTCGTGCCTTACTGTAAGGCGCGCGTCGTCTTCAAGGGCAAACCAGCGGCGCGCGGTATCGGTCATGGCCGGATCAATCTCCACCACGGTCATATGCACTTCACCGGGCGCGGCCAAAGCCGATTTGCCTGCCAAAATCCACTTGGGCACGGAATAGCCCCCGCCGCCAAGCATGAGCACAGAACGGGCCTGGGGTACAAAATGGGGGCCAAGGGCGTAAAATCGCGTGTACTGAAAATAGAGATCAGCCGGGGCATCCAGATACATGCCCGACTGGCTGTAGCCGGGGTCTGTCGCCATCAGGCGCACTGCGCGCCCCCCTTCGCCCCAGTCCACACCTTCATAAATACGGATGCTGTTATAGGGACTTTCCACAAGACGCATACCGCCCCTGTCTTCCTGCCAGCTTCCGTACATGCCGTTCACGACGGCCCCTATCAGACACAGGGCCAGCAAGGCCACGCGAACTTTGCCGCCTTTTGCCGCATTGCAAAGCGAAATCACCAACATGCACACGGCCACACCCCACAGGATGCTGGCGCTGCCAAAAAAGGAAATGAGAACAAAGCCGCCCAAAAAGGTGCCAAGGATGCTGCCCGCCGTAGACAGGGCGTACAGCCGCCCCACCGTGGCCCCTGCGGTGTCGACGCTGCCTATACGCAGACGGATGGCGTATGGGCTTATCATGCCGAAAAAGAAGGCAGGCAGGGCAAAAATGCCCACAGCAGCGGCCACGGCGGCCACATACAGATTGCCAATGCCCTCTGTTACCCACTGGCCCACCAGCGCGTGACACAAAGCCGTAAGCGCGCTGCCAAGACCTGCTCCGGCAAGGGCAAGGGCAAGACCCCGGCGCGAAAGATGCCTGTCGGCCAAACGGCCGCCAGCCCATGCTCCCAGTGCCAGACAGGCCAGCACCACGCCGATAAGACTTGTCCAGACTATAGCTGATGTGCCTACATAGGGGGCGAGCACTCGCGCGCCCACCATTTCCAGCACCATAACCAGCGCACCACTCAAAAAAACCGTCAGTTCCAGCATGGCGCTCCTTTTGGGGTCCTGCCCCTGGCGGTTGGGTGAAGCTACGCCAGTGCGGCAAAAACCACGCCAGCAAAGACTCACCTCAGTCATCATCAAAAACAGTCAGCTTTGAAATGCTTCGGCCTTCAAAGCCAATCAACTGAAAAACATCTTCTCAGCCGTGCAATGTCATATCACTACGGCTATCATAGTCTGCGTACTGCCGGACATTGGCCTGCTCGCTATCGGATATTGAGCATATGCAAGGCCAATCGTAGGCCCGCCGCTCTGCAAAGAAGAACAACCTGTCCGTCGCCTGCCCGGTTTTTTGAGGGAATCCGCACGGCATGTTCAGGCGGCAAGGGCGAAGTAGTTCACTCCTCTCGCCGGGCTGCGAAAAAATCGTGCAGCAGCGCTGCACATTCCTCAGCCCGTATGCCCCCCATATGCCAGATGCTGTGATTGGCGCTCTGGGCGTCAAAATACTCGGCGCGGGAAACAACGGCCCCGGCCTGCGAATCAGCCGCGCCATAAACCACTCCGGCAAGGCGGGCATGGATGCAGGCGGCAGCGCACATGGCGCAAGGCTCGAGAGTAACCACCAGCACACAGCCGCCAAGCCTGTAGTTGCCAAACGCAGTCCCGGCCCGGCGCAATGCCTGAATTTCGGCGTGGGCTGTGGGGTCGTGCAGGGCCACGGGGGCATTGCCCTCCTCGGCCAGCACCCTGCCGTCAGGGGCGACCAGCACCGCCCCCACGGGTATTTCCCCTGCGGATGCAGCCATTGTGGCACGTTCAAGAGCGCGCCCCATAAGACTTTCCCAGCTATGCCCCGGCGGAGCGGAAGGCACAGGCCCGGCTGGCGCAAAAACGCGAACTCCCCCATTCCCGGAGGCAAGGCCACCGGGATGGGGGAAGGAAGGATTCGACGCCTGACGCCTCATGCAGCGCCCTACAGAATAACTATCTTGCGCAGGTGGTTGACCACTTCTTCAGGCGTGTCGCACACGGTGATGAGACGGTCAATTTCCTTTTCATTGATAAACCCGCGCGCGGCCATGTTCTTGCGCAACCACTCCACCATGCCGCTCCAGAAACTGGAATCGTACAGCACGATGGGGAAGGGACGCGTACGGCCAGTCTGGGCCAGCACGAAAGCCTCGGAGAGTTCGTCAATGGTACCCATGCCGCCGGGCATGACCACATACGCCATAGCATATTTTACGAACATGAACTTGCGGATGAAAAAGTAGCGGAAATTGCAGCGGGTTTTCACATACTGGTTGCAGCCCTGCTCATGCGGCAGGTGGATGTGCAGCCCCACAGATTCGCCACCAGCATCAAAAGCGCCCTTGTTGGCCGCTTCCATAACGCCGGGGCCGCCGCCGGTGATGATGCCGAAGCCAGCTTCAACCAGCAAACGAGAAATCTTTTCGGCGTCCTTGTATTCCTGTGTATCAGGCGTGCTTCGGGCCGAGCCGAAGATGGAGATGCAATTGACCTTAAGGCTGTTAAGAGTGTCCAGAGCCTCCACCATTTCGGCCATGATGCGAAAAGTACGCCAGGATTCTGTGGTGACAGAGGCCAGATCGTCCACGATATTCTGTTGCAGTTCAGGCATGAAAACTCCTTGGTATATCTTTCAGAACTTCCGAAAAAAGCCGACATGAAGAACGGACAGCAGCGGTAGGCAACCCCTGCGGCCGCGTGGGTCTTCCAGAACGGAAGCGCGCAAATGTGCCGGAAGCCAGCTGACGCCCGGCGGAATCAGGGTCGCAGTATAAGTGGGCCGCACGGTAAAGGCAATGCACAGCTTGTACGGTATTGAAATAAGGGCCAAAGCCGCAATAACCAACAAACGGCGCAGGCTTGACGCTATGCGCCCCAAGCGGCTATGGAAAAAAGTCCCCAAACGCGGCTTGCGCATAACGCATGCCTATGTTTACAGCGTTTCGACACATCGCCCCCCTGTACAGCACCGGGCTTTGCGATGCGGGGCCCGTTAGACGAAAAGCGGCTGCCAGCCAGATTTTCGCCATAACGGACTTTGCGGCTGTTCAGGCCGTCAATTACTATCGGAGGCCACGATGAAGGTTCAACTTCTGGGCGCGGCGCAAACCGTGACCGGTTCCTGTTACATGATAGAGGCATGCGGCAAACGTTTTTGTATCGACTGCGGCATGCACCAGGGCAACAAGGCCATTGAAGCCCGCAACCGCGAAACCGAAGTCTACCGCCCCACAGACATCGACTTCATGCTCATCACCCACGCCCACATCGACCATTCCGGCTTGCTGCCTCGCATGGTGCGTGACGGATTCGACAATCCCGTATACTGCACCAAGGCCACCAGCGAGCTGCTGGACCTCATGCTTCAGGACAGCGCCCATATTCAGGAAATGGAAGCCCAGTGGGAAGCCAAAAAATACATGCGCCGCGGCCTGAAAAATCCCCCAGCCGCTCTTTATACCGTGGCCGACGCCCAAAAAGCCGTGACCATGTTTTCTCCCGTGGATTATCACAAATCCTTTGAGCCAGCCCCCGGCATCCGCGTCACCTATTACGACGCCGGGCACATTCTCGGTTCGGGCTCTCTGCGCATTGAAGCGGACGAAGACGGCAAGACCACCAGCCTCATCTTTTCCGGCGACATCGGCCGCCCGCAGTCCCTTATTGTGCGCAGCCCTGAAAGCCCGCCACAGGCCGACTACGTGTTTATGGAGTCCACCTACGGCGACCGCGACCACAAAAATGAGGACGTGAGCGACCAGGAACTGGCCGAAGCCATCGCCTACAGCTATGGCAAGGGCGAAAAGGTCATCATTCCCGCCTTTGCCGTAGAGCGCACGCAGGAAGTTCTGTACTGCCTGCATGTGTTGAGCAAGCAGGGCAAACTGCCCGAAGACATGCCCGTCTATGTGGACAGCCCCCTGGCCATCCGCGCCACTGAAGTCTTTGAGCGCAACCGCGAGCTGTTTGACGATGCGGCGCAAAAGATGCTCAACAACGGCGACAACCCGTTTTCTCTGCCCAATCTGCGTTACACTTTGTCCGTGGCGGAATCGCAGGCCATCAATGACTACAAGGGTCCGGCCATTGTTATTTCGGCCAGCGGCATGTGCAACGCGGGCCGCGTGCGCCATCACCTGCGCCACAACATCTGGAAGCCCGGCGCAAGTATCGTCTTTGTGGGTTATCAGGCCGTCGGCACGCCGGGCCGCAAAATTGTTGAAAAAGCCAAAAAGATCACTCTGTTTGGCGAAGATATGGACGTGGCCGCCCGCATTTTCACCATCAACGGGTTCTCGGGCCATGCCGGGCAGAGCCAGCTTCTTGACTGGCTGGCTCCGCTGACGCACAGCTGCGCCCAGGTGTTCTTGACCCACGGTGAAACCAAGGCCCAGGAAACCCTGGCCCGGCTCATCAAGGAACGCTTTGACATCAAGCCCCATATAGCCTCTTATCTGGAAGAACTGACGCTGGACGGCTGCCAGGCTGCCGAAACCGTCACGCACGAAACCAAGGCGCATCCCAAGGTGGACTGGAACTTTCTTACCAACGAAGTGGAACGCAAGTGGGGCATGTTCAAGGGCAAGCTGGCCGATGTGGAAGGCCGCCCCTGGGTGGAACAGACAGATCTGCAGGAAGCACTGGAAAAAATGGATTACGCCCTCACGCGACTTATCTCGCGTATGTAGGGACACAGGAACATCATGCGCATCATATCAGGCCGCCTTGGCGGCCGAACTCTGAAAACTGTGGAGGGCGAGGGCTACCGCCCCGCTATGGGGAAAACCCGCGAAGCGCTCTTTTCCATGCTTGCCGCCCGTGGACTGATCTGGTCCACGGCGCGGGTGCTGGATCTTTTCGCTGGCAGCGGCAGCCTTGCCTTTGAAGCCATCAGCCGGGGCGCAACCCACGCCATGCTGGTTGAGAACTCCGTTCCGGCCATGCGCTGCCTTCAGGCCAACGTGGAAACTCTGGGTGTGCAGGCAGAAGCAGGCCTTGTGAAGGACGACGTTCTCAAGGTGCTCAAGCGCCCGCCGCAGCAGCCCTATAATATTGTTTTTATGGACCCGCCCTACCGCAAAAAGCTGGCAGAACCGGCATTGCGGCTTCTGGCCGCCCACCGCTGGCTCACGCCCGGAGCCTTTGTAACGGCAGAAATTGAAAAGGAAGCCAAATTTGCCGTGCCTTCCGGGTTCACACTGGAAACTGACAGACTACTGGGGCAAACCCGGGTCTGCATTTGGATAGCGTCATGAAAATTGCCATGTATCCCGGCACGTTCGACCCCATGACCAATGGTCACCTCAGCCTGATCCGCCGTGGTTGCGAGGTTTTTGACCAGATCATCGTGGCTGTGGCCGACAATACGCCCAAGCGTCCGCTGTTCAGTCATGAAGAGCGTGTGGCTATGGCCCGCGAAGCCCTCAGAGACGAGCCCCGTGCCGTGGTGGAGCCCTTTTCGGGCCTGACCGTGGAATACGCGGCGCAACGCGGGGCCTGTGTGCTCTTGCGTGGTCTGCGCGCCGCTTCGGACTTTGAGTACGAATTCCAGTTGGCCCTGATGAACCGCCGCCTGCAACGCCACATTCAGACGGTTTTTCTCATGACCGACTACCAGTGGCTGTTCATCAGCTCCACCATCGTCAAGGCCGCTGCCAGTCACGGAGCAGACATCAAAGGCCTCGTGCCCGAGAATGTGCGTCTGGCTCTTATGGAAAAGTATGAAAAAGGGGAAGTTGCCCAGGGCACTCCCTGCCTTGCCCCGCCGTACACCGGATTTCGCACCTCTTGAACAGGCAGCCCATACTGATGCGGAGCGAAAATACATACAGCGGGGCGGCACAGGCTGCCCCGCTGCCCGTTATTTGCCTTGCAGGCCCCACAGGCTCCGGCAAGACTGCCGCCGCGCTGGCTATGGCGGACGCTTTGAACGGCGAAGTCATCAATGCGGATTCACGGCAGGTCTATGCCGACTTTCCCTGCATAACGGCACAGCCCACACAGGAAGAACGCGCCCATTGCCCCCACCATCTCTACGGGTTTTTGCCCACAGCACAAAAAATCAGCGCAGGCCGCTGGGCAGATCAGATCACTGCGCTTGCACGTCAGATCCTTGAAAAAGGCAAGACGCCGTTGCTGGTGGGCGGCACAGGTCTCTACTTTCATACGCTTCTGCATGGCACGGCCCAGATTCCCCCCGTGGACACGGCCCTGACGCAAGCCCTCACCGCCCGCATTGACGCCGAAGGCCCGGCGTGCCTGCATGCCGAACTGGCTCTTGTGGACCCGGAATACGCGGCCCGCATCCATCCCAACGACCGCCAGCGCATTGTGCGTGCTCTGGAAGTGCTGGAGGCCACGGGCCGTCCCTTCACATGGTGGCACAAAAACGCCATGAGCGCTCCGCTCTGCACCGGGCCGCTGCTGGTGCTGGACGCTCCCCTGTCGTGGCTCGAGCCGCGCCTGGCCCGCCGTCTGGACATCATGCTTGAAGCCGGGGCCATGAATGAAGCCCGCGCGGCCCTTGAAAACTGCGGCGACGATGCGGCCCCCGGCTGGTCGGGGATTGGCTGCGCCGAAGCTTTGGCCTTCCTGCGGGGGCGCCTGAATTTCGATGAATGCCGTTCGCTCTGGCTGCGCAACACGCGCGCCTATGCAAAGCGTCAGCTCACCTGGTTCCGTGCGCGTAAAGAGGCCGTCTGGCTGCCGCCGGAAGATGTGGATGGGGTGGTTACGGCGGCTTGTGCCCGCTGGGCAGGATAGAAAAGCGATTTCACCTTGAGGGGCTTGCCTGACGCCGAGGCATCGTTGCTGTCTTCGCTCGTAACGGTCGCAACAATTCTTTTGCATGGCAGAGAGCGTTTTGCTGTAGACCTGCTTTTGCGGTTTCCATTTTGGCCGCCTGCGCGGCGGGCGGCAGAAGGGGCCTGTTAGGGGCTGCGCCCCTCCGAGGCCCCCTCTGCACTCCCCCCGGACTACCCCCCTCGGGCTTTCCATATTCCATCATTCAGCGAGGGCTGCGCGGCTTCTGCTGCGGGAGCTTCCTCGCTACGCTCGGCGATCTCCCTCCCCGCCGCGCAATGCCACCAAAAAATGGGCTTCAACCCATATTGAGATTTTAGCAATCACCGCCAAACGTGCGCGATCAAGTTATTCTTTCGGCAGAGCTTTGGGTAAGAGCAGGAAAATACGGCTGAGAATAGCACGAATAATGACTTAGCTTGCCCATGCAATCGCCAGCACCATTCGTGCGCCCGAGGGCGGCAGGCGGCCGCGGAACGGTTCTGAAACAAGCCAGATTACTCACAATAAAGGCGGCCCACTCCAAAAAGAGGGCCGCCTGTAAATTCCTTGCAACATCTCTCGCACAAAAGGCTGCGGGCAGTACTGCCTGTCTGCCTGCGCCTTACGAAGACGCCCCGGACTTGTTCAGTGAAATGAACTCGTGCTGGTCGGGGTCGTAGTATTCCATTTCGCCGGATTCTATATGATAGAGCCAGCCGTGAATGTGCAGGATGCCAGCGTTCACCTTTTCCTTGACATAGGGATAGGTGAGAAGATTTTCGATCTGAAAAACGATGGAAAGCTTCTCTGTCAGGCGCAGCAGATGATCTTTATCCGCATTCTTGCCAAGAGCAAGCAAGGCAAGCTCTTTGGCCTTCTTGCCAAGAGACAGCCATTTCTTGGTATGAACAAGCTCTTCGCCGCTTATTTCCTTGTACAGAGACTCAATGGCCCCGCAATAGGTATGGCCGCAGATGATGATCTCTGCAATATCCAGAGTGGTTACGGCATACTCAATGCCGGAGGCCATTGCGTGGTAGTCTTCGTCCGGTTTGTAGGGAGCGACAAAATTGCCCACGTTGCGCAGCACGAAAAGCTGGCCGGGAGGAGCATTGGTAATCAGCGAGGGGATCACTCTGGAATCGGCGCAGCCGATAAAAAGCGCTTTGGGATGCTGGCCGCTACTGACAAGCTCCAACAGTTCGGATTCATTCTTCTTGAAATAGTTTTTTTGAAACAGTTCATTGCCCTGCAGCAGGCTTTCAACACTCTTCATCAACGATCCTCCGTTATCGGTCAGGAGCTATCGGCTCCGTGGCCAATCCGCCGCAGGCTGATCCAGCACGCCAGCCGTCCCTGTGAAATACCGGGACTGCCATTGGCAGCACGCTTGGAGCGGTTTCATGTCACATCCGTATCCCTTCAGGCGTAGAGTATCTTGGGGGGCAGGTCAAGAGACGTAAACCCACTACGGGCGCTCTTGACGCAAGCAATAACTCTGCACCGCATCTACTTAATAAATATGTTTATTTTCAGTATATTAGTTAAACAAAATTCCAGGTGAAAATTATGCTTTTCATTTATGACGCTGCTGTGCACCTGCTGCCAATGCGTAAATTTCTGCGCTCTCAGCCAAAAAAATTTTGCTAAAAAAGTTTTTTCAAAAAAATCACGCTCATGTGAGCTTGTTCGCAAGGTGAGCCCATATTCGATATAAATCTGTAAATTGGTTTTTATTGGCGGGCTGAATTTAATGAAAATTTTCCCAATCTCCTTGTTTTTCCAAGCATGAGAAGCCATTCTAACTCTGACCCCTCCTTGACGTGTCTTGCAGCCTGCGATACCGTTTCAATATCTGCGTGTTTGCCCCCCGTAGGGATCGGCGGGGCCGGAGGATCCCGTCGCCTGACGTGGCGGGTTTTTGGGGTAATGTCTGAATGCAAAAGGACAAGCACATGAGGAACGGCACATCACTGCTTCTGCTGGCGGCTATCGCCCTGGCTGGCGCGGCGTGTCTCACGGCGCTGGGAGCTGGTTCGGTCAAGGCCGCAGCCCTGGAGCCAACAGACAGCGGCGCGCCATCGGCTATAGTCATGTTTCCGGTCGGCGAAAAGCCCAATCCCAAGGGCGCGGCCATGAAACCCGTGGTTTTCAATCATCTTAATCACGAGAAGAAGATTGACAACTGCGAGACCTGTCACCACACGGGCGACCCGGTCTCCTGTAGCACCTGTCACACCGTGGAAGGCAAGGCCGAGGGCAATTTCATTACCCTTGAACGGGCCATGCACGCCACCAACATCGCCAAACGCGCCAAGGGCAACACGCCTGTGAGCTGCGTGAGCTGTCATGAACAGCAGACTAAAGAAAGGCGCGAATGCGCTGGCTGCCACGCCATCGTCACGCCCAAGCGCGACCAGGCATGGTGCGCCACCTGCCATAATGTTACGCCTTCTATGACGCCGGAACAAATGCAGAAAGGCATTAAAGGCACCCTGCTCCCCGGCGACAACGAAGCTTTGGCCACCGAAACCGTGTTGGCCCAGAAGCCCGTTGAGCCTGTTTCTCCCATGCTGGGCCCCCTCAAGGTGATCATTGATTCTCTGGCCGACAAGTACGAGGGAAGCAACTTTACCCACCGCCGGCACCTTACCTCCCTTATGGAAGGAATCAAGGACGACAAGCTGGCGCAGGCTTTCCACAATCAGCCTGAACTTCTGTGTGCTACCTGCCATCACAGAAGCCCGCTTTCCCTTACGCCTCCCAAGTGCGGCAGCTGCCACGCCAAGGAGATCGACAAGGCCAATCCCGGCCGTCCTAACCTTATGGCCGCCTACCATCTGCAGTGCATGGGTTGCCACAAGGGTATGAATGTCGCGCGTCCCAGAGATACCGACTGCACCACCTGCCATAAGGCCGCTCCCAAGAGCGCCGACTAGCATGGAGAAGAATATGAAACGCAGAACATTTCTGACCATTATGGGAAGCGCAGGCGTGGTCTCGGCCCTTGGCACGGCCAAGGTCGCCCAGGCTGGCCCTCACACCTTTCCATATTATGCTGACAGCTACGGGGTGCTGCACGACACAACCCGTTGCATCGGCTGCCGCAAGTGTGAAGAAGCCTGCAACAAGGTCAACCACCTGCCCAAACCCAAAAAGCCCTTCAGCGACCTTACGGTATGCGATACCCACCGTCGCACCGGCGAATACGAATGGACCGTGGTGAACAAGTACAAGGTCAATGGCAAAGACGTATTCCGCAAGTTGCAGTGCTTCCACTGCAACGATCCGGCCTGCGCCTCGGCCTGCTTTGCCAAATGCTTCACCAAGCATCCCAACGGCGCAGTGCATTACGAAGGCTCACAGTGCGTGGGCTGCCGCTATTGCATGGTAGCCTGCCCCTTCTATGTGCCCGGCTTCCAGTACGACGAAGCCTTTGATCCCCTGGTGCAGAAGTGCACCTTCTGTGAGCCCCTGCTCATGGAAGGCAAACTGCCCGGCTGCGTGCAGGCCTGTCCCAAAGACGCCCTCACCTTTGGCCGCCGCAGCGACCTCCTTCGCCTGGCTCGCGCCCGCATGGCCGACAACCCCGGCAAGTACGTCAACTACGTCTACGGTGAAACCGACGCCGGTGGCACCGCATGGATGGTTCTGAGCCCCGCTGCGGGTCAGCTTGCGGCCAGCCTTACGCCGGACGACGCCCCCCTTGCTGGCGACGAAATGAAGCAGCTCGGCCTTAATACCCACCTGGGCCACAGCCCCATGGGTGAACTGACCTACGGTGCGCTTGGCGCGGTGCCAATGATCGTAGCCTTCTGGCCCGTGCTCTTCGGTGGCGCTTATGCCATCAGCAAGCGCCGTGAAGCTATGTACAAGGCGGAAAAGGACGAGAAGGTCAAGGAAGCCCGTGAAGACGTGGCCGCCGCCGTTGACGCAGCCGTGCGCAAGATTGAGGAAACCCAGGGGCCTGGCGCCGCTGACACGGCCCGTCGCGCTATGACCGAAGCCCTCAAGGCCAGGGAAACGGAATGCAAGTGTCACGGGGAGGATAAGTAAATGTCGCACCACAGCATAGTCATTCCCACTAAGGACAAGCTGTTCAACCTTGGCGAGTTCTTCAGACCTACGCCGGGCAATATTCTTACCGCCGTCATTCTGACGGTAGGCCTGATCATTACCATTATCCGTTTCACAATGGGTATCGGCTCGGTCACCAACCTGAGCAACACCCAGCCCTGGGGCCTGTGGATCGGCTTTGACCTGCTTTGCGGCGTCGCTCTGGCGGCTGGTGGCTACTTTACCACCGTGGCCTGCTACGTCATGGGCATGAAACAGTTTCACTCGGCAGTACGCCCGGCCATTACCACAGCCTTTCTTGGCTACGGTTTCGTGGTTGTGGCCCTTCTGTATGACCTGGGCCATCCGCTGCGTCTGCCCTTCATGTTCTTCTTCCCCGGCACCACTTCGGTTCTGTTTGAAGTGGGCCTGTGCGTCGCCACCTACGTTACGGTGCTCCTCATCGAGTTCTCCGTGGCGCCTCTGGAATGGCTGTCGTCGAAGTACCCCGTCCTTATCAAATGGCGCAAGCTCGTGGTGCACGCCACCATCGTGCTCACCATCTTCGGCGTGACGCTGTCCACCCTGCACCAGTCTTCGTTGGGCGCGCTGTACCTCATAGCGCCCGAAAAGCTGCACCCCCTGTGGTACTCGCCCTTCATGCCCATGTTCTTCTTCGTCAGCTCTATGGCTGCCGGGTCTTCCATGGTCATTTTTGAAGGCATGTTTGCCCACAAGGGGCTGCACCACTACATGGATGAAACCCACTTGCGTGAAGCTGACGGCGTTGTTTTCAGCTTTGCCCGCGCGGCTTCCTTCATCCTGTTCGCCTACTTCATGCTCAAGCTTATCGACATGCTGGTGCAGGCAAACCTGCCCTACGTGTTCTCCGGCTACGGCGCGTGGTGGCTGGTGGAAATGCTGGGCTTCGTGCTGCTGCCCGCCCTGCTCTATGCCAAGGGCGCGCGTGACCGCAACCTGACGCTGTGCCGTATCGCTTCGGCCAACACTGTGTTGGGCATCGTCATGAACCGCTTCAACGTGTCCATGATTGCCTTCAACTACAATCTGCCCTCGGCTGAACGTTACTTCCCCAGCATTTGGGAATTCTGCATTTCCATCTTTGTGGTAACTATGATTGTGACGGCATACCGCTTCATCATCTACCACATGCCTGTGTTGTACGAACACCCCGACTTCAAGGATGAGCACTAGCCAATCCGCAGAAGGAGAATATTATGGAATTCCATACTTTTTACGACTATTTCCTCTATTCGAAGAACTGGGCTTACGCCATGATGTTCGTGGTGCTGCCGGCCTATGTGATATACTGGAACTTCGTGCTGTTTCCCCGCAAAAAGGGTCGCAACGGCGACTCCAAGGGGCATTAAAGGCCACAGGGCCTGAGACAGCCTGAAATCGCAGGGGGCGACGCCGTTGAGCGCCGCCCCCTGTTTGTTTGACAATGCTCTTGTTTACGGGCACCTTTACGCGCCTCTTCATGCTCACTTTGACCGCGCAGCATCTGGCCAGATGCAATATCCGGCCAAAACCATATGGCCAGCCCATATGGTCAAGGTCATTGGGTCACGGCGATCTGCCAAGGCCATATGGCAAGACGATCAAGCCAGCTGCGGCACAAGATACTCCTATGGTGATAATGCGCTGTTTTCTCGTTAAAAGAGATGACTGCAAATCAGCATCATATATGGTATCAAACGAAATATAGCGCTGAGCACCTTTGCAATGTAAAGCATCGCAAAGTTATCATACTGCCAAAAATGTAATTTTCGGCAGCATTTTCGCCACGTTGGGCCAACTGTACTCTTGCGCAGCGTTAGAGCAGCTAACCTTTTTTCGAGGTTGAGCGCTCTAGTGCAAACGGTTGCCGAGCGCATTGCGCCTTGTACGGGCTTGCGCTATACTTGGGGGAGTTGAAGTGGCTTCGGCGCGTTTGCCATAACGCATTTATGCAGCCATGAGCGGAGGCTTGACGTGCGACGATTTTATCAGGAAAGCTGGCAAGGCATACCATTTACATCCTTTTCGCATATCTCCTTCTTTCATCTGGCGGAGCCAAAGTTCTACGCTGTTTTTTACGAAGAACTCTTCCGTCGCTATAAGAATTGGGACGATCTGCCTTCTGTCTGGCGCGAAAACAAGCGCAAGGACGCCCGCTGGCTCATTGGCCAGCTGCGAGACCAGCTTGCCAGAGAAACCGCGCCTCGCACCGAGCCCGTGCGTGTGCTTTCCATTGGCAGCGGCGTCGGCTATATGGAAAAAATACTGCTGGAAGAGCTGCCAGATCTGGAGCTGCATGTCAACGAACCCAGCACTGTCGGCATGAAATGGCTGCGCCAGCATATTCCCAGCGAGCGTATCTATATCGGCCTGCCTCCGGCCTGTCTGCCGCCCGATGTTCACTACGACATGATCTATCTGTCCACAGTGGACTACGGCATTCCCACGCGCGAGTTCACCCATCTGTTGCAGGAATTGCGGGCCCAGCTTGCCCCCGGCGGCGAGATCATCCTGCTGTCTGCCTCCTTGCTGGAAGAAGACTCCTTTATTGGCAGCTTTGTTAACGCCATCAAAATCTTCATTCGCGGGGCATTGCACTATCTGGGCATCAGGCGTCAGCAGTTTTGGGGCTGGCGGCGCACACGCGACGAATACCGCCAGATATTCAAGCAGGCGGGGCTGGCTGAAGTTAAGGACGGCTGGTTACAGGACGGCTTTGAAACGTACTGGATTCGCGGGCGCTAGCTGTAATGGTTGGGCTTGTAGCTTATGCAGGCCAACTAGCTGAGAATTGAATTTTTTTCAAAACTGGATTGCCCGAGAAAGGTGGAATCGCAGCGGAATACTCCCGTACTGCCGCCCCCTCATACTTCTTATTTGGGCGTATGAGCGACACTGTCTCCAGAACTGAAAATCAGGATTTATTAATAAAGAAGGCCGTGCGATAATCGCGCGGCCTTCTTCGTCATAGATGTTTACTGCACTCAACTGAGCTGTTTCAAAATGAAATCGCACTAAATTTTAATCTACTCTGCCCGCCCCCAGCTACATTATACGCCACATGCCTCACTGCCGTAGCGCCCGTGCCAGACAATCTGACGGTACAGGTCCGGCGAAGTATCGCCTTCGGTGCTGAAAAGCAGCACACGCGACGATGCGTTCAGCCCCAGAGCCTGCCGCACTTCAAGCATGCCTGGATTTTTCATCACATATTCCAGAGCGCCCAGCGGAGCAGCCCCAGATTCGCCGCTGCACACGGGCGTGTCGCCCGGCAAGGGAGCGGCCAGAATGCGCATGCCGTTGGCAGACACCGGATCTGCGCAGGAAAGCGCCCCTGCAGCCCTGTCGCGTAAAATAGGCCAACACAAACTACTGGGTTCGCCGCAGGCAAGCCCGGCCATAATCGTCTGCATATGCCCGGTCACGGCATGGGGATGGCCGTCTGCCGCCTCGAATGAGCGGTAAAAGCAATCTGCCGCGTGCGGTTCCACAACAACGGCTTCCGGCGCTTCGTCACCAAGCACGGAGGCAAAGTAGCCAAGCACGGCTGCGGCAAAGGAACCAACCCCGGCCTGAAGCAAAATATGGGTTGGGGGTTTGGCTCCGCTGCTCCGCCACTGCTCATCCGCCTCCAGCGCAAGGGTGGTATAACCCTGCATGATCCAGAGCGGCACCTCTTCATAGCCGTCCCAGGCGGTGTCCTGAATCAGCACGCCGCCCGATGTTGCGGCATGCTGCATGGCAAGACGCACGGTATCGTCGTAGTTGAGCTCGGTGATGGTGCACTGCGCCCCGGTCTTGCGGATATTTTCCGCCCGGATTGGCGCTGATCCCTTGGGCATGAAAACAGCGGCTTTCATGTGCAGTTGCTGGGCGGTCCAGGCGACGCCGCGCCCGTGATTGCCGTCCGTTGCCGTCACAAGAGTAACATCGCCAAGTTTCTCACGCACGCCGGCTGAACACAGCAGATCGGGCGTCACTTCGTTCATGGGCAGTTCCAGCCGTTGCGCCAAATAGCGCGCCACGGCATAGGAACCGCCCAGAACCTTGAAAGCGTTGAGGCCGAACCGCCAGGATTCGTCCTTCACCTGAATTTCTGCCACGCCCAGATTGTCAGCCAGAGCCTTCAGCCGCACCAGCGGCGTTGCAGCATACTGCGCAAAACCCTGATGGAAGGACCGGGCCACACGCGCCTCTTCAGGTCCGAACAGGCTGACATCTACAGCCTGCCCTGCGCGGGCGCGGCGGCTGTTAGGGCAATAACTGACAGTCTTCATGTCTGGTCTCCCGTGGCAGGCACGTCGCCAAAGCCAACTCAGTTGGGGTTGGCTGCGCGCGCAAATTCGTTATAGGCTTGGCGGCTGCCCTCTGCAGCACTATTGAGCTCTTCACGCACCGGGTTGTAAAAACCTTCGGCCAGCCCCTGGGCAAGCGCGTCTTTAAATGCCGTGCCCTGTTTGAGGAATTCACGGTAAACGCGCTCAACGTCAGGAGAAGCGGGGAAGGGAGGCCGCCCTGCGTCTTTCAGGCTGGCGTCAAGTTTGGCCACCACCTGCTCCAGCGCTTCACGGTCGGGCTTTTGCGTTACAAGCAGCCCGGCTGTTCTTGAGAACAGACCAAAAATCTTTCTGGCTTCCAGAATCTGCCTTTTGAGGGGATGCCCATAGAGCAGCACCTCTTCAACTGAAGAGGCCCGGGCTTCAATCATCCCCATATATCCGTCACGCGCGGCCATGAACTGTTCATGGCTTTTCGCGATACTGTTCGTCAGGGCTTCGCCCTTGACGCCGTCGTCACGGATGCTCTGATCATTAACGTAGCGCTCAAGAGCGCGATAGTCGGCCCGCATGCTGTCGATACTCTGGTTCATATCGGTCACCCACTGGGCCAGAGCGCGCGACTCGTCTTCAGTGAACATTCCCTTCGGGGCGGCAAGGCGGGCAGACACGGCCTTGCCGTCGCCGCCAGCCGGGCGCGGAGCCAACAGCCATTCATGAAGGTAGTAGCGCACATTGCCCATCATTACGTCAGCCTGGGCAAAATAGGGATCGGCAAAGGTTGTGGCCACCACGTTATAGTAGGCAACCACAGCGTCTGCTGCAGCAAGCTGCTCTTGCGTGGGCGGCGGCCCCTGCTCTTTTGGCAAGTTGCCAGTGTCTGCGGCGGCTTCTGCGGATGCAGGCTGGGCCTGTTCCGTTTTTGCTGAAGAGGCGGAAGCTTCTTCCTTTTTGTCTGATTCGCAGGCGGCGAGACTCAGAACCCCAAGGCACACGAGCAGGATGTATATTTTTTTCATGTTTTCTACTGTGAACGTCCCGCGCGTACACGCAGGCGCTCATTTTGTTGTGATTGTTTTGTGAATTAAAGCAGAGCAACGTTGCGGAAATATGATACCGAAGACACAGCCCCTGAAACCCGCATCAGGCCAGAATGCCCCCGCAAAAGACTAAAAAACAATGCGGTTCAGGGAATGGGGGCGTGGGGAGGGCTTTTTATAAAAAACCCTCCCCAAAAAACACTTCAAAATTAAAAGCTCTAACTCGCCACGCGGGCTTTTATCCAGTCGTTCAGGCCGGTCAGATCCGCGCCCCAGGGGTAGGCCGATTCCGACGCGGGCTTTATGTCTGGGCCAACGCCGTAAAAGAGCGTTCCCACTTCTTCCGCAGCATCATGATCCGTAGGCGCGTCACCCACCATAAGCACGTCCTGCGGCGTCAGGGGCAACGGGGCCACTATCTGGCCCAGCAGCTTGGCCTTGGCCGGGGGCGAACCGTGAATGGAGACAAAATAGTGGTCCAGTTTGCGTTCCTGCAATACCGCCAGCACTTCTTCGTGGGGCGCACCGGAGCAGACATAGAGAGGCAACTTGCCCTTCCAGGTGTCCAGAACTTCCTGAATGCCAGGTATAAGCGGGCAGCGGCGCACTTCGTCCAGGGCGTATTCCGAAAACAAGCGGCCAAGCTTTTCAGATTCTTCTTCCGAAATTTCGCGCCCAAGCACTTCATTGTAGAACCACTGGAACTTCTTGTAACGGCTTACCCCGCCATGCAGGCTGTGGTACATCACAAAGCGGTCCTGGGCTTCCTGGCCGTAGGGCGCGGCAATACGGGCAAAGGCCCGTGTTTTCACGGGCACGCTGTCCAAAATGACGCCGTCGCAGTCAAAAACAATGCATTGCAATGCCATAATTATCCTTTTTGCGCCGGGATTGCCGATCCGCAAACGGTTGCGCCGTCACTGCCCCGCATGCCGATAACCTTGGCGGGCACGCCGCCAACAATGGCAAAGGGGGCCACGTTACGGGTGACCACGGCTCCAGCGCCAACCACAGCCCCGCGCCCGATGCGCACGTCGGGCGTGATGACGCAGTTGGCCCCGATCCA
The DNA here is from genome assembly GCF_014202345.1 of Desulfovibrio intestinalis. NCBI lineage: Bacteria > Pseudomonadati > Thermodesulfobacteriota > Desulfovibrionia > Desulfovibrionales > Desulfovibrionaceae > Desulfovibrio > Desulfovibrio intestinalis. The sequence continues at coordinate 31,028 of NZ_JACHGO010000004.1, forward strand.
CACATCTTCTTCAATGATGATTTCACCGGGCACATGCCCCTGATGCATCATGGGCACATCCTGACGGGCGATGCAGTGATTGGCCGCCCGTATGACCGTACCCGGCCCCACTGCTGTATGCGCGCCGATTTCAATGCGCCCGGCATCGGCCCCTACATGCACATAGGGCGAAAGAGCCACACTGTCGTGCAGCACCAGCGTGCCGTCTGTGGCCGTAATGAAACAGCCGCGCCCCAGGCGCACATTATTGCCTATGGTCATGCCCTTGCATCCCGCAAGGCTCAGTCCCGTGCCAAAACGCGCCGAACCGCAGCGGGCGAACATCCAGCGCCAGCCAGCCAGACGCAAGGCCAGCCCCACAGGCGTGGGAATCCAGCCCAGCAGCGCTATCCACAACTCTTCCAGCGCAGCGCCCACACGGCGTCGCCACCCCGGCGCGCCGTGTGCAGCAGCTTTTCCGTCGTCAGACGAGGTCTGGCCTGCCCCCTGCCGTGAAGCGGTCTGGTTAACAGAAGCGGCGGAAGGAGGCGTGCCCGGCCCGGAGGCCGATGCCGTTTCCCCTTCCTGGCCCATGCCCGGTTTTCCGAACTCGGCCATTTACTTGCTGTATTCCTTCATGAGGTCGTCGCCTTCCATAAGGCGCGTCACGCGAGCCAGATCTTCAGGGGTGTCTACGCTCCAGCTGCGGCAGTCGGTGGGAACCATACGGACTTTTTCACCGTATTCGAGAATACGCATCATATCCACGGATTCATAGATTTCCAGTGGGCTTTCTTCCATTTCATTGAAGCGCAGCAAGTAGTCGCGGCGGAAAGGAATGATGCAAACCTGCTTGCGCATGGGCACCTTGTCCGATCCTTTTTTGCGCGAAGGAATGGCTTCACGCGAGAAATAGAGGGCGTCGTTAAAGCGGTCGACCACCACTTTCACTTCATTGGGGTCTTCAAATTCCTCAAGGGTGTCCATGTCGGCCATGAGGTTGGTGACGTTGATGCTGGGATCAGCCAGCATGGGGGCCACGGCGGCGTCGATCATTTCGGGGCGCACCATAGGTTCGTCGCCCTGCACCATCACCACGATGTCGGCCTTTTTGCCCGTGGCGGCCTCAATCTTGAGCAGGGCTTCCGCCGTACGCGTAGAGCAACGCACATGGTGGTCGCCGGTCATGACGCTGTTCAGCCCCGCGCTGGTGCAGTAATTTTCGATGATTTCATCGCAGGTGGCCACATAGGTGGCGGAAAGGGTTTTGCTCATGGCCGTACGAAAGGCCACATGCCCGACCATGGGCACATTGTGGATGAGGGCCAGAGGCTTGCCAGGATAACGGCTGGACCCCATACGCGCGGGAATGATGGCGATAATGTTCATGCAACGGCTCCTTGTGTCCGTATAAATTTTGAAATCTATGAACAATTTCCGTAATGCATCGCTCTGGCTGGCGTCTTGCGCCGCCGCTGCGGATTACCGGTAATGTCTGTTCTCTGCCAGCATATAGACTGTAGGCGGTGGCGGCAGCGCCGGGGCGTCATGCCCAGGCGCAGTCAGCTCGCGCAGCCACCTGAGTTTTTCAAAATTGAAATGCTCTAGTCGTCGGTAGCCACAAGATACCCGCCCTCGGACGCCAGTTCCGGGTGGATTTCCTTGTGCTCTTCTTCCATAACGCGCAGGATGCCCTGCCCCAGGTCCACGGTCAGCGGCGGCACAAGCTTGCGCCCCACTTTTGGCATAAAGGCGTAAGGGGTCACCTGATAGTGGCCGCTGTTGGGGTCGTTCTGGTAATTGATAACCAGTTCCTTGCCCAGCATTTCGCCGATCATCTTGAAGAGATCGCTGACCCGCATGGGCTGGTTGCCGGAGATGATGATGTTCTGGTTTTCAAACTCGGGTGCCAGCACAGCCAGCGTTGCGGCGCTGGCATCGTCCACATGCACATATTCGCGCAGGGCCGTGGGCGCGCCATAGTATGTGATGCCGCCCGTGGAAAGCGCTTCGTAAACAAAGCGGTTGATGGCATTGCGCCTGTCTGACCGGGGGCCGTAAAGCGAACCATAGCGCAGGATGGTGTACGGCAGGTTGTGCATGGCCTGGTAATTTTCAATGTACAACTCGCAAGCCTGCTTGCTGCAACGGTAGAAACCGCCGGATTTGCCGTAGACATACAAGGAACTGGCGAAAACGTAACGCTTCACGCCAGCCTTGCGGCAGGCTTCAAGAATCATGACGTTGCCGAGCACGTTGATGCGCGCGGTGTCAACGGGGCGGTTATTGGCCTCGCCAATATCGGCGATGCCCGCGTAGTTGAAGACCATATCCGCGCCATCAATGGCTTTGCGCACTGTTTCTTCTTCCAGAATATTGCCAGTGAGCATGGTCTGGTCAGGACGCAGCCAAGGCGAGGGGTGCAGATCCACGATGGTGACGTTGTGCCCGGCCTCGGAAAGTTTGTCGCAAATATGCGAGCCCAAAAAGCCGGAACCGCCAAAAACTGTTATTTTCACAATTATTCTCCCTGGAGAATTTTATTGATCAACTATTCGCCGATACGCCCACAATTATGCGCGGCGTCACTGGTGCGCTGACCGCGTCAGACGCCGCAAGGGGCCTGTGACGCGGAACAGCCGCAGCTCTATTTGGGACGTTCTGACGCGCCCCAAAGAAAAACAGAATCAATGCCATAGGCAATAAAGCGGCTGCCTGCCGCAATCTGCCGCGTCAGCTCAGCGGGGTCAGGCTGCACAATATGCAGGCCCATGCGGGCCTTGTGGCGCTGGCAAGCCGCGTTTATGCGTTCCATTGCAGCCTTGAAATCCGGGTGGTCAAACTGCCCGGTGAGTCCCATAGAACCGGAAAGATCGTACGGTCCCACCATGATGGCGTCCAGACGCGGGTGCGTCAGTATGGCGTCCAGATTTTCCACGGCACGTATGTGCTCTATCTGGGCTACCAAAAATATTTCAGGCGCGCGCCGGGTGCGGTAGTTGTCAAAATCCTTGCCGAACGCATTGGCGCGGCAAAAGCCCACGCCCCTGTATTCCTGCGCGGTTTCACCCTTGCCCCGCCAAGTGTCCTGACCGGGGTACACCGACCAGTCAATAGCGCGGTCAAGCTGCTCGCGGCTCTCGATCATCGGAAAAATAAGCCCCTGAGCGCCAGCTTCCAGAGCGGATTTGATCTGGGTTTTACTGGCCTCGGGCAATCTGGCAAAGGGGGCGGCTCCACCGCATTCGATGGCGCGAAAGATGTCCGGCAGGCCAGTGCGCCCGAAGGAGCCATGCTCCATATCCACGGCAACCCAGTCATAGCCGGCACGGGCCATAAGTTCTGCCACATCCGCGGAGGGCAATTGCAGCCATGTGCCTACCGTGGCTTTATCCGCCGCCAAAAGCGCGCGTATGTCATGTACGGTCATATCAAGCGGCATGCCGCCGCAGGGTTGAGGTTTATGCTCAAGAATTCAGTATACGCCCAGCGGCGGCAGCGTGCAATACGGCGCGGGGCAGGTACCCCCACAGATCAGGTATTTGCATGAATGCCATGAAGATGTATGTTTGCAAGGTGGATTAAGGCCTTTTGCCCATCCAAGCCCTTCCCCCAGGAGGATACATGGCAACCAAAACCACAATATATACGGAAATAGTGCCCTTGGGCGACGCGCTCGACAAACTGCTCAAGGCGTTGGATGCAGCACGCGCGGCCAGTGGTCAGGACAATTTGCCCCAACCAGTTTCCTGCCTCACGGCAGAAGCTGATGGCCGCGTACTGAGCGCATTTGTAGCAGCCGCGCGCCCCTATCCCCCCTTTCCCCTGGCTGCCGCCAACGGCTACGCCCTGAAAGCCTCAGATACATACGCTGCAACCAGTGCTGCCCCCGCCCTACTGCACGAGGGCAAGACCTGCTTCGCCGTCGCCTCAGGCGACGCCCTGCCCCCCTCTTGTGACGCCGTGGCCCTGTCTGTTCATGCTGCCGTGGACGGCAAAGGCGGCGTCAGCATTACGGCCCCCATGCTGCCCTGGCTGCATGTGCGGCGCGCAGGGGCCGACATGGCGGAAGGCGAAACACTATTCGGCCGCAACCATATTCTGCGGCCGGGTGACATCGGCGCACTACTGGCCGCCGGGGTAGACAGTGTGCAGGTATGGGGCAACCCGCAGATATTCCTGGCAACGGCAGGCGGCAGCTTTATGAGCCCGCCGGACCAGACCAGGGACGTTGCCACGGCAACATCAGACCGCCTGATTGACGGAATTACCGCGGCTCTTGCCGCCAGGGCACAGGGCTTGGGCTGCATTGCCCACCCATCAGCCCCTCTGGAAGCAGATGCGCAAGCCGTACGCAATTTTTTTCAAACCTCCATCAAAGGCGGCGCCCACGCTCTTGTTTTGTGCGTGACCGATGCGGCCACATTGGGCGTTGTGCGTACCCTGCTGGAAGCGGAGGGACAGATTGTGGCCCCCAATGTGGGCATGCTGCCCGGCGCGCCTACAATGATCGCCGTTTACGAAGGCAGGCCCGTGTTCTGCCTCCCTGCCAGCCCCGCTGGCACGTTTACAGCGTTTGCTGCTCTTGTGGTTCCCGCCCTATTGCTGATGTCTCGCCGTCCAGCACATTATTTTTCCGGCATTTTGCCGGGTTCAATGGATGAATTCGGCGACCTGACAGTGGAACTGGCTGCCAGCCTGCCTGCGCATCCGGGCCTTGATGTTTTCTCGCCTTTAGCCTTGAGCCGTGTGGCGGAAAAAACAGTGGCCCTGCCCCTGCGCTTGGGCGAAGGCTATAAAACTGCTGTTCGCGTTCAGGGCCTTGCTCACGTTACCGCCAACGGCAAGGGCGCGCCCCTTGGCAGTACGGTTCGCGCCCGCCCCCTCTGCCCGGTAGACAGCCTGTACAGCACGCTTTTCTGCGCTGGCGGCAACGACATGGTGCTGGACCTTATGGCTGATGAGCTGCTGCGTCTGCCCCATGCCGTGCAATTGGTTACAGCAGGTGCAGACGCCGCCGACGCCTTGACCGCCCTGAAGAACAATCATTGTCATATGGCCGTGCTGCATATGGCCGACGACGACAAGGGCGAGTTCAACTTTGCTTTTGTGCAAGAGCATTTGCCCAGAGTTAAGGTCGCTCTTGTAAATTTGGTGGTCCGTCAGGTGGGCTTGGTGGTTCCGGCTGGTAATCCGCAAAAAATCAAAAGTATTACCGACATCAAGGACAAGAAACTGCGTTGCGTTAATCGTCAGGCAGGATCGAGCACGCGCCTGCAGTTTGATGCCCTGGTGCGCCATGCCGGGCTGACCCCGCAGGATATTTCTGGCTACGAAGTGGAAGTGGAAAGCCAGTTGGCAGTGGCGGCCGCAGTGCTTACGGGCAAGGCTGACTGCGGACCGGGAGTGGCAGCTGCCGCCAAGGCAATGGGGCTGGATTTCGTACCGCTGGGCGGCGAACGCTGGGACCTTGTTATTCCTGAAGCCTTTCTTGCCGACCCGCGTGTGTTGAGCGTTCAAAACCTGCTGCAACAGGCAGAATTCAAAAAACGCATCACCGCCCTTGGAGGCTATGAAATAAATTTGACAGGACAAAAACTTGAGCTTGGCGTTCGTCTAGGAGCATGATAATAAAAAAGCCCCGCCGTCGGCAAACGGAGGGGCTGGGTATGGAGCGGACTGCGGCAGATCAGTCCGACCCTGGAGGAGAAGGGCAATTTCACGGCATGGGGCGCAACGAGTTGGTGTAGATTCTCGCCACACGTTGGCGTGAACTCCTGACTGGCGCCACCGAGAGCAGAAGACCCAGCGAAGGCGTCTGCTCGACGAAGTTGCAAAACTCTTCCACATCTGACTCCTGGACTCCCAAGTCCAGGAGTTTTTGATTTATGCCCAGGCTGAAAAGCCAGTCTTCTACGGCTTTGGCAGCTGCTGCGGCTTCATCCGGCTCGCCTTTCAGGCCGGGAGCCAGGGGCGCAAGCACATGGGCCAGCACATCGGGCCGGGCAGCATAACATTCGCCAATGACGGCGGGTAGCAGTATTGCCAGCGCCAGGCCGTGCGGCACATCCCTGAAGCGGCTCAGTGGCTGCTCAAGCGCATGCGCCATGTGCAAAAGACTGTTGTCAAAAGCCACCCCGGCCTGAAGCGCCGCCATGCACAATCCGTAGCGGGCCTTGAGATTTTCCGGTTCGGCGAGCACTATGGGCAACCATGTGTGCACCAAACGCACAGTCTCGCTCGCCAGAGTTACAACCAGAGGGTTAGCCATCGTCGTTGTGGATGCCTCCACCACTCTGCACAATGCGTCTATGGACACATAACGGCTTTGCTCTGCCGAAAGCCCGGTCATGAGAGCCGGATCGTCAATGGCATAGCGGGGATAGCTGCAGTCATGTCCAACAATGGACCTGTGATTGCGCCCGGCTACGGTAACCACGGCAAACCGGTTGACTTCACTGCCCGTGCCGTGAGTGAGGTTGACGGCAACTAATGGAAGGGCCTTTTGGGGCGTGAAGCGAAAGCAAAAAAGATCTTCGGCGCTTTTGCCTGGGTTGGCCAACAGGATGGCCGCTCCTTTTCCACAGTCCAGGGGGCTTCCGCCGCCTATGGCCAGCACTGCGCCCGCATTAACTGCCCTGCCGAGCGCGGCGGCATCATTAACAATATCCGTTGTCGGATTGGGTGTGACCCTGTTATACAAGGCCAACACAATACCCTGTTTTTGCGCTGCGGCTTCGGCCTTGTCCCACGCGCCCGAAGCGCGGTAGGCGTGCCCACCGCAAACGCAGAGCACCGACGAAATGCCTTCATTTTTCAAATTTCCCAGGATGTAGCCAATCCTGTCTATTGCGCCAACGCCGACATAAGCCGTTGTTTTAACGCGAATTTCACGAACCGTGTCATAGTTATAACAGTTGTCCCACACGGCTGCCTCCCGCGCTTACGCTGGGCGTACTATTGCTCTGCAATAAATTAGAATGAATACAGGCCTAGGTCAAGGACCTGCGCAATTTTTCACATAAATTTAAAAAAATATTTATTCTTGATAAAAATAGCCGCCCACAGTATTTATAGTGTTTGTGAATTTTTAGTCAAAATAAAAGTGCACCTAAACTCCTGACTTTATTGATTAGCACCTTCCTCATCGGCCCTCCGGCTAACAAAAATCTCCTCAGCTAAACTGGTTTTTCCTAAGAATTGCCTTTATTGCACCCGGCACCCGAGAACAAATGAAGTACTCATCCCAAGTTTGAAGAACAACCCTGCGCACTGGATCAGAAAAAAACCAAAAAACACGCAATCTTCCCCAGACACAAAAACAACAGGGAAGCCGCTTGTGGCGGCACTATCTGGGGACACGGGCATCCTTTCAACGATATATCATAATCCAGTCAATTCATGCACTACTACGGCAACGTGACTGATCTTGAGATATTTTCCACATGCGCCATCCGGTCATATCCTCAGTTTCGCGCAGCGCAGTTTATGGGGCCTGTGTCCTGCTCGAATCATGTTCTGCCAGAACTACATCTCGGCACAATATCATTTTTAAAATACTGAACTGCGCACACCAGCCAGCGGCGGAGTCAGCGACAGCCGTAAGATGCGAAAAAGCCCGAAGCGTAAAGCTCCGGGCTCCATTTGTTGTTGTACTTGGCCGTATCGAGCACTCCAGAGCGCCCAATGGCATAGAAACTACTTCGGCACAGCCAGGATAACCTGCGAAGCCTTCACTATGGCTGTTATTTTTTTGCCGGTGGCCAGAGCAAGCTTGTCGACGCTGCCCATAGTTACAATGGAGGTAATACCCTTGCCGCCGGGCAGATCAACCTGCACCTCTGCATTGACGGCCCCGGGGGTAACCTTGCTGATGATTCCCGCAAACTGGTTGCGGGTGGACAACAGATAGTTTTCGGCATCATTCATCAGCAGCACAAAGCTGGCCTTGATCAAGGCAATGGCTTCCACACCGGGCTTGAGGCCCAACTTCTTGGTGCTGACCTGCGTAATGGAAGCAACAATGGTAAGTCCGCCTTCGACGGCCAATTCCACTTCATCATTGACGGCACCAGAATGCACCGCCACAACCTTGCCCTTGAAAACATTTCTCGCGCTTGTTTGCATATGAACATCCTTTATGCCGGGCAAAACCCTGGCTGCTAAACGCGAAATTTCTTTTTCGCATGTCGTAATTGTACACCACCGGAGAGAGCAGCGCCACACAGACACGCTGAGAGCGTGAAACAGTAATAATCAATGCTATTACAGATTGTTAAAAGTACACGCACTGAAGGGCTTACCAAGCGAACGCCATATAAAATACCAGCGGGCTGATCTCGCAATCGGCCCGCTGGCTAAAAAACACAAGAAAGACAACCTGTAGCGTGAAATCTTTGAATATATACACCTAAGGGCAAGATGCGCCTGTTGCGGCGTTGATCCGCCCCCAAAATTCATTTGTATTAGCAGCTGGATGAGTCAACGGGTATAAAAAAAAGCTGCTGTCACCCAAGCTTTCTTTGCGGCAATCCGTTAGCGAGCCTTGCGAATGGCGGCAACGCTTGCGTGAAACTGGCCGGAACGCTGCCAAAATTGCCAACCGTGCGCTGACGTTATGCCACAGCAGCAAAGCATGTGTAAGCCTTGCGGCGCAACGCTTGAGCACCCGTAGGCGCTATGTGCAATTATCAAGACCGCGTCAGGCCTTCACTCCAGACGTCTCGCGCATGTCTTCAAAGTAACCCACCTTAAAGCGGTTCCAGGGAAGTACTGATTAAAGAGCCACCTGGAAACGCGTAGTTATTTCGTTTGGCAAGGCGCGATCTGTTTTTGAAGCAGGAGTGGACTCTTCCGTCCTCGACTGTTTCAAAAAAAGTGAAGCAACGCAGCCAAACGGAATAAATCAGCGTTTCCCTAGATGTCTTCCGTCACCCAGTCCACAACTTCAGCCATCCGCTTGAGGGTATAGCGCTGTTGGGGGCTTTTAAGGGCAAGGTCGTCCAGCGAGCCATCAAGCCTATAGATGCGCCAGTCGCCTTCGGGAAGAGAGCCGCGCGCCACGGCATAGCCCACGGCTGCCCGTGCAGCGCCTGGCGAGCAGAAAAGTTCGAATTCCTGCGCGGCAGGGTCCAGAACCACTTCTGATCCGCTGGCTATGTCCACAATATAGTTGCCGGGAGCGAACACATAGACATAGGGGCACGGTTCAGCAGGCGGAGCCTGATCCGCTTCAGCCACAGGCGCTGTCTTGACGCAGGCCAGCAGGGGCAGGGCCAATAACGCTACCAGCAAAAGACGTATTTGCATTGTCTTCCTCAATATGGTGGGTTCGATGAACCCGACAGAGCCTTTACGGCCCGTTATCTGCGCGGTCCTGCGCCCATTGTCTGCGGTTCCGGCATCAGCGCCGGGAAGCTGCCATGGCCTGAAGCCTGCGAATGCGCTCTTCCAAAGGCGGATGCGTGCTGAAAAGATTGGCCATGCTGCTGTGAGCAAACATAGGCGACACGATGAACATCTGCTCGGTGCTGGGATTGCCTTCACGCATGGGAATACGCCCGCTGGCGGCTCCAAGTTTGGCAAGAGCGCCTGCCAGCGCAAGAGGCTGGCCGCAAAGCTCTGCCCCGGTATCGTCAGCAAGATACTCCCGCGAGCGCGAAATGGCCATCTGCACAAGACCTGCGGCCATAGGGGCCAGCAAAGCCATTGCCAGAGCCGCAATGGGGTTCACGCCGCCGCCCTCGCCGTCACGGTTGCCGCCACCGAATATGGCCGTGAACTGAAAAATGTTGGCCATGGTCACAATGGCCGAAGCCATAACCCCGGCGATAGTCTGAATAAGAATATCGCGGTTTACAATATGTCCTATTTCGTGGGCTACTACGCCGCGCAGTTCTTCGGGCGACAACAGGCGCATGAGGCCTTCAGTCACCGCCACCACGGCATTTTCAGGGTTACGCCCGGTTGCAAAAGCATTGGGGGCTTCTTCGGGCACCACACAGACGCGGGGCTTGGGAATGCCTGCGTTGTAGGCCAGTTCATCAACAATTTTATGTAGATATGGAGCTTCTTCCGGGGCTAGTTCACGAGCCCGGTACATAGAAAGCACAATTTTGTCCGAGTACCAGTAGCTGCCCACATTCATGAGCAGGGCCATGCCGAAGGCTATGATAATGCCTGTGCGCCCGCCAAGCAGGCCGCCAAGCACTATAATGATGCCCGAAAGCAAACCCAGAAGAAGAACGGTCTTGATCTGGCTGGTCATGCTTACTCCTCAATATGCAAAGATTGCGCGCCGTACTTTCAGACGCCACCATATAGTATAAGCATCGGGCACTCGCTGGCAAGACGGGCTTGCCAGAAGGACTGCCCCGGCCAGCTTTTTCAGTGTATCTTGCCCCCTGCCCGTTTTGACAGCTTTGGCCTTTTGGACAGGGCGGCGTGAAAACAGTTCTGTTTCCGGGGCTGCACGCAGGACTTGCAATGTATCGAGCTGGGGCAAAGGCGGTATTACTGCTGCCCGGGCTTCTGCCGCGCCTGCCACCACAGCTGAAAGACCAGCAATGTCCAAAGCGGCTTGCGCAGGTCGGCCCTGCCGGAAATGTGCTCGTCCATAAGGGCGCGCACTGCAACGGGATCAAAAATTCCCTGAGCCTTGAGGCTGTCTGCACTGAGCAGGTCTTCCATAAGGGGACGCATACGCCCGCGCAGCCACTGTGCCACGGGAATCTGGAACCCGCGTTTGTTGCGGTACAGGATTTCCTTGGGCAGCAGGCCCGCAAAAGCCTTTTTGAGCAGCCATTTGCGCTTGAACCCATGCAGTTTGCGGTCCACAGGCAGGCGCGCGGCGAATTCGGCCACGTCCTTGTCCAAAAAGGGCGCGCGCACTTCAAGGCTGTGCAGCATGGAGCAGCGGTCCACTTTCACAAGGATGTCGTCCAGCATGAACTGGCGCGCGTAAACGTGAAAAGCCCGCGCCAGAGGAGCTGCCACGCCATACGGCTGCCAGTGTTCAAACTGCTCGCGCGTTGGCGCCAAAAGCCGTTCGGGCGAAAGAAAGCCCGGCGCTTGCGCCTTGAAGCTTCCGGTCAGAATTTCCGCCTGCATGTCGGGGGTAAAGGCTGTAAGCATGGTCTGCACCCGCTGCCAGGCAGGAGCCTGCGCCGCACGCAAAAACGTGGCCACAGCCAGACGCGGATTGATATATCCGGCTGACGATGGCAGACGGCGGGCAAGGGGCTCCACAATCTTGTTCCGCACCAGCGCGGGCAGGGCATTATACCATTCCGCCACCTTGAAGCCTATGTAGTGCTCGTAGCCTGCCCACAGTTCGTCCGCGCCGTCACCGCCCAGGGCCACGGTGACCTTTTCACGCGTCACGCCCGACAGCAGCCATGTGGGAGCCACAGAGGCATCGGCCATGGGCACGTCCATTCTGCTCACGATCCCCGGCAGATTGTCGGCGCACTCCTCGGCGGAAAGCACCCGCTCATGGTGGTCTGTGCCAAAGGCTTCGGCCACAATGCGGGCATAGCGCGATTCGTCGTAACTGGCTTCACTGAACCCAATGGAAAAAGTTTTTATGGGCGTGGAAGATTGCCGCGCCATAAGGCCAGCCACAATGGACGAGTCGATGCCGCCCGAAAGAAAGACGCCCAGAGGCACATCGCTGACCATGCGCCGCCGCACCGCCCGTGCCAGCAAAAATTGCAGTTCTTCGCCAAGCTGTTCGGTGCCGCGCCTGTCGTTTTCATCAGGCGTGGGCATGTCCCAATAGCGGCCCGTGCGCAGAACGCCGCCCTCAAGCAGCAGCCAATGGGCTGGCGGCAGGCTTTCCACTTCGGCATAGATGGTCTGCGGCGTGGGCACGTATTCATAGGCCAGATAGCGCATAATGGCTTCTGGCTGCATGGTCAGATTCAGGCCGGGAACTTTTTCAAGGGCCGTCATCTCCGAGGCGAAGTGCAGCCTGCCCTGCTGCACTGTGTAGAAAAAGGGCTTTTTGCCAAAAGGATCGCGCGCGCAGAAAAGCCGCTGTTCAACAGAATCCCACAGGGCAAAGGCAAACATGCCGTTGAAGCGGGTCAGGCAATCCACGCCCCACTGCCGGTATCCTTCAAGAATGACTTCCGTATCCGAGCTGGTGCGAAAACGCGCGCCGTTGGCCGCAAGTTCTTCTTTCAGTTCCGCAAAATTGTAAATTTCACCATTGAAGATGACCGTATAGCGCTCGTCGGCGCTGTGCATGGGCTGCCCGCCCGTGCCAAGGTCGATGATGGAAAGACGCCTGTGCCCCAGGCATACAGGCCCGCTCAACCATTGGCCCTCGCCGTCCGGCCCCCGGTGGGCAATGCGGTCGGTCATGGCCTTCACCCAGTGCAGGGCCTGAGGGTCAAGCGGCGAAGATTCCAGTTGGCAAATACCGGCTATTCCACACATGATTCTTTCCAACACCTGTAATTATTGATGAAAACGCGCGCCAACCGGTCATTGTTGGCTTCGGGATCAAACATATGGGCCGCCAGCAGCCTGCCGTTATGGGCAAGGCCGGCCGCCAGGGCTGAATCGTTGGCCAGCAGGGCGATGGCGTTCGCCAATGCTTCGGCGTCGTGCTGCGGTACCGCCAACCCGGTTTTGCCGTGCCGTACCACCTCGGGCAAAGCATTGACCGTGGTGCTGACTACGGGCAGGCCATAGGCCAATGCCTCAATAACCGTATTGGGAATGCCATCGCGTCGGCCCGACGCATGCACCACGCAGGGCGCAGCAAAAATATCATGCTCTTTAAGGAGCTTGGGCAGTTCATTGTGCGAAATAAGACCGGGCATGCTCACGCGGGCTTCCAGTCCCAGCTGCTTGCGCAACCGGACCAGTTCGGTCTGCATATAGCCAAGACCCATCACGGCCCCGCCGCCGCCCGCCAGAGTGAGGGTAAAATCCAGGCCACGGTCTTGTAGCAAGCCGCAGGCGCGGAGCAATACGTCAAAGCCCTTGGTTACGTCAAACCGCCCAAGAGCCAGCAGACGCACAGGACGCTTCATGGGAACAGGAGAGGCCGAAGCAGGCACTTCATCCAGACGCATAAAAGAAGGATCAGCCTCACTGAAGCAGTGAGAGGCAGGCGCGCCGGGCGTGTCTGCCTGGGCAGAAGCTGCTTCGGGCGCAACCGCTTCGTCAGCCAATGGCGGCAGGGTCAGCCCGTTGTACACCAGCTCAACCTTGCCCTTGGCCTGCCCACGATCAAAATTCTCTATCCGCACCTTGTCTGCGCCGTTGTTGGCGCGCACCAGAAAAGCCGCGTCGAGCTTTGCGCCGAGGTCCGGGTCCGCTGGTTCAAGGTTGTCGCCTCTGGCGCAAGTGGCAAAGGGAAGCCCGGTGATGCTGCCTGCAACCCAGGCGGCGGTTGCCGTGCCGCGCGGCCAGGGCGCGTAGATCATGTCGATGCCCGCTTCCTTGAAGCGCCGGGCCAGATACACCCCTGCGCAAAAAGCCCAGAGGTTTTCTCCCATTGTCTCAAGGCAGCTCCAACGGCGGAACATGGTGCGGCGGAAGAGCCTTCCCATAAGCAGCGGGTGCAGGCAGAACTGGCGCAGAACTTCCGCCAGAATGGCAAAAATTGCCTTGGTGCCCAAGGTGTGGGTCTGCTGGGCCGCCGTGCGCATTTCAGTGGAGCAATGGCGCAGGCTGGCACCGTAAAGACTGAACACAGAGACCGGAAGGCGCTTTCTGAGTCCTTGCACTTCACGGAAAATAAAGGGCTGTGTGAACAGGGGGTACCACAGCAACACGCAGGCCACATGAGGCAGCCCGGGGGCGAATGCCTGCGGGAAAACGGACTCGCTTGTCTTGCTTTCTGTCATAGCTCACTCCTGAGCGTCTGCTAGGGCGCAAACTCACAGGTTATATATACTCGGAGTCGACCATACCGCATTGCGCATGGCGCAAATTAGGGAGCTTCTTGTGGCGGATATGCCCAATCGCCGCATCGCGCGCCGCTGCACTGCCGCAGTCGCAGAGCGCTGTCAGGAGCTTGGGGGCCCAAGGTTTCCCTCAACTGGTCCATGGTCAGGCTGCGTACATCCCAGCGGGATGTGAGCCAGTCTGTCCAGGCCAATATTTTTTGCATAAGCCTGTCCACAGCACTGGCGTCAGGCAAATGGGGCGCACCGCCCGGCATCATTTCTGAGGAATGCCAGGTGAGAGACAGCACCTGCCCTCCGCGCGCCACAAAAAGTCTGGTCACAGCCTGCATGACCCACAGGGGATGATAGACGGGCAACAAGCTCAACGCTCCCCAGTTCTTGAAGCCCGGCCGCAAGCCCGGAGCCGTTTTGCGCAGCAGGCCCGGCAGGGGTTGCAAAAGGGGTGTTACACTCAGGGGAACCTCAAAAATACGTTTTTGTCCAACGGTTACCCAATAAGGGTTGCACGGAGCGTCAAAGTGGTCTGGCCCTGCCTGAGGCGTGGCCCCACAATGCAGTGGGCGTACCGAGGCGTCGACCTTGATTCCGGCCTGGGCCAACAGAGGCCAGTGGTTTCTGTGCAGATCCCACCGCCCCATGCGAAAAGAAGTCAGGGGCGCAGACTGAAATTCCTGTCCCGCAGCCATGAGACGTTCAAACTTGGCGGCCATAAGAGGATCGGGCACGGCTGCGGCGGGTACGCTGGACGCATTGTCGGCAAGGGCGGCGTCTGCACCCGGCCCGTCAAGGGTCAGAGGAGGCGTGTTCCAGTGGTGCAAATGCGCGCCTATTTCAGCGCCGTGCCTGTCGCGCAGGCCGGCCAGCACACGCCGCGAAGGCGCATCGGCCAGCACGCTGTGCGCGCAGAAAAGCGTGGGGCGCACACCTCGCTCACACAGGGGATCAAGCCGTCCCAGGCTGCCTGTATTAACCGTCGAGTATCCCCGGCGGGCATACTGGCCGCCAAACAGCCCTTCTTCTTCCACATCCAGGCTGACGGCAAGATAGAGCGTAGGACGGCTCATGCTTCCTCTTTTTCCGTGAACACCTGATCCAAATGGGATGATTGCCCTTGCTGCAGCCTGGCAGCCCGGGCGCATTGGTCTACATACAGATCATAAACCGCCGCGATGTTTCGTGCGGGGTCAAAAAGCTTTTCAACGTGGGCGCGTCCCGCTTCGGCCATTTTCAGGGCTGCGTCACGGTCAGACACCATACGGCGCACGGCGTCTGCCAGAGCGCGCGGATCACGCTGCGGCACAAGCAGTCCGGTTTCACCGTCAATAACCACTTCGGCTATGCCGCACACATCGGTGGCAATGACTGGCATCCGGTGCGAAAGCGCTTCCATAATCACGTTGGGGATGCCATCCCGGTCGCCGTTGGTGTGCACCACGCTGGGCATGATGAGCATGTCGTGGTCCAGCATGAAACCGCATATCCTGTCGTGAGGGATAAACCCGGGCATATCGACAACCTGTGTAAGCCCCAGGTCGTCCCGCATTTTGACGAGTTTGTGATGCCAGCTGCCGTCGCCCACCAGTGTCAGGGTTACAGGCACGTTTTCACGCCGCAGCCGCGCCATTGCCGTAAGCAGTTCGGGAAAGCCCTTGGTACGCGCAAAGCGTCCCACCGCAAGCAGCCTGTAAGGAGCCTGCATGGGCATGGCGCACTGGCCGTGCGGGCGGAAGGTAAGGCTATTATAGATGGCGTGTACTTTGTCCGTGGCGTCAGGAGGGCAGAACTTGCAGAGCCACTGCACATTGGTGCGGTTGTTGGTGCGGACGAAAAGCGCATCACGCGACTTTTCGCGCAACAGGCCGTCTTCAGGATAAATATCTCCGGCACGGCCAGTGAAGGCAAAGGGAATGCCCGTCATGCGCGAGGCTACCCAGGCTGCCGTTGCCGGACCATTGGCCCAACCAGCATGGATAAGCTGCACTCCATCCAGCCGGCACTGCTCGGCCAGCAGAAAGCCCGCTAAAAAGCACCAGGTATTTTCAGCAATGGCTTCAATATTGCGCATGCGGCGAAAAAGCCCTTCACGCATGAGCCGCCACACAGCCTGCGGCTTTTGCCACAAGGCACGCCCGAAGGCAGCCAGAATGCGGCCGACGGCCTTGATGCCCATGCGGCGAACAGGGCCGTCAAAGGCGTGCATTTCTTCGCTGCACCCTTTGAGATTTTCGCCATACATGCTGTACGCGTACACAGGCAGACCGCGCTGTCTGAGTTGCACGACCTCTCGAAAAATAAATGTCTCAGAAGACAATGGAAACCAAAGAAGCACGTAGGCGATGACCGGCGGAACACTCTGCCGACCGTTTTCCTTTCCCGCTTCCGTGGCAGCGCCACTGGTTAAAGACATATCGGTCTCCGCAGCAAACGAGAGCCGGGCCTTTTGGCCCGGCCCTCAATGCAGTTCTTATTCGCTCAGGTATTCTTCGGCGTGTTCGCTCTTGTATTTTTCCACAATGGCCTGCGCCTTGGGAATTTCTTCCTTCACGGCGTCCAGGGCCTTGCGGATGTGCTCTTCCGTATGGGCGGCAGAAAGGAAGAAACGCAGCCTGTCGGTGCCTTCTTTCACTGCCGGGAAGGTAATGGGCATAACATAGATGCCACGCTTGAAGAGCGCGTTGGACAAGAAGCCCGCAACCATAGGATCGCCCACCATAACAGGCACGATGGCGTAGCCCTGGGCCGCGCCAGTGTCCAGGCCGATGCTGGCGGCGTAATCCACAAAGAACCGGGAAATGCCCTGCAGCTTATGCACTCGTTCCGGTTCGCGCAGCATAATGTCCAGCGCCTTGTGGCAGGCCACGGCGATCACAGGGGGCATCCCCACACTGAAAACAAAACCCGGCGAACCGTACTTCAGAAATTCCACCAGCTCGTGCTTGCCAGCGATAAAACCGCCGCAACCGCACATGGACTTGGAGAGCGTGCTCATCCACATGTCCACTTCATTGGCGTCAATGCCGAAATATTCGTGCGCGCCACGCCCGGTCTTGCCAAGCACGCCCAGCGAGTGGGCTTCGTCAACCAGCAGCATGCAGTCGTACTGCTTTTTCAGCTGGATGATGCGGGGCAGATCAGGGATGTTGCCGTCCATGCTGAACAGGCCTTCAGTAACAATAATGGCCCGCTTGTGCTCGGCGCGCTTGGCCTTGAGCATTTCCTCAAGGGCATCGCAGTCGTTATGATTGTACGAGTAGCGCGCGGCGTGCGACAGGCGTGCGCCCTGCACAAGGGAGTTATGGGCAAGGCCGTCATGAAAGATGGCGTCGCGGTGGCCAAGCAGAAAGCCCAGGGTGGACACGTTGGTGGCGTGCCCGCTCACATAGACAATACAATCTTCCACGCCATAAAGGTCGGCAAAAGCACGCTCAAGCTCACGGTGCGGCGGGCGCTCGCCGCCCACAAGGCGGCTGGCTCCGGCGGACGTGCCGTAAACGGTGGCGGCGCTGGTGACGGCCTCGGTTATTTCCGGATGGGCGTTAATGTCCAGATAGTCGTAGGTGGAAAAGTTCAGATATTCCTTGCCGTCAATGAGAGTGGTAGCCTTGGCCGCACGCTCGTGGCAAAGAAAAAGAGGATTTTCCATCCCCATCTTGGCTCCCATCTCCACAAGCCGGTCAAAGGCGAGCTTGGAACGCATGCGGCTAAAACCGCCTGCGGAGCTTTCTGTGGCGGCAGGTGTTGATGCCGCCTCTTGTCCAGCCTGACAGGAATGGTCGTTCTTCATGCCTTATCCTCTTAAATTTGTCCAAAAAATGCACCGGCCCGCAGCCCTGCAACAAGCAGCCGGACAGAGGGCGCAACTTTGTAAGGATTCAGTATAGCCAAACCATCGAGCTATGGCAAGTGCGTAATATCAAATACTCACCAGCCCGCCATAGCGACAGCCACTGGGCATTTAAGGCCTTTTGGGGCCACCTTTCTATATAAATCCGCACGGCAGCATTCCGCTGCCGTGGCCTATTTTTCGCCCGGCTTCTGGACAAGAGAATCGATATACCTTAGAATACCGCCCTTAGCCGATATATGCCGCTTCGGCCCAATCGATCAACCGCGCGCCACAGGCCCGAGTTTTATGCAGCAAGACCCTGCCCCAGCATACGGCACTTCGCACGGCAAGCCCCGCGCAACGGACAACGCCTTCCTTCAGGACGGACTGCTTGTTCTGTCGCCTCCGCGCGCCACCCTTTCCTGCCCTGCTCCTGAAAATCCGGCCTCTGCCGAATCCCGCGCCTCTTCAGGCGAAATTTGCGCCCAGTCTCTGGTTCGGCAGTGCCTTGACTGGCTCAAGTTTGCAGAAAATGCTGGTCCCGTCATGCTCTGGCTCTGCTGGAACGAGTCCAGCACTCCGGCTCATCAGGCCCAATCCCTGAGCCTTGCCGCAGAAGGTTTGCAAAACCTCTGGCGCCTCGGCCCGGTACGTCTGCAATTTGAATCCTTCCGCCCCAGCCAGCTTCATGAGGGCGAAAAGGTTCTGCGCGCGGCTCTTGGGCAAAGCGCGGATGCGACAAAAAATATTTACCCCTGCATGACCAGCGAGGCGGCCCGTCCCGACACTATGGGCGTGAGCATGCCGCAGTTCCCCAACTATTATAATTCCGACGTGAATAGAGCGCTGGGCGACGAAGAACCCATGCGCCCGCAGGCCGGACGCGTGCCCACCATTCTTTTGCTGGATTTTTTGGCGGATAAGACTCCGAATCTGCAGTGCCAGCCTCTTTTGCTGCGCCTGCCTGCTCCTACGCCTCCGTGCTGCGATATGCTCAAATGCCGCAAGAATCCGCAGCAGGCGGCAGGGGAGCCCCGGCCCGAAACCGCGCCAGCCCTCTGGCAGCCCTGCAGCCTTGCAGCCGAAGCAAATCATATACAAGCCACTGCTACAGACACCACAAAAATGCCCGACTATCAAAATATGCCCGAAGAGCTTATTCTGGATGGCGTACGCTACGCAGACCTGCCCCAGGACGGCATTATGTGGCGTATGGGAACCACCAATCCCCTGTGGCGGCAAGACCTGCTCTCGCTGCCGCACAATCCCGACGCAGCAGCCCTGGCAACCCTTGAAGGGCGTGGCATCTGGCTGGCCCCCAAGAGTGACGCGCCGCCCCTGGCAGTCATGTGTTGCGGTATGGGCTCGGTCTGGCCGGGCATGGGCCGCGAACTCTACGATAATTTCCCTGTGGCGCGCGCCGCTATGGACCGCATCGCCGCTGTTGCCGATTGGGATGTGCTCGGCCTTATGGACGAAAAGGACGTGGAAAAGGTCAGCCCCACACGCTGGCAATCTCCTTACACTTTTATGCTTGAGTTCGCGCAGTGGAGCGTACTTTCCTCGCTGGGTCTACAGCCCTCGCTCTTCTGCGGGCACAGCCTGGGCGAGCTGATAGCCCTGTGTTTCAGTGGCATTTATACGCCAGAAGTAGCTTGGCATATTCTTGATACCCGCGCCATTCACATGGCCGAACTTGAAGCTGCCGCCACCCGCGAAATGGGCATGATGGCCGTACACGCCAACGCTGAAATCATTGATGAAGCGTGCGCGACGTGGCCCACCCTCTACGTTTCCAACTACAATACGCCGCAACAATTTATTCTGAGCGGGCCACGCGAAGTTTTGATGGAAGCCCGCAAAAGCCTGCGCAAGCGGCGTATACCTGCCATTGTCCTCAACCTGAATCTGGCCTTCCATCATCCAAGCATGCGTGTGTTGCGCGATCTTTCGCTGCGCCGCCTCAATGCGCTTGAGATGCACGCCCCCCGCCAGCCCATGCTGAGCGGCACCACCACGGGCTTTTATCCTGACGACCAGCCCTCCATCTGCCAGCAAATCACCGACCTGGATGAAAATTCCGTACGCTGGACAGAGTGCGTGCACACGGCATGGAACAGAGACGGCATACGTCACTTTCTGGAACTGGGACCACAAGATACGCTGTGCAGTCTTGTCAGCGACACTGAATCCCGGGCCCTTTGCCTGCCTGCCGGGCGCAAGGGCAAGGAAGTGGAGGCCATGCGCCAGACATGCGCCCGCCTCTACGCTTTGGGGCACTTGCGCAAAAGTTCCATCCGAACACGCATCGCAGATGTACGCGATGGCAAAGATGCTGCCGAGGCCGCGCGCACGCCGCTTCCGCATTGTGGGCTTGTGCCTGTGGATTCCCCCGACTGCGGCCCAGGCTGCGGGACGGGTTCCACTTCTTCTTGCGGCATCCCCGCGCCAGAAGTCTCGCCCATAAAAACAGACGCGGCGGTTTCCGCCCCTGTTTCCGGCGAGACCGCTGCGCCCGCCCCGGTAAAAACCGCGCCTTCCGTATCATCCGCAGCCGCCTTTCGTGTGGTGCTGGATGTGCTGGCCCGCGCCTGCGGCCGCCCAGTGGAAGATCTGCGGCCAGATATGGACCTGCGCTACGACCTTGCCCTGCGCTCCAGCCGTTTTCCCCTTATTATTCAGGAAGTGGAAAAAGCGCTGGACATCACTGTCAATTTTGAAGATCTGCTGCAGGTTTCCACTGTGGGCGACCTTGCCCGCGTTCTGGGCGCAGCCAATCTTGACGAAACGGCCGATTCCGACAAATCCGAAGCTGCAAGTCAGGTGGCGGTCCGCCAGACGGCTCTGGTTCATGCCTGCGCGCCGCTGTGCCGCTTCAGCCCCATGCGGATGAATACGCAAAGCGACCCCACGGAAACGGCCAGCAGTGCGGAACAGACGCATGCCCTGCTGCCGCTGCCTCTGGATCCCTGCGGTCAGGGCTTGCCCATCCGCCGGGGAGATACTCTGGCCCTTCTGTTTTTCGAGCCGGACCTGCTGCCCGCTCTCATGAGCGGTCTGGCGCCGCTTGGCTGCGTGCTGGCCGTGCCTCGCGCCCAGGTTGAAGCATGCGCCTCTCTGGCCAAGGCGGGCAGCCGTATTGTACCCCTGGATATTGACCTGCGCGTTCCCCATAATACCGCAGAGGCACGCTCACTGGCTGAAGATACCAGCGCTGCCCTGAGCGATCTTGCAAAAAAAGAAGGCAAGGTTGACGGCCTGCTTTTTGTGCCTGCCGCACGGTCCGAAAGCGGAGAAAAGGGAACTGGCCCGACGCTTTCAGCCAACGCCTTTGCCGCCGCAGACATGCCCGACTTGCTGAGCGCGGCCATGCGCGTCACCGTGCCACACGGGCTGCGCTATGCCTGCCTGTGCAGCTTGCTGCAGCCCACAGATGAAAATCTGCGCGGCGACGGCCCGCTGGAAAAGCGCCTTGAAGAACTGGGGCAGGAAGCTGGCGTCGCCACACGTGCCATCCGTCTTCTGGAAAAAACTCTTCGCGCCGGACTTAACGATTGGGGCGACATGCTGGCCCGCGAACTTTTGCGCGGCACTGCCCGCCAGGTGCTTTGGGTTCGGCCCACGGCCCTGCCCGTTTTTGCCGCGTCCGCCGGTCAGGCAAGCCGCGACTCCCATGCGCCCGCTGCGCAGGAAAAGAAGGGGCAAGGGCTCATCATTACGGAAAAACCATGCTGCTATCCCCTGGTTTTTCCCGATCCGCATCCGCCTTACCGGGCCACTTCCACACTTTTTCAGGGTTGCTGCCATTACTCGCGCTTTGCCGATACCGACCTGGCTCTTCACGGCGGCCAACCAGGCAATGCCCTTGACGGCACGCCCTGGCTGCCGCCAAGCCGTGCCCTGGCGGCCTTGCTTGAAGCCTCAAGCCTGTGGCTTCCCTGGCTGACAGCCACTGGTTTTTCGGACCTCCGGTTTTATGATCTTCCCCAGCTGCCGCCCGGCATCACTCGCGAATGCAGGGCCGCTGTTGAAGCAGAGCCCTGGCTCATGCAGGACGGAGTCATGACGCGCCTGTGCCGCGGCACCCTGGACGTGCGCGGACTTTCAGCCAATGGCAGACATCTTGACCGCTATGCGCCCGTAGCCGAGGGCATGACCATTCTGGCCGCTGCCAACGGACTGGTGCCGCCATTGTGGCCTGATGAAAATGAGCCCCCACGCGCGGAGCAAATTCAACAGGCTCTGGATACTGATCTTTTTTATAATTCTGTTGGTTTTGGCGCGCCCTGGCGCATGCTGCGCGAGTTCAGCATTCTGCCTAATCACAGATATGCCGCACTGTTGGACCATTCGTATACAAGCATTGCCCCCGAGGGTAATAAAGGCTATACGGATGTACTGCATGTGGTGGAGGGAATGGTGCAGGCCGCGTGGATGGCAATAGCCCAAGATGCCGGAGAGGCAGAGGCGATTGCCGCTGTCATACGAAACTGGCATCTGCAGGCTGCGGGATTCATACGTTTTGGGGGCGAAAGAGGCAAAGGACCGTGGCTCATAAGGATGCGGCGTTCCTGGTCTGCCCCAAATCTGTTGCGTTTTGACGGCCAGGCCGTTGACGAACGCGGACGCGTCTTTCTGACTCTTCACCATCTTGAGTTTAATCGGCGGGACACCGGAGCCGCTGCGCTTTAGTGCGTCTCCGCCGCAGTGACAGTGACTATACCAACGCGCAAAGTGCGCGACATTGTAAAGGGTGCCTGATGCCGCATAACACACGTCCTCTCTTTTCAGCGCGGTCTTATCTGCCGTTGCTGCTCGTTATGACCCTGTTTTTCTCCGCATGCGCCTCAAACAAGGCGGGGCTGAAATCTCCGGAGCTTCCGGCCAAACACTGGCTGGAAGAGGCTCCCGGCGTACCGGTAGAAAACAAGGCCAAACTTGAGGCGGCAGTGCCCAACCTGTATGATCCCAGCAAGGTTTTCACCTACGAGGACTGCGTCTTTCTGACCATCCAGCAGTCGCCCCTTCTGGTCAACAGCGCGGTGGATCTGGAAATCAAGCGCGTAGCCCTTACCGACGCCGTGTGGAAATACCTGCCCGAGCCACGCATGACCATGCAGGTTACCAACAACCTCACGCGTAACAACATGGACCACAAGGACACCCCTGGCGACTACGGGCGTGCCAAGTTCACCGTGGGTTTCTATGCGGCCTTCCCCAATCCTGTGGCTACCTATTTTGAACATCAGGTGCAAAAGGCAATGGTCAATCTGGCCATCTCCACGCACCGCAAGGCCGTGGGCGAAGCCATCTACAAGATCGCCCAAGCCTATTTGCAACTGCAAGCGCAGAAGAAAATCGTCAAGGTTCAAAAAGAGCTGCTGCCCATCGGCAAGGAGCTTATATCCTACTGGCAGCAAGTGGAATCTGTGGACGGCCGCCAGGGGGTTTCCCTCAACTTGGCCATGCAGCACCAGCGCGAGCTTGAGCTGATGGTGGAACAAACCAAGATGAAGGAAGTCATGCAGCTCACCCAGCTGAAAATACTCGCTGGTGTGGACCCGCAGCACAAGCTGGACGTGGACACGTCAAGCGCTGACGAAATTCTGAAAGGCTTCAACGGCCGCAGTCTCAAGTGGGACGACCGTTGGAATACCACTGAAGACGACCTGCTTTTGCGCGGCCAGATCAAACTGGGCGATTACAATATCATGGTCGCCTGGGCTCAGTATCTTCCCAACATGAGCATCTCCGTCAACAACAGCCCGCCAGCGGGCCAGTATCAGCCTGCCAGCGGCAGTGAAGACACCTTCCTGCACCTGAACTTCGACTTTCCCCTGCTGGACTGGGGCCGCCGCTACCGTGGCGTGCAGACTGCCCGCATGATGAAGGCACAGGCCTTCCACGAAATGGCCCGCAAGCGCACAGATTATTCCAACAAGTGGCTGCAGGCGGAACAGAACGTGGCCCTGGCCGAAACCGAGCTCAAGATCGCGAAAACCCGTTTTGACACCGCGGCCATGCAGTACAAGGAAGCTCATATTTCCTTCAACGAAGGCATTGCGGATCTGCCCAATGTGGCCGACAGGCAAGAAGCCATGGTACAGGCCCAGATCGCGCTTATTCGTGCAGAACTGACCTGTGAGCTGGCCCAACTTGAATGGATGTATATTTCCACCTCGCTTCAAGAACGTTTCCTCGGCATGCCTGCCAAGGAGGTGCTGTAATGGCGCGCTATACACGCATGGCCTCTTCGGCCCGCAAGGGTGCGCTGGGCATTGCTCTGGCATTTTTGGCCAGCCTGATTCTCGCCACCGCAGCCTTTGCGGCTGACGGCGGAAAGACTGGCGTGACCATTCTTACGGGCAAGGTCGTAACGACAGTCACGCGGGCCATCCCGATGCCCTTTAGCGGCGTGGTGGACTCCGTCTTGGTCAAGCCCGGCGAAGCTGTTGAAGAAGGCGCGCCTCTTATGCGCTACCACTTGTATGAAGATGCGGAACGCACCCTGCAACGCGAAGTCATGCAAGGCCCCAGCACGGAAAACCTCAAAGGACAGGTGCTGGACCTTGAGCGCAAGCTTGCTGAAACCATTGCCCAGCGCAACAAGGCACGCCAGCTTGCAGCTTCGGGCCTTGGTTCACGCCAGGCTTCGGGGCGCCTTGAAGAGGATGTAAGCTCCCTGCAACGCCGCATCGAGCTCACCCGCACCACCATAAAAAAAGCTGAAAACAGCTTTGCCATCCGCCTCAAGGAACTGAGCAGCTACTTTGGACAGGAAATCAAGGAAGGGGAAATTCTGCCAGAAACCCTGACCCTGACCTCGCCCCTCAAGGGCTATGTGCTGTCGCTGGATGCCACGCTCAACCCCGACACCCTGCTTCCGGCGGGCAGTGTTCCCATCAGGGTGGGTCAGCTTGACCCTGTGCTTATTCAGGTGCCCGTCTACGAAGCCGAAGTCAGCGGCATCAGCGAAGGCGACAAGGTTGCGGTGGAAATCCCCTCTCTCAACAACAAGGTCTTTACGGGCAAGGTCACAGAAATATCTTGGGTTTCCAGTGATATGAGCGTGTCCAATCCTTCCTATTACACTGTGGAAATCACCGTGCCCAACCCGGATCTTGAGCTTAAGCCCGGCTTCAAGGCTGTTGTGCGTTTCGGGGGCGACAGGTAAAGCCTCCGCATGAAGCTCAAGAGCATTCCCCGCAGGCTCGGTTACATTCTGGGCGCGCAATGGACGCGCGACCTGGCCTGGACAGCCTTTACCATTTTGCTTGCCCGCCGCAGCCCCGATATAATGGGGCAGGTGGTGTTGGCCCTCACTTTCGGCTATCTGGTTAAAACCATTGCTGATGTGGGTCTTAATGATTTTCTGCTATCTACCTTTGCCAGGCGGGAAGGCCGCCCCCGGGCTTTGCTGGGCGAAGTAACGTGGCTCAAGCTTACCGTTCTGGTGCTGGCCCTGGTTGTTACGTGGTTGGTTACCGGATGGCAGAACTACAGTCCTGAACTTCGCCTTATCGTGCTGTGTATTGCCGCAGGGCTTGGTCTTGACGGTGTGAGCGACTCTTTTTTCGCACTATGCCAGGCTCGGGGCCGTCAGGATGTGGAAATGCGCATCCGGGTGCCCTCAGCCCTCATCGGCATAGGTTTCGGCATTGCCTGCGTAGTCATGGGCGCTCCCCCCATTATCATCGCGCTTTACAAGCCCATTGAATCCATACTGTGCATCATTTTTGCCCTCACAGCGCTTGGCCGCAACCCTCTCGCGGGTGTAGGCCGATCCGGCATGCTCGATCTGGCGCGGCAAATGAAGCATGGCCTTATCTTTACCTGCATGGCCGCCTGTGCCATGTTCTACAACAAAATCAACGTCATTTTTCTCAAGCAATACGGCGGTAACGCCGATGTGGGCGGGTACGGAGTGGCCTGGGAGACGGTGGAAGGTCTCTCGGTTCTGGTATCAAGCGCGCTTCTGGGCAAGGTTATTTTTCCGCTGCTGGCAAAATTCTGGCAGCAGGATAAAAATGCCTTTCGCCAACTGGCTGGCCAGACGGCCCGGTCCTTGTGGGCGGCATCCTTGCCCATCATCTTTCTCATTTGTGTGGAAAGTGACCGATTTCTGCCGTTTATTTACGGTCCAAGCTATGAGAGCGCCGTTCGGGCACAGCAGTTGCTGACGCCTTGCCTGGCCACTGCCTTTCTGCACAACCTTGCCGCCTATGCCATGATAGGCATGCGCCGCCATCGTCTTCTGCTGCTTTTCTACGTCAGCGGGCTTATTCTTAATATTATCTGTTGTCTGACGCTTATTCCGGCCATGCCTCTGGAAGGTGCGGCGCTGTCTCTTACCATCACCAAGGTTTGGGTTGCCATTCTTACTGTGGGCTTTTTTCAGTGGACAACCCGCCCGATGAGTGCGGCGCAATGGCTCCTTATGCTGACGACAGCAGGAGTGAGCATCGCTTTGTGGTGGGGCACGGGCAAAATTGCCCCTCGTGAAATCGCTGAAGGGGTGGGGCTTCTTCCCCTGCTGGCCTTGTTCTGGTGGTGGCGTCCTCCCCCGCCCTTTGAAAAAAAGGCACCTCAAGCCGAATAGCAAAACGAAGCCGCAACTCTTCTGAGTTTGCCTTCCTCTGCTGCCCAAAAATTTCAACGTGTTGCGGCTGCGAAATCATCGTTTCCCGGTATAAGGACTATGAGTTTACTGCTCCACAGAGATGCTTCGCCCGTTGCGACAAGGGCTTAGCGCGCCACAGGACAGTAAACTCCGCTTGCATCAGCCGCGCAGCACATGCGCAGCGTTGTCTAGTACCCCGAAGAACTCCGCTCAACCATGCATGGCACAAACACAGTTTGTTACACGCCCCCCTGCCGCATCCGTACAATTCGCGAACTCGTAACACATGACCGCGAAGCCCCCATCAGAGACAATCAAGATCCCACTGATACGCCAGCATTTCAGCGCGATCCCCCGCTTGCCCTCCTGCCAGCTTTCAGCCTTGGCATTGACGAGAATAATTGGCTACGCGTAGCATGCAAAATCAGCATGCCGCGTATAGGCTAAAATTGCGCATAAGGATTTTCATGGCTAAAGACCTTTTCCTACAACGTAGACGCTTTCTCAAAGGTCTGACTTCTGCGGGAACGGCTGCCAGTATGGGCTTGGCTGGCCTGAGCCCTGCCCAGGCCATGTCTTTGCGCTTGTCCACCGGAGGCACTGACTGCTGCACAATCATTGATGTCGACCTCTGCACAGGCTGTGGCGCGTGCGTCTCCGCGTGCCGCTCCCGCAACCTTTCGCGCCTGCCCTTACCTCAAAAGCCTACTCCAGCCCCAACGCCAGCATGGATTCCCATCAGCGACTGGTCAGATCGCCGGCAGATAACGAACCGCCTGACGCCGTACAACTGGATTTACATCCAGAGCTGTACACTGCCTGCTTCGGACGGGTCACGGCGGGTCTTCATGCCACGCCGTTGCCTGCACTGCCTCAACCCGCAATGCGTAAGCCTGTGCCCTTCGGGGGCAGCCCGCCAAAGCCCCAGGGCGCAGCATATATTGATGAAAACATCTGTTTTGGCGACGGCCCATGCCAGAGAGCCTGTCCCTGGCTGATCCCCCAACGCCAGTCAGGTGTTGGGCCGTACCTAAAATTTGCCCCTCGTTATATTGGGTATGGCCTGGTTTTCAAGTGTGATTATTGCCACGAACTGCTGGCACAGGGGCAGCCGCCCGCCTGTGTTGCCGCCTGCCCAGCCAAGGCGCAACATTTCGGCATCAGAGACGAGATGATTGCCCAGGCGCAGGAAATGGCGCACCAAAGAAACGGTGAAATTTTTGGGCTCAAGGAAAATGGGGGCACCAATACGCTTTACGTTTCGTCAGTTCCCTTCCGCGATATTGAGGCTGCCATGCTGCAACAGGAGCAGGTTGGCTTTGGCAAACCGAGCTTACGCCCCGCAGGAGCCAGCATGAAAAAAGAAAACAGCCTGGTCGACATTGTGCTGGCTGCGCCATTGGCCGGGGTGGCCTTGGCTTCTCTGCGTCTTTGCCGCAACTGGCTGAAGGCTCGTAAGTCATGATGCGCTCTCAACGCACCCCAACCCGGCTTTTTTCGGGCACGTTCTGCGCGCTTTGGACAATCGCCCTTCTGACTGCGACGCTGTCCGGCTTGGCCCACCTGCCCGTGG
This sequence comes from Desulfovibrio intestinalis, assembly GCF_014202345.1. Lineage (NCBI taxonomy): Bacteria > Pseudomonadati > Thermodesulfobacteriota > Desulfovibrionia > Desulfovibrionales > Desulfovibrionaceae > Desulfovibrio > Desulfovibrio intestinalis. Next base: position 58,951 of record NZ_JACHGO010000004.1, read on the forward strand.
CCGTTCGTTACAGCCTGATTAACATAGATAATCAGGCGACCGTATGGCACTACTATGCAGTAGCCTTACTGCTCATGCTTGAAACATATGCCGTCATTATCTGGTGGGTCCAGGGCAGAGGCATGTTTTCCTTTACACGCTGTGGAGCTATCCGCACGGCGCTGCTTGCCACACTGTCTGTTACAGGGCTGATACTCATGCTGCATAATCTGCCAGACGTGGCTGTTTTTGGGCGCGCATACACGACCGTAAAACTCTGTCACCTTTTCAGCGGCCTGCTGCTTGTACCCATTCTTCTGGTGCAATGCTGCCTGTGGCTTGCCGGAAAACCCAGCGCATTGAAAATTTGCGCATCTAAAAAAAACCGCTCCTCGCTGTAAACGGCAATGCAGTTTACAGTGCAAAGAGACGCCGTTTCTCACCGGAATAACGGATAAAAACATATTTCAGGTAATTTGAATGCACTTTTTTGCGCAGGGCAGCCGTTGAGCCTTGGGACGCAACGGCGGTTCTGAGTTTGATACAATTGTCGCGGTCATCTCTCCACAACGCATGTGACTTTTCGCTGGGCGGGCTTTTATGGACAACCTGCGAAAAGGCATAACTGTACTGCCCACATAGCCCGGAATTCTAGTTGTGGAAGCTGGCGAGCAACCTGTTAGAGCATTTTACCTTTAAAAAAATTTAATTGCTCTAACGCTGGCAAGAGGGCAACACGCCGCAACTCGACGTGAATCTTGCCGGAAATCACATTTTTCTGCAGAATGACAGAGTTGAGGTGAAATGCATTTCACAGCCAGTCTGCTCTAACGACACAAATGCAAAAGGGCGGAATACTCCGCCCTTTTGCATTGCACAGATTTGCACTGAGCCTTTTGCGCTGCCAATTTACTCTTTCAGAGACATAGGCAGGCTATAAACGTCTTATCTTATGCGCGCCTGACAAAATATATTGAAAGCGCGCCCGTGCGGCTCAGCGGTCCAACTGAACCATTCTTTCGCTATGAGCGGTAATCCGAGTTAAGCGTCACATACTCATGCCCCAGATCCGAAGCCTTGAAAGTGTACGCTCCCGTTCCGCTGCCAAGCTCGATGTCCACCTGCACATCCTTGCCCTTGAGCAGTGCAGCCAGCGCGTCTTCCTGATCTTCATTCACAGGACAGCCCTGCCGGAAACGCTCTATGCCGCAAAGCTTCATGCTGACTTTGGTGGGGTCAAACTTTGCGCCGCTGTAACCCACTGCCGTCACAATGCGCCCCCAGTTGGCATCGCCGCCATAGATGGCGGTTTTGACCAGCTGGGAATGCCCAACGCTGCGGGCCACAAGCTCTGCGTCGGCATCACTGCCTGCACCGCTCACCGTAATATGGATAACCTTGCTCGCGCCTTCGCCGTCCTTGACCAGCATATACGAAACCTGCGCCAGAATGGCCGTCAGGGCCTCTTCAAGCAAGGCCATATCGGCGGTACTTTGCGCGGCCACGCCAGAAGCCCCGTTGGCAAGCCCAAGGATGGTGTCGTTGGTGGAGGTGTCGCCGTCCACACTTACGCGGTTAAAGGTCTTGCCCACGGCGCGGCCAAACATGGCCTGCCAGGAATCTCGTTCCACCTGCGCGTCCGTGAGCGCGACACACAGCATGGTAGCCATGTTGGGGCAGATCATGCCTGCGCCCTTGGCCATAACCGTCAGGCGAACCGTACCGCCCGCAAGCGTGACTTCGCGCATGGCGAACTTGGGAAAGGCATCTGTGGTCATGAAGGAACGGGTGAAGCCTTCGGCATCACGAGTGCCAAGGCTTTTTACCAGTGCAGGCACAGCGTCGACCCAGCGTTCCATCTTGAGGTGGGCCCCAACCACGCCAGTGGAAAGAGGCAGTATTTCGTCCACTGCCAGCCCCGTAAGCCCGGCAACCATGCTTTGAGTGGCGCGGCAATTGGCAAGCCCTTCGTCGCCAGTGCAGGCATTGGCCTGCCCGGCATTGGCAAGCACGGCCCGCACGGTGCCAGCGCGGTTCAGTATTTCCTGACAGGCCAGCACAGGGGCGGCCTTGAAAAGATTTTGGGTAAACATGCCTGCCAGTACTGCGGGCGTGTCGGAAACTATGAGACCAAGGTCGTCCCGTCCAGCTTTCTTGAAATTGGCTGCAGCGGCTCCGGCCCTGAAGCCCTTTGGCAAATCGTTCTGCATGGCGCTCTCCTGAAAGTATGCCGTCCGCATTTGTTCCGGGCGTACGACCCAGCCTGCGGCTATGATGTACCGTACTTGATGCGGGGCATGGCCCGCGCCTGTTCCGTCAGATACCTTCTCACTGAAAGTATCTCTTTTCAATATATTCTGAACGCCTGTCTCACATTGAAAAACTCAAACTGCGCACAAAAAAATTCCGCAGCGGCACAGTCTCAGTGAGGAGAACGCGGGCTGTGCCTAACAGTTACGCCCACACGACGCGCAACCGCGAGATTCGTCATGATGCGGGATCACTTCCATGGCACCACAAAGCGGCCCAGGCCCCAAAAAAATGCATGCAGTGGTTCTAGTGCCTCGCCAATTGTCGGCTATGTTGGCGTGGGGATTTCTGCCCGGCAGCAGCCAGACCGTTGTGAAATTACTTCAGCCAAAACCAAGGGGAAGGAATCTCGCCTATTCGCCAGATGTCCTTCCCCTGTCTTCGTCCCTGTGGATGGCAAAGCCAGCCCGGACACGAAGGGTACGGGCCGACGCACCAAGATGCGCCGGCCCGTTTGATGCCTATGTTCTGCTCTTCTGAATTTCGTCAGAAATGGCCTGGGGCACCTTTTCGTAATGGTCAAACTGCATGGTGAAGGTGGCGCGGCCCTGAGTGCGCGAACGCAGGTCAGTGGCATAGCCGAACATGGAAGACAGCGGCACCTGGGCACGCACGCTCTGTGCGCCGCCAGCGCGGGCTTCCATGCTCTGCACACGGCCACGGCGGCCGTTGAGGTCGCCCATGACGTCGCCGAGGTATTCTTCAGGCGTAACCACTTCCACGTCCATGATGGGTTCCAGCAGCACAGGGCCAGCCTTGTGCATGCCGTCCTTGATGGCCATAGAACCAGCCACATAGAAGGCCTGTTCCGAAGAGTCAACTTCGTGGTAGGAGCCGAAGACCAGCTTGACCTTCACGTCAACCACGGGGAAGCCAGCCATAACACCGGACTTCAGGGCGTCGTTGATGCCCTTGTCCACCGCGGGGATGTATTCCTTGGGAATAACGCCGCCGGTGATGCCGTTGATGAACTCATAGCCCTTGCCCGGATTGGGCTCAATCTCGATAACGACGTGACCGTACTGGCCGCGACCACCGGACTGCTTGGCGTGCTTGAGGTCAGACTTGGCAGGCTTGGAAATGGTTTCGCGGTAAGCAACCTGGGGCTTGCCCACGTTGGCGTTAACGCCGAATTCACGGGTCAGGCGGTCAACGATGATTTCCAGATGCAGTTCGCCCATACCGGCGATAAGGGTCTGGTTGGTTTCTTCGTCGCCCTTGACGCGGAAAGAGGGGTCTTCCTTGGCCAGCTTGTTAAGAGCAGCGGAAAGAGCATCGCGGTCGGGCTTGGTCTTGGGCTCAATGGCCACTTCGATAACAGGCTCGGGGATATTCAGGGATTCCAGAATAACCGGGCGCTTTTCGTCGCACAGGGTGTCGCCGGTGGAAGCGTTCTTGAGGCCCACCAGAGCCACGATGTCGCCCGCGCCAGCCCATTTCACGTCTTCGCGCTTGTTGGCGTGCATCTTGAGGATACGGCCAATACGTTCGCGCTTGGTTGTGTTGGAGTTGTACACGGTCATGCCGGATTCAAGGAAGCCGGAATAAATACGGAAGAAGGACAGATGGCCGATAAAGGGGTCGGAGAAAAGCTTGAACACCAGGCCGGCAAAGGGTTCTTTGTCGTCGCAGCTGCATTCAATGACTTCGTCTTCCTTACCGGGCGCGTGGCCGGGCATGGGCGGAATGTCCACAGGGGAAGGCAGGTAGTCCACCACGGCGTCAAGCAGGGGCTGCACGCCCATGTTGCGGAAAGCGGAACCGCACATGACGGGCACGATGGTACGGGCGATGGTGGCCTTACGGATGCAGGAAATGATTTCCTCTTCCGTCAGGCTTTCACCGCTCAGGTACTTTTCGAGCAGCACTTCGTCTTCTTCGGCTACGGCTTCCACCATTTCGTGGTGCTTTTCTTCGTAAAGCTCCATCATGTCGGCAGGCACGTCTTCAACAACAAATTCAGCGCCCTTGGAGCTCTTGTCAAAGCGAATGGCCTTGCCGGTCACGAGGTCCAGCACGCCTTCAAACTTGTCTTCAGCGCCGATGGGCAACTGCAGGGGCACGGCCTTGGCGCCCAGGCGGTCGTGGATCATGCCCACGCAACGGAAGAAGTTGGCACCCAGGCGGTCCATCTTGTTCACGAAGCAGATACGGGGCACATGATAGCGGTCGGCCTGACGCCACACGGTTTCAGACTGGGGCTCAACGCCGGCAACGGCGTCGAACACGCAGACAGCGCCGTCGAGCACGCGCAGGGAGCGTTCAACTTCAATGGTGAAGTCCACGTGGCCGGGCGTGTCGATGATGTTGATGCGGCAGTCTTTCCAGAAGCAAGTGGTGGCAGCGGAGGTAATGGTGATGCCACGCTCCTGTTCCTGCTCCATCCAGTCCATGGTGGCCTGGCCTTCGTGCGTTTCACCAATTTTGTGGTTAACGCCGGTATAAAAAAGAATGCGCTCGGTGGTGGTGGTCTTGCCGGCGTCAATATGGGCCATAATGCCGATATTGCGCTGTTTGTTTACAGGAACGGTGCGGGACACAGGGTTATCCTCCATACTGCGGATGCGGTGTGGTGCAAAACCGACGCCGCTTCCTTACGGATGCGGCGTCGGGATACATTCATGAGAAAATAGGGACGGCCTCTTACCAGCGGTAATGAGAGAAGGCCTTGTTGGCATCAGCCATACGGTGGGTATCTTCGCGCTTTTTCACCGCGCCACCGCGCCCGTTGAAAGCATCCAGCAGTTCAGCGGCAAGCTTGGCAGTCATGCCCTTTTCGCCGCGCGAGCGGGCATAGTTGATGAGCCACCGGATAGACAGCGAAACCTGGCGTTCAGGACGCACTTCCATAGGAACCTGATAGGTCGCACCGCCAACGCGGCGAGCCTTGACTTCCATATGGGGCTTCACGTTATCCAGGGCCTTTTCAAAGGCGCGCATGGGATCTTCGCTGGTCTTTTCGGCCAGGGTTTCCAAAGCGCTGTAGAAAATCTTTTCGGCGGCGCCCTTTTTGCCGTCATACATAAGCCGATTCACGACTTTGGTGACGAGACGGCTGGAATAAAGCGGATCGGGCAGCACTTCCCTCTTGGGAACAGGACCTTTACGGGGCATGGGGTTTCTCCTTCATGCGGGTTTCGGCGTCACCAACCCCGCAACGCGCCGGCGCTCCGCAATAGCGGGCGGCCAGGCGCGCCGCATGGCGCACGCCGTACAATTAATAAAACCTTATTTGGGGCGCTTGGCGCCGTACTTGGAACGACTCTTGCGACGATCGGCCACACCGGAGGTATCCAGGGTACCGCGTACAATGTGGTAACGCACACCGGGCAAGTCTTTTACACGACCGCCGCGGATGATGACCACGGAGTGTTCCTGAAGGTTGTGACCTTCACCGGGGATGTAAGCCGTAACTTCAATGCCGTTGGTCAGGCGCACACGGGCAACCTTACGCAGAGCGGAGTTAGGCTTTTTAGGGGTGGTGGTGTAAACGCGGGTGCAAACACCACGACGCTGCGGGCAAGCCTGCAGGGCGGGCGTCTTTTTGCGTTTCAGCACGGCCTTCCGCTCAATGCGGATAAGCTGGTTAATAGTGGGCATTCTTTCTCTCCATATTGGAATATTGCTCTAAACTAAATCCTAAAAGAGGACAGGTCATAGCCTGCCTGTTAAGAACTGTCAATAGCGCCACAGCATTGAATGCCGTGGTTTCTTTTTCTGGAAAAGCAGAAAAAACATGTTTTTGCAGCCTGTTGCCGCCAGTCAATTTAATGCGGCATGGACCCAGAAAAAAAATGTATGACAAGAACGCCCATCACAATAAGGCCGAGGCCAAGACAGGCGGCCATGTCCAGCTTTTGCCCAAAAAGGGCAAAACCCATAACGGAAACAATGACAATGCCAATGCCACTCCAGATGCCGTACGATATGCCCATAGGCACCACCTTGAGCACCTGCGCCAGCAGGTAGAACGAGATGCCGTATCCGCTCAGGGCAGCCACGGTGGGCACAATGCGGCTCATACCGTTGGACTGCTTGAGGCAGGCCGTAGCCACCACTTCAAGCAGGATGGCGCCGCCCAGTTGCAGGTAGGCTATATTGGCGGGACTCATACTTCACTCTCTCACAGGCAGAGTCTGACACGATCTGGGTTACAAAATTCTTACAATCCACAAACTTTTACGAGCCATGCGCCTGTTGGGGCAGATTACTCTGCTGCAACCACAGGCGGACAATATACGTCACGCTTGCTATGGAGTTTGCCCGTGCAAAAAGCAGCCGTGCAGCTTGCGCGGCTGCCTTTGCCTTGCAGGGCCGGAAGCTGCCAATAGCTGCGATACCGTCTGCAAAACTGGTTTTGACGCGCCAAGGGCACGCCAATGCAGAGGCTTGCTGGCAAAGACGGGGAAAGGGATCGCACGGCCATCCCCTGCGGCAAAGCTCGCCGGGTCAAACCGCGCGCGCCCTTTCCCGTAATGTTTTTACCTTGCCGGAATTATTCCTCGCTCAAGGCCTCGGCAAAACGGGCGCGCAGCGCCTCCAGCTTGGCCTTGGCATCCAGCAGTTTTCCGGCGCGTTCACGCTCACGCTCAACCACATCGGCGGGCGCGCGGCTCACAAAGCTTTCATTACTGAGCTTCATGTTGACGCCCACAATGTCTTTTTCAAGCTTGGTCAGTTCCTTGTCCAGACGAACCAGCTCACCGTTGAGGTCCACGGCTCCGCGCAGGGGCACGATAACCTGGCAACCTTCAACCACGGCCGAGGCCGAAGCCTTGGGCGCGGACACGTCGGCACCGACGGTAAGCCCGTCAAGGCGAGCCAGGGTAAGAATAAGATCGCGGTTTTCTTCCAGCAGGCTCTGCTGAACCGCATCCACCGGGTGCAGCATCAGGCTGACGCGGTGAGCGGGGCTGATGCCCAGTTCAGCCTTGATGGTGCGAACGGCGACGATCACGCCCTGAATAAGCTCCATGCTGGCAGCTTCCGCAGGACGCACGCAGGCAGGACGCAGCACCGGGTACAGCTCGCGGGCCAGGTCAGTGGCTTTTTCGCCAGCAGGCACAGGCAGCGCGGCCCATATTTCGGCAGTGACAAAGGGCATGATGGGATGCAACAGCAAGAGAATTTCACGCAGGGCCACCCACAGCACGTACTGGGCCGCAGCCTTGCGTTGCTCGTCTTCGCTGTACATATCGGGCTTGATCAGCTCAAGATACCAGTCGCAGAACTCGTTCCACAGGAACTTGTAGCCCAGCTGGGCCGCATCGTTAAAGCGGTAGTCCGTGAGGGCCTGATCCATTTCCAGCTTGACCGTCTCAAGCCTGTGCAGCAGCCACTGGTGGTGCAGCCCCTGAACGCTGCCAAGGTCCACATGGGCCGGAGCTTCTTCAGGCAGGTTCATGAGGGCGAAGCGGGCTGCGTTCCAGAGCTTGTTGACAAAGTGGCGGTAGCCTTCAATGCGCTCTTCTGAAAGGCGGATGTCGCGTCCCATAGCCGCAAAGGCCGTTAGGGTGAAACGCAGGGAGTCGCAGCCGTATTTGTCGATCATTTCCAGCGGATTGATGACATTCCCCGTGGACTTGGACATCTTGCGGCCCGAAGCGTCGCGCACCAGCGCATGCAGATACACGTCGGCAAAGGGCGGCTTGCCCATAAAGTGGATGCCCATCATCATCATGCGGGCCACCCAGAAGAATATGATGTCAAAGCCAGTCACCAGCACGGACGTGGGGTACCAGCGGTGCAGTTCCTTGGTATCAGAAGGCCAGCCCATAGTGGAGAACGGCCAGAGAGCCGACGAGAACCAGGTGTCCAGCACGTCCTCGTCCTGCTTGAGGCTGGCACTGCCGCAGTGCGGGCAAACGTCCGGGGCTTCTTCGGCCACGATAAGCTGACTGCACGCCTCGCAGGTCCAGGCGGGAATGCGGTGCCCCCACCAGATCTGGCGGCTGATGCACCAGTCGCGGATGTTATCCAGCCAGTGATTGTACGTCTTGAGCCAGTTTTCAGGCAAGATGCGGGTCGTTTCGGGCACAGCGGCGCGGGCGGCAGGGGCCATTTTGGTGGCGGCCACAAACCACTGGGTCGACACATGCGGTTCCACAACCGTATGGCAGCGGTAGCAGTGCCCCACGGCGTGATCCAGCTCTTCAATGCCTTCAAGCTGTCCGGCGGCCTCAATATCGGCCACGATTTTTTCGCGGCAGGCTTCCTTGGTCAGACCTTCATAAATTCCGGCTTCGGCCTTCATGATGCCGTTTTCGTCAATGGCCTGAATAAAGAGCAGGTCGTGCTTTTTGCCGAGCATCCAGTCGTTGTGGTCGTGGCTGGGTGTCACCTTGAGCGCGCCCGTGCCGAATTCGCGGTCCACATAGGCATCGGCAATGACGGGAATTTCGCGTCCAAGCACGGGCACAAGCGCCGTCTTGCCTACCATGTGGGCGTAGCGCTCGTCTTCAGGGTGCACGCAAATGGCCGTGTCGCCAGGGATGGTTTCAGGCCGCGTGGTGGCAATGGTGATGGAACCGGAGCCGTCTTTCAGAAGGTAGCGCACCTTCCAGAGTTTGCCCCTGCTCTGCTCGTGTTCCACTTCGTCATCGGCCAGGGCCGTATGGCAGCGGGAGCACCAGTTGATGATATAATCGCCCTTATAAATAAGGTCTTCGTTGTAAAGCTGCACAAAAACCTTGCGCACGGCGGCAGAAAGGCCTTCGTCCATAGTGAAACGCAGGCGCGACCAGTCAACGGAAGCACCCAGCGCGCGAATTTGATCAAGAATGCGGTGACCGTAGTCTTCACGCCATTCCCACACGCGGTCGATAAAAGCCTCACGGCCAAGATCTTTGCGGCCCTTGCCTTCCTTGGCCAGAGCGCGCTCAACCACGTTCTGCGTGGCAATGCCCGCGTGGTCGGTACCGGGCACCCACAGCACATTTTTGCCCTTCTGGCGGGCATGACGGCAAAGCACGTCGATAAGCGTGACGTTGAGGGCATGACCGATGTGTAGCGCGCCAGTGACGTTTGGCGGCGGAATAACTATGGAATAAGGCTCGCCAGGGGCGTCCGGGTCAGGCGTGAAGGTCTTGTCTTCTTCCCAGTGTTTGCACCACCGGGCTTCCACGTCATGGGGCTCATAGCCCTTGGGGAGGGTATCCGCCATCTTGCATTCTCCGTAAAAGGCGGCAATAGTGCAGCACTATGCATGCTGCTCAGCCAATCTGTATTTTATGGGATTCGTCCCACATCTGGGGCCTCATGGCCTGGCGCGCTGTTCGCGCGATGGGACTGCCCTGCCGCCTGGTTAAGGGACAAGAAATAGCGCAAGGCGTTCTTTTAGGCAAGCCGCCCCGTTCTCAGGCCTCTGGCCAGAGCCAACGGGTTGCGCCCGCAGACAAAAATTCGGGTGGCCGCGCCGCCCTGCTGCTGGTTCCCGGCGGCAATGCGCGCCTCAAGGCTGCCGGATTGGGCGACGCGGGAAGGGATGCCGTACGTCAGTGGATGGAAGCTGGCGGCAATTATCTGGGATTTTGCGGCGGGGCCGGGTTGGCCCTGAGCCATGCCGCACCCCAGGAAGGCCTTGGCATCTGCCCCTGGTCACGGGCGGCCTACCCTGAAAGACTGCACCACCTCATTTCGGGCCATACGCGGGTGCGCCTGCTCAAGGGCGACGAGTTTTCCTTTTGCCCGCAGGAGCGCGCAGAAAGCAGCACAACAACAAACGCCCCGGCAGCAGACAGCGCCTCCAGCCCATGCGGCTGTAGCGCCCGTGCGGCGGCCTCGTCACCGGGCGGAGCATCAGCCGCCGAGGCTGCTCCCGCGTTTGTCCCGGCCTCTGAAACAACCCCGCGCGCGGCCCTTGCATCAACTTCAGCCCCTGCATCTGGCACGAAGTCTGCGCCAGCGCTTGAAAAATCCAGCGCATGCCCGAGCCAACGCCAGAACCAGCCGTCAATGGACCCCCCCCATGCCCCCAGTCTGCCCGTGTGGTGGCCGGGGCGCTTCGCCGCCGAAGAGAACCCGCAGGTGCGCGTTCTGGCGGCCTACGATGCGCCCGATGCCGATTTCTGGCTGGCCGACCTGCCCTTGCAGAGCATACCGCCGCACATATTTGAACAGTGGCAGAGCTTGTACGGCGTCAATCTTTCGGCAGATTTTCTTAAAGGCCAGCCCCTTGTGGTCAGCGGTGAATACGGCCAGGGACGCTATGTGCTGAGTTATTCCCATCTTGAAACGCCGCACAGCCCCGACGCCAACTTGTGGCTGGCCCAACTGCTGCAACAGCTCACAGGGCTGGAGCCATCCCGCGCCGACGTGCCGCTGTGGCAATTGCGCCACCCCTGCCATGCCTGGCCGGAAGGCAGCCGCAGCGCCGCCCTGCTGGACGCTTTGCGCCACATGCGCGGCCTGCTGGATCTGGCCGTTGAGCACCACCTCTTTTTTGGCCGCACCCACTGGCTGTGGGGCTGGCGCACGGGCCTGCCGGGGGCTGCCTGCAACAATCTGCACGCTGCCCTGTGTACGGCTGCCAGCCTTGCGCCCTCGCCTGCGGCACTGGCCTACTGGCAAGAAGTGGAGCCGCATTTCAGCAAGCTGGCCGACCTCTTCGCCGCCGGGGCCGAAGGGTATTTTCTGGCTTGCCGTCTAGCCGAGACCCTGCATCCCACATTGCCGGACGCCGTGGACAGGCACGGCCTGGACCATCAGAGGCAGGCGCTTTTCGGCCATCCAATGAGCGGCGGCGGCCTGATGGAAGAGTTGCTGGATATTACGGAAGAGCTGATTTTTCTGTCGCAGGATGCAACCCCCTGCGACCTCCAGTGAGGGATTGAGCCAAACGTGCGCGCACTCCCTTTCTGAAACGATTCAGGCAAAGAACAGCCCGGTTCGACCGAAAGTGTGTAAAAGCTCTTATGCCAGCACGCCCTGAAAGCAGATACCGCGCGCATTTCAGCAGCGCCTGCAATCAGGCCCGTTCAGCCCGCTGGTGTTGCTGGCGATACACCGTATGTAAGGTTCTTGTAGTACAAGACAGGTCTGTAATCAGCCCACGAACATAAACCACGGCATGACTATGTTTGCATTTGACTTGGGCCGCATCGGCTATCTTGACGCCTTTGCCCTGCAAGAGCAGGTGCAGGCGTGGGTACAGGCGGGCGGGGACGACGTCCTGCTTGTGCTGGAGCACCCGCCCACCGTGAGCGTGGGCAAAAACTCCGGCGCGGAAAATGTGCCGCCCCACCTTGAAGCCCTGTGCAAGGGCCATGTGGATGTGGTGCACAGCACCAGAGGCGGCAACGTGACCTGCCATTTTCCCGGCCAGCTGGTGGCCTACCCCATTATCAACCTGAAAAAACGTTCTGGCGGCATTCGCGCGTATGTGCACGACCTTGAAGAGGCTGCCATACACATGCTGGCATCTTTTCAGGTAGACGCCGCACGGCGCGAGGGCTTTCCCGGCGTGTGGACAGAAGGCAGAAAAATCGCCTCGCTGGGCATTGCCGTAAAAAGATACATCACCATGCACGGTCTGGCCCTCAACGTGGCCGAAGATCTTTCTCTTTTTAATTTTGTCACGCCCTGCGGGCTGGACGGCGTTTCAGCCACGTCCATCGCCAGAGAATCCGCACAGGCCGCGCCCCAAATGGATGCGGTCAAGCTGGCGTTCATCAAAGAATTTTACGCCGTTTTTCAGCCCGCTGCCCACGGGGAGCCGCCCGTCATGCAGCCAGGGCACAGGCTTATGACATTGCTTCACAGCGCATAAAGGACGGAAAAAGTGAACTGCAAAACCTCCGCCACCGCCCCTTGCGGCGCTGGCACGCAAAAGCCTCTGCGCATGCCCCCCTGGCTGCGCCGCCCCCTTGCCTCGGACAAGCGTTTTTTCACCACCACAGGTCTGGTGGATGATCTTGGCCTTTTCACCGTGTGCAAGGCGGCCAACTGCCCCAACAGGCAAGAATGCTATTCTTCGGGCACAGCCACATTTTTGATTCTGGGCGAAACCTGCACGCGCAACTGCCGCTTCTGCAACATCCACCCCGGCCAGACCGCCGCGCCCAGCCCTGACGAACCGGAGCGCGTGGCTAAGGCGGCTCTTGCCCTGGGGCTCAAGCACATTGTCATAACGTCCGTCACGCGGGATGATCTGGAAGACGGCGGCGCGGAGCACTTTGCCCTCACCATTGCAGCCGTCAGAAGCGCGTTGCCCAAAAGCAGCATCGAGGTGCTCATTCCCGATTTTCAGGGCAATGAAGCTGCCCTGCGCACAGTCATGACCGCCGCGCCCGACATTATCAATCACAACGTGGAAACCCATCCGGCCCTGTACAGCAGCGTGCGGCCTCAAGCCCGCTACGAGCAGAGCCTTGAACTGCTGCGCCGCGTGCATGCGGCAGGTCGTGTGGCAAAAAGCGGCCTTATGGTGGGATTGGGCGAAACGGACGATCAGGTGCGGCAGGTGGTGGACGACCTGCACGCGGCGGGCTGTTCCATCATCACCATCGGCCAGTATCTGCCGCCGAGCAAGGAACACCACCCGCTTGACCGCTATGTGACGCCGGAACAGTTTGAAGCCTATGCCGCTTACGGAAAATCCCTCGGCGTAAAGCATGTCTTTTCCGGCCCGCTGGTGCGCAGCAGTTATCAGGCAGGGAGTTTCATTTAATATTTTGTGGGAGGTAGAGTGTTTTGTGGGGGAGGGACCCTTTTGTAAAAGGATCCCTCCCCCACGCCCCCACCCCCTAAAACTTTTATTTTTTGTATAGCACGAAGCTTTCTGATTCGAAGCGGCCAGAGGCGGGGTTTAAGAGACGGCGATCTTCAGGCATCACGCGATCTCAAAAGTATCATGCTCTCGCGCTGCGGGGCAGGCATCTGCTGCCGCGAACATGCCACAGGCGGCATCCGCGCCACGGTGCTGTCGTCTGTGTAGGAATTGACATTTTGCGCCAAGGGAATAAGCTTACTTAACGGGGATGGAGTTCCCCTTGAACCGCATTTGCTGATAACTCCTATCACTGCTTCGGCGTTGGTAGGTATTTTTTTAGGTAACCACGCCCAAGGGTGTAGTTACCTTTTTTCATTGGAGCATCCCATGTTGCAAACTACCATGCCTGACTGGAGCACGCCTGTAACAACAGGAGCATATTTCCAACACACTGTAATACTAAATCCATCGTCAGTGCGGTGCGCCACGGGTACACATCAGGCGCAACCAGTTTGTATGCGCGGCAATGCGAACAGGAGCATTTTCATATGCTGAAATCAGTAATTGCCATAAGTGTGGGAGCATCCGCTGGCTCGGTTCTGCGCTGGGGGCTGGGGCTTATGCTCAATGCCTTGTTTCCGCCCATCCCTATGGGAACGCTTGTGGCCAACCTTATCGGGGGATACTGCATCGGCCTGGCCATCAGTTTTTTCGATTTTTTTCCTGCCTTGCCCCCAGAGTGGCGGTTACTGTGCATTACCGGATTTTTGGGCGGGCTGACGACGTTTTCCACATTTTCCGCAGAGGTGACCGTTCTGTTGCAGCAACAGCGTCTTGTTATGGCAGTGGGCGCAATTGCGCTGCACGTCTTCGGCTCCCTGTTGATGACGCTTTTGGGAATCGCCACATTCGCCCTGTTCAAAAACCTGCATGCTTAGGAGGTCGCCCATGCACGGCTATCAACTGACGTTCTTCACGCAGCAGACTCGCCTTCACGGTTCCCTCACCATTGCGGAATGGCTGACTGCTGAAGCCAAAAAACTTGGCATCAGCGGCGTAACGGTGACTGCGGCACAAAGCGGTTATGGCCGCGACGGCAAGCTGCATTCCGCTCATTTTTTCGATCTTGCCGAGCAGCCTGTGGAAATTACGATGGCTGTGGACACGGAAAAATCAGACCAGCTGTTTGCCAAAGTAGCCGCAGAAGGCCTTAAAATTTTTTATGTGAAAACACCCATTGAATTCGGCATCACCGGTGAAGAATAGCGCCGTTTGACCTGAGGAAAGTGCAACATGATAAACGGCATCTTCAATCTGCCGCGCAACATCTGGCTCATCGGCCTGATAAGTCTTTGCAATGACAGCGCGAGCGAGATGTTATACCCGGTCATTCCGCTATACCTGTCTTCTGTGCTGATGGCCGGGCCTCGCGCGCTTGGCGTCATTGAAGGAATAGCGGAGGCCACGGCAAGCCTGCTGAAACTGTTCTCTGGTGTCATCATGGACCGCACCCGTTCAGCGAAGCCGTGGATAATCCTGGGCTACAGCCTTGCGGGTTTTGGCCGACCCCTCATCGCCTTTGCCGGAAGCTGGGGCTGGCTTTTGCTCATCCGCTTTGCCGACAGGGTGGGTAAAGGACTGAGGACTTCTCCACGGGATGCGCTTTTAGCCTCCTGTGCGGCCCCCGGTCAGCGTGGGCTGGCCTTTGGCCTGCACAGGGCTATGGATAACGCAGGAGCCGTTATCGGTCCGTTGCTGGCCTTCGCGCTGCTGTCGTGGAAAGTTCCGCTTGAGCATATTTTCTTGCTGGCCGTTGTTCCCGCGCTCATTTGTCTTTTTCTTTCGCTGAAAATTCAGGAAGCCGCCCCGGCAAGGCCCGTGGCAAAACACGTTACTTTTGACTGGCGCTTGGGCGACATGCCGCCAGTATTCAAGAAATACCTGGTGGTTGTGGCTATTTTTACACTGGGCAATTCTTCAAACATGTTTCTGCTGCTTCGCGCCAGGGAAGTTGGCATGCCGTCAGAGTATGTGCCGCTGCTGTGGGCGGCGGTATCTGCGGTTGCCATGATTTTTTCCGTCCCGCTGGCGGCGTTGTCGGACAAGATCGGGCGCATCACGGTCCTGCTTTGCGGCTACACGGCCTACGGCATATTTTATTTTGGCGTCAGCGCCATAGACAACAGCACCAACATGCTTTTTCTTCTGTTCGGCTTTTACGGCCTGTTTATGGGGGCCACCGAAGGCGTTGAAAAAGCCCTGGTGGTTGATCTGGTGGCAGAAGACCGCCGGGGAACAGCCTTCGGCTGGTTCAATCTGACCGCGGGCCTGTTTCTTCTGCCCGCCTCCATAGTATTCGGCTTTTTATATCAGGGCATATCGCCAGCATGCGCATTTGTGTTTTCAGGCAGTTGCGCCATTGCGGCGGCCTTGTTGCTTGCATTTTTTGTGGGGAACAGGCGTGCGTCATGTACCTGCCCGCCACGATAATCCCCGGATAGCAGATACGGCGATAACGTCAGACGCCCGCCACGGATACAAGGCCGTGGCGGGCGTCTGTAATGGGCGGTTTTTCCGGGCATCCGTGACGGCATGACCGCCGCCGTGTTCCCTTCGTCAGGTGCAAAAAAATGTCCGGCAAGCCGGACATTTTTCCCGCAGACGCCTGCGTATATTTTTATGCGTCCTGCCCGCGCGAGGCGGTCAGGCATTCAAATCTCTCAGGTCTTAAAGCATACCCAGCGCGTGGAACAGCCACACAAAACCCGTCAGGGTCAAAATGCTTGCGCCATTGGTCACCACGGCTGTAAGCGCGGCCTCTTCAGGCACGGCGCTGTAAACCTGGGCAATAACACTGACCAGCAGGGCCGTTGCCGTTGCGCTGATAAGCACCGGAATAACCAGCCACAAACCCGTGATTCCCATAGCGTACATGATGCCCCAGCACAGCAGGGGATGCAGCACCAGCTTGCACAGGACGAACCATGCCTGACGAAGCACTACGCCGCCCTGCGCCCGGCGGGTAGCCACGGCAAGCTTTTGCCGCAAGTCCAGACCAAGGGCCAGCAGCATGCAGGGAGCCGCCGTGTAGCCCACAAGACTTATGGCGCGGTCCAACGGTTCCCACAGGCCGATCCGCGATACGGAAAGCACCACGCCCACCAGCGTGGAAAGCAGCAGAGGATTGCCCAGAATGAAAATACGCACCAGGCTGCCCGCAAACGTCAGTACACTGCCGCCCTTCCAGGCCAGAGAGCCAGCCAGAATGTCAAGCCGGCCCTGCGCCAGAATAATGACGACATTGGGTGTAAGAATGGCAAGTCCGGCCACAAGCATAGCTTCGCTGTTGCCGGGCCAGAGGTTGGATACAATGGGCAGGCCCACAAAAGCCGCGTTACAGGCCGAACAGGAAAAGCCGCTGATGACAGCGGGGCCGATTCCCCGGCGGCAGAACAGCTTGTCCCCCATATAGCCGAGCACATACATGACCAGCTGGGAGCCAATAAGGGCCAGCCAGAAGCCGCCTCTGCCCAGATCTTCGGGGCTCGCCCCGGCCAGCAGGTGCAGGATGAGCAGCGGCAGAGCCACCTTGAGCACATACACGCCAATCACGGGCCCGGTATTTTCGGGCAGCACGTCGCGCGCCCGGAGCAAAACGCCAAAGCCAATGATACAGAATACGGGAATCACTGCAAAAAGGGCATGAAACATATCAACTCTCGACCATTGCGAAAAGGTAAGATTTTTGGGGCAGGTTCACCTTGAAGCTGCTCTGGTTCTGCACACGCAGCCACCGCCACGCAGATGCAGGTTGAAACATTTTGTGTCGCCAAACGACGGGTGAGGTCTTACACCTCAGAAAACCAGCCGTCAAAGGCCATTTTTCTGTGCATATGAGGGCGCTTCGCCGCACGCGAAAAAGCATGCTCTTCCTTACAAGCTCTGTCCAGTATGGCACAGAAACGTAACATGAAACGGCCCCAGGCCTGTTTGCTCCAGCGCCAAAGAAAACCCCCGATCCTGACGACCGGGGGTTTTACTTTGTCGCTGTCCGGCATGAGCCGGTCACGAAAAACCGTGATGCGAAACTTATTTCTTTTCAGCGGGCTTGGCGGGCTTTTCAGCAGCCTTGTCCGCAGGCTTTTCAGCAGGAGCGGCGGCCTTGGGCGCTTCTACCGCGGGGGCAGCTGCGGCATCGGCAGCGCCTTCGGCGGCTGCGGGCTTGAAGTCCACCTTCTGCTTGTTCATGGCCGCGATGATGTCCGTGGTCACGTCAGCCTTGGGGTCAAAAGAAGCGGCGGCTTCAGAGCTGATAATAAGCGCGTAGCCCTTTTCGGTGCGGTAAGCGTTGATAATGCGCTGCATGGTGTCATACAGAACGTTAACCACGTTCTGCTGCTCAACCTGCATGCGCTGCTGCGACATCATGTAGACGGTCTGCAGCTCTTTCTGGGCGTCAGCGTCGTTGGCGTTCTTTTCCAGACGCCCCTGGATGGCGTTCAGCTGTTCCTGCATGTCGGCCTGAAGAGCTTCAAGGTGTTTCACCCCGGCCTTTCCGGCTTCGCTGTCGCGCATGATGCGCGTCATATCCACGACCGCCAGCTTGGGCTGGGAAGAGCCTTCGCCCTGTTGGCAGGCAATAAGCATAAGGCTCAACATCAGGGCCAGCGGCAGAAAATAACGAATTCGCATGGTAATGGATACTCCTCTCAGAATTGCCGCGTTACGCTAAGAAGCCCTCACGGCGTGTTGTCAATGGTGTACGTTGTTTTTATTGGCACCTCAACCGTTTTTTCCCTGCCAAACCCCGCTGTCCGTAAAAATATCCAGACAAAAAAATTACCGCATCCCCTTGCCCTCGGCCTGGGGGGCAAAAAGCCTGTTGTACGGGCTCGCCCCTATTGCAGGGCGGCATAATGCCCTTTCATACGGGCAACCTTGGCAACATAGGCACGGGTTTCGGCAACGGGAAGACGGTTGGTAAGGTCTTCGTACAATTGGTCGGCGGTCATACCGTTGATAACATCCACAGCTTCCTCGTTGGTCTTGCCAAAAAGCCGCAAAAAACGGTTGGGGCCCATATTGTACGCCGCCACAGCGCAGTATTCGCGGGCAAGCGGGTCATACACCCCGGCAAAGTAGCGTGTGAGCAGTATATGAAGATAGGTGGTGCCGTAGCGGATATTGATTTCCGGCACGCGCAATTCTTCAAAGCTCACGTCACCAGTATGACCATACAGATACTTATGCACTTCACCGCTGGCGGTGTCAGGCAGTATCTGCATGAGCCCCATGGCCGATTTGTGGCTTACGAGGGTGGTTGAAAAAGAACTTTCACTGTGAATGATGGCGTATACGAGTTCGGTACTGAGGTTGTACCGTCTGGCAAAATTTTCCACCAGTTGCTGATAACGGGCGGCTCTGGCAGGCAGGTTGCCGTAGCTCAAGTAGCTGTCGCCGGACAAAGCGCCGTCTCTTTCCATCTGGCCCGCACGCCCCTTGCTGCCTGCGCGGAAAATGACCGGGCTATAGCCCTCCAGCAGGGTTTCGGCGGCAAGCCAGCGCAACGGCTGCCCCCGGGAGTCCAGCGCGTCGCCATACTGCGGCGGCTGCATGGTCAAAAGAAAAGGCATGGAAACCCCGTCCAGCGCCAGCACAGAGGCAAGCTGCGCCGACGCCTCAGGAAGCTGCGAAAACAAGTCATCCTCCACACCGCTCGGCAACGCTGCTCCCGCCACAGCCACCACGGGTGAAACCGCCCGGCGCAGCGACCACTGCCGCGAGCCGTTGCTCCATGATACAATGGGCGTGGGCATGTCCTCTGGCCGCAGGCTGACGATTACGGGACTCGCCCGGCGTCGCAGTTCATGCCCTTCTTTTTGCGGCACAAAACCCGCCAAAAGCCCCAGAAGTAGCAATGCGCTGCCAAGGCAAGAGGCTATGATGAGAATGGTTTTGTGACGCTTCATGAGTATTCCTGAAATATACGGGCCGTGCCCTGAGCTTACGGTGTTTCTAACAAAATGGTTTGCTGCGCAGTCCGGTGAATGGCAGAGGTGTAGATCTTGTCCATGCCTGACCACGCCGCGCGCTATTGGCGCACGCGATTACCGCATATTATTGGCGCATGTAATTGCCCGGCGGCTTCATTGCCGCGCCCGCGCACAAAAGCACGTTGCGGGCCGCATTTCGTCAGTTGCAAATTCACTGCCATTTGAAAAATCAATTGTTTTTCAAGTGGGTTAAGAATCTCTCTCCAAGCTCTGCGGCAGCAGGGTCAAAATAATGAATGCCGTTGACCTGCCGACCATTCAGGACTATGCTTGGTAATCTGAGGTGAGCCCTGTTTTTGTCTGACATCAGGGCTTCAAGCCATAAAAAGCAGATCTGCCTCTCAATAAAACACGTCCAGGCGGCTGTGGCTTGACAAGGCCGCAGCCTTTTGTCTTTTTCTACCGCGGCCAAGGTCACCCTGCGGAAAATGGAGCACACAGTGCCACAGCACACCAAGGAATATATCCGCGAGGAGATCATTCGGCTTTTAAAATACGCCCCGCCCGAAATGCGCGCGGCAGTTCTGGGCCTGATTCCTGCCGCCAAGCGAACCCTTACGCAGGGCTACAGACCCTCGGTGCGCGGCGTGCCTCTGCGCAGCTGGCGCTGCCTGCTGCACCTGCTGTCTTCAGTAGCGTCCATGCAAAGCGATACGGAAATGCTGCTGCGGGTTTCAAGCGATCTGCTTGCCATTGCCGACCGCATGGCTCCTCCTGGTGAAGTGCTGCGCCAAAGTGCCGAAATTCTTGTGCATGCCATGCACGCTGAACTCTATGTCTGCCGCCTGCGCAATAAAGAAGGCGAATGGGTAGCGCGTTCAGCCAACCATGTGAACGGCAAATCCATTCCCATCGTGGCTCCCATGCTGGAAGAGTCCCTGCGCGAGCATCCTGTGATGAACGCCATTTTGCAGCGGCACACGCGCTATGTGGTCTCCAACAACCTTCAGGCCCTTGATAGAGGCGGCGACTCCTTTGACTGCGTGATCTACAAGGAGGGTTTCCGCTCGCGCCTAGCCTTTGTGCTGCGTGACCGCAGCGACAAACCGCCCTTCGGGCTTGTCATGCTGTACACCACAAGAGAGTATGGCTTTGAAAACTATGACGAACGCTTTCTGGCCAAGTGTGCCCGCCTGGTGTCTCTTACCGTGGGCCGCCGCATAGCCGTAGCCCGCGACGCCTTGGAAAAAGCCGCCGGAGCTATGGCCCATTACGGCAACAATGCCCTCAACGTCATGCGGAACCAGGCGGAATACTGCGGCGAGCTGGTGGAAGACATTGACGCCACCCAGGCCCGCGCCCTGCGCCTTACACGCGAGCTGATGGCCGAATTTGCCGAAGGCACCAGAGGCCGTATGCTGGCCCTGGAGCTGGAAAGCGCCCTTGCCCGGGCAGACCTTACCGAACTTGCGGGACACCTGGGCGGCGTGCTGGAAGGCACAAGGCGCATGACCCGCATCATCAATTCCCTGAAAAAATCCGTGGAGCGTCCGCGTCTCATGCATTACGCCCTGGGACATGACGTGCTGCGGCTGGAAGACGACCCGCCAAAGGAGGACTAGCATGCGCCTGACGGGCATCTTTCCTTTTCTGACGACACTAAAGACATACTCACCACGTGATTTCAAGGCAGACCTCATGGCTGCCGTCACAGTCACGCCCATGGCCGTTCCACAGGCTATGGCCTATGCCATTATTGCGGGCGTGCACCCGCAATACGGCATCTACGCGTGTATGCTGCCCGTCATTCTGGCGGCTCTGTGGGGATCGTCGCGCTTCATGGCCGCCGGGCCCACCAACGCCATTTCAATGGTGATCTTTTCCACTATGGCCACGGTGAGCGTGGGCGGCGTATACATCAGCAGTATGCCGGAAGAAGTGCGCATGACCTACATTTTCGGTCTTGCACTCTTTTGCGGGCTCATACAGGTGGGCATGGGGCTGGCGCGGTTGGGCGACCTTGCCAACTTTATTTCGCATTCGGTTATGGTGGCCTTTACCACAGGTGCGGCCCTGCTTATCGGCATGGGGCAGCTCAAAACGGTTCTCGGCATACCCGGTCCCAAGCAGGCGGGCTTTTTTTTCCAGATATTCGACGTGCTGCATGGGTTGCCGCAGGCCAATTACTGGTGCGCGGCGCTGGCTGGCCTGACCATTTTATTGGCCATAAGTTTCAAGCGTATTTCACGCCGCTTTCCCGCCTCGCTGGCCGCTTTGGCCGTAGTGACGGCCATTGCGTGGCTTTTCAGGGCAGACCAGTACGGCGTTCCCCTTGTGGGAGCCATCCCCAGTATTATCCCGCCGCTGTCTGTGCCTCCTGCCTTTGATCTCGCCGCCGTGCGCGACCTCTTTATGCCCGCACTGGCTCTGGCCCTGCTGGGTACGGTTGAATCTCTGGCCATCGGCAAGCAGCTTGCCAGCGTCAAGAACGACAATTTTGACGGCAGCCAGGAACTCATAGGCCAGGGGCTTGGCAACATGGCCGCAGGCATCACCTCCGGCATACCGGGCTGCGGTTCCTTTACGCGCAGCGCGCTCATGGTCACATCAGGCGGCCGCACCCGCATGGGCACGGTCTTTTCGGGCATACTGGCCTTGCCAATGCTCTTTGCCCTGGCCCCGTTCATCTCATGGTTGCCCTTGCCTGCCCTGGGCGGCATTTTGCTCATTATCGCTGCACGAATGATCGACATCGAGGCCATACGCCTGTGCCTTGTGGCCACGCGCATTGACCGCATCGTGCTGTCAATGACCTTTGCCTCCACCCTTATTTTCGACCTTGAAAAAGCCATTTTCATCGGTGTGCTGCTGTCTTTGGTGCTCTTCATTTATAAGACCGCCCACCCGCGCGTGCGGCGGCTGCGCGCCAACGACCCGCTGCTGCGCGACGCCCCCGCCGGGCTGCCCGAAGGCATCGCCGTGTATGTCATTGAAGGCACGCTCTTTTTCGGCGCTATCCACGAGCTGGAACGCC
The DNA here is from genome assembly GCF_014202345.1 of Desulfovibrio intestinalis. Taxonomy (NCBI): domain Bacteria; kingdom Pseudomonadati; phylum Thermodesulfobacteriota; class Desulfovibrionia; order Desulfovibrionales; family Desulfovibrionaceae; genus Desulfovibrio; species Desulfovibrio intestinalis. Next base: position 80,975 of record NZ_JACHGO010000004.1, read on the forward strand.
AGCTCTATGAGGAAGACGAAGAGCCCGCCCGCCTTGTGGTGCTGCACCTGAGCCGCGTTTTCTGGCTGGACGCCTCCGGCGCGCACGCCCTGTCGCAATTTGTTGAGCGCTGCTACGCCCGCAGCATCCCTGTTATCCTTGTGGTGGGCAGCCGGGCCGTGAGCCGCATCCTTGAACGCACGGGCATACTTGAGCACCTCAGCAACGGCTTTGTGGCCGAGACCACCAATGACGGGCTGCGTCAGGCGGCCTCCCTTCTGGACCGGGTCACCTGCCGTGACGGCCAGTGCGTCTATCCTGTGCCCGGCCTCGCGGTTCAGGCGGCGTCATCCGGTGCAACGGCGTCTTCACAGGCTGGCATTGTCACCTCCTCTACCGGGGATGGCAGTGAGGGCGAAGAAGAGGAACCGCCAGTTCTTAACGCAACAGAGGCTGGAGCTGCAGCCAGTACCGTACCCACGCAGATTGACCAGATGCCGCTGGATGTTCGCGAAGAGGCAAAGGCAGAAGAATCCCACGCCACTGGTGAAGCAAGCGAAGCGGATCAGGCAGATGGCGCGAGCGTGGAAGCTGCCCAAAGCAGCAGCGCACCCAGCAGGGCGGGCGACGACGCCCCTGACCTTTCGGGTGAAAACGCGCCCGGCCTGGCAGAAACGCAGGCAGCCCCCCAATCTGGCGTGACCGGAATGCCCGATCAGGTTGCCGAAGCCAGTATTACCATTGTCGGGCCGCGCCCTCCTGCGCCCTTTGCCGGAACAGATGAACTGCAAGGCCCGGCCATGCCCGCCGGAGAATCCGAAACCCCGAAAAAATAGCAAAAGGCATCAGGCCTGAGAGTTGCGTCAAAACCGCAAAAAAGCGCGGGTTGATGCCATACCTGTTTTCCGGCAAAATTGGCGCATCGCGTGCTGACGCTTTTGCGGCACTGCCTGCCGCCAATGCCTCAATGGCAGATCAACTCTGAAACACTTTGCGTTCAACGTTGTCCTTCTGCCGGGCAAGGCACTTTTGGCGGGATCTGCACTGCGAATCCACGCCGCGTCACGTCACGCTGCCCCTCATTCAGGGGCGGAGCACATAAATTTCAAAGTTAAAATGCCCACTACGACAAGGCTGTTACGCCACCGCACAGGGCAGCAGTCCGCACAACCGTATAACACAGACATTTGTCAGTAATTTTTAAGGATTCCCGTGAGCAAGGCCTTTTCTCTGCCCCCCTGCCCCTGCAACCCGCCAAGCCTGCCCATAGGCCGGGAGCATCCCTGGCTGGCCCCGTTGGCCGGATACAGCGACTTGCCCTTTCGCCTGCTCTGCCGCGAATACGGGGCCGCCGTCTGCGTGACGGAAATGGTCAGCGCCAAGGGGCTGGTCTATGAAAGTCCCGGCACCAACGAACTGTTGATGAGCCTGCCCGAAGACCAGCCGCTGGTGGTACAGCTTTTTGGAGCCGAAGCCTCCTTTCTGAGCCGGGCTGTCAGCCTGTTGCGTGAAGCCGGGTACGGCTGGTTTGACCTCAACATGGGCTGCTCTGTTTCAAAGGTGCTGCGTCAGGGCGCGGGCGCTGCAATGCTTGGTGATACAGACAACATCCTTGAGGTGGCCCGAGCCATGCTGGCCGCCGCCGGGCCGGGAAGGGTGGGCTTCAAGCTGCGTCTGGGCCTGGACGACGCGCGCCCCGTATTGCCAGATTTGGCACTGCGGTTGGAAGACGCGGGCGCTGGCTGGCTGGTGCTGCACCCGCGCACGGCCCGTCAGGGCTTTGGCGGCACAGCCCAGTGGCAGGCGCTGGCAGATCTGGCCCCGCGGCTGTCCATTCCGCTGATGGCCAGCGGCGACCTGTTCAGCGCCGCCGACGGCATGGCCTGCCTGGAACAGACAGGCGTTGCCGGGCTTATGTACGCACGCGGGGCCATGCACAACCCGGCCATTTTTGCCGACCATGCAGCCCTTTGCGCGGGCAGGCAGCCGCAAATTCAGGATGCAGACGGACTCAAGGCCATGATTTTACGCCATATGGAGCTTGCCCAGCTGCACTGCCCCGGCAAAGCGGCCATATGGAAAATGCGCAGCGTCGTGCCGCGTTACGTTCGCTCCTTGCCCGGTGCACGGGCGCTGCGGCAGGAACTCTGCCGCTGCTCAAGCTGGGAAGAGCTTGAAGAAGCACTGGACAGATGCCTGACTGTTTGAGACGCTGCCCTTCTACAGGAAAATTGATTGTGACGATCATGCCCGTCTTGCGGCGCAAAACGGCATCGGCACAGCAGGAGAACACATGAACGTTTGCCGCGCCAAAACAGCGGGTTTCTGCATGGGCGTCAGCCTGGCCCTGCAAAAGCTCAACTCCGCTCTTGAAGGATCTTCGGGACGGGTTAAGGGCGTGGAGCCGGGCCGCATATGCACGCTTGGCCCCATCATCCACAACCCGCAAGTACTGGCCGATTACGAAGCCCGTGGCGTTGTCTGCGTCAAGGACCCCTCGCAACTGCAACCGGGCGATGTTGCCGTCATCCGCGCGCACGGCATCACCCGGCAGGTGGAACGGCAGGTCTTTGAAAGCGGTGCAACCGTGGTGGACGCCACTTGCCCCAAGGTCAAAAAGGCGCAGCTTTCCATAGCGCGCGCCACTGCCCAGGGCGCAACCCTGCTGCTTTTCGGCGAAGAAGATCACCCCGAGGTACGCGGCCTTATTTCTTACGCCAGTGGCCCGGCCCATGTATTTGGCAATGCCGAGGAACTGGCGGCCCTGCATCTGGACCCGGCCTGCCCCTACGTTCTGGCCTCGCAAACCACACAGGACCGCGAAATTTTTACGGCCATACGCGAAACGCTGTCCAGCTCGCTCAAGGATCTTGCAATCCTGTCCACTATTTGCGATGCAACCCGCGAGCGGCAGGAAGAAGCCCGAAATATTGCCTCCTCGGTAGATGTCATGGTAGTCGTTGGAGGACGCCAGAGCGGTAATACGCGACGTCTGGCGGATGTGGCAGCCCTTAGCGGCATCGCCACCTACCATGTTGAAAGTGCCGAAGAGCTTGAAGCAGCAAATTTTGCAAATAAGTCGCAGGCAGGCCTTACGGCTGGCGCTTCTACGCCGAAAAGTCTTATAGACGCAGCCGAGGCATGGCTTTCGGCCCTCTAGAGCTGATTACCTTTGAAATGCAGCACATTTCAAAGTTTCAATGCCCTAGTACAGAGTAAAGTTGAAAATACGCATTCACAAAATTTAAGACACGCCCGTTCCGGCGCTTAACCGCGCAAATAAATTGCGCTTACGCTCCACGGCGGGCGTCTGCTCACGCAGCCGCCACAGCATTTCAAAAGTGAAATGCGCTAACGACCCGCCTGTGCGGCACGACCCTGGAGAGGCAGCATGTCCCAGTCCAATATTCTACTTGAAGCCGGCACCAACGAACTGGAAGTGGTGGAATTCTATCTAGACGAATTCGTTGCCCCTTCCGGCGAAGCCCCCCAGCTGGATGAAAACGGCCAGCCCGTTCCGGCACCCTCTTACCGTGGCTACTACGGCGTCAACGTGGCGAAAGTGCTGGAAATCATCCGTATGCCCAAGGTTACGGAACTGCCGGAAGTGCAGCACCCAAGCGTGCTTGGCGCGTTCAACCTGCGGTCGCGCATCATTCCGCTGGTGGATCTGGCCATGTGGCTTGGCAAGACCCATCCCATCAATGAAGAGCAGCCCAAGACCATCGTAACGGAATTCAACAACGTCACCACGGCCTTTATGGTGTCCGGCGTCAACCGCATCCACCGCATCAGCTGGGAGCAGGTAGAACCGCCGAACAAATATGTGGCCGCTGTTTCCAACAATACGGTCATCGGCGTGGTCAAACTTGAAGACCGCATCATTTTTCTGCTGGACCTTGAAAAGGTTGTGGCCAACCTCAATCCCAAACTGGGCCTGCGGCTGGACGACCTTGGCAAGGACTGGAGCAACTCCGGTTACCGTGCCCTGGTGGCGGACGACTCTGCCCTTGTGCGCGAAATGCTGCGCGACCTGATGGAAAAAGCGGGATTTACCGTTGAAGTCGTCTCCAACGGGCGTGCTGCCTGGGAAAGACTTGAGGACATCAAGCGCCGCTGCGAAGAAGACGGACAGCCCATTTCGGATTTTGTGCACGTTGTGGTTTCAGACATCGAAATGCCTGTGATGGACGGCCTCAACCTCACCCACCGCATCAAAACAGATCATGTGCTCAGCAAGCTGCCCGTGATCCTGTTTTCGTCACTCATTACGGACAAGCTCCGCCATAAGGGCGACAGCGTCGGTGCCGACGACCAGATATCCAAGCCCGAAGTTACCCAGCTGGCCCGCCGCGCTATGGTTCTTATCAAGGCGCGTGAAGAAGAGGCCGCTGCTGTTGCTGGCGGGAAACACATGACAAGCCAGGCGGTATAGCTACCGACGAATCGGTTTTGCTAACGCGACATGGAATCAAGATAAAAGCGGGGCGTTTTCGCCCCGCTTTTTGCGTTCCACTTCGCCAGCTTGCATAAAATCTGCCCCAACCTGGCTACATATTTTTCTTACGAAACTGCCTGATTTCAGAAAAACCGCACGGTATTTACCGCAAAAATCCAGATTTTCGCGCATTTGCAAATGGCCTTTACCGCATGCTATCTTGAGGCAACAACTTCAGGGGGTATCATATGGCTGTAGTGCTGGGCACAGCCGGTCATATCGACCACGGCAAAACATCATTGGTTCGGGCTCTTACCGGCATCGACTGCGATCGGCTGGAAGAGGAAAAGCGCCGGGGAATCACCATTGAGCTTGGCTTCGCCTGGGTAGACATGCCCAACGGCGAACGGCTGGGCATAGTGGACGTACCCGGACACGAACGATTTGTAAAAAATATGGTGGCCGGGGCCGCTGGCGTTGATTTTGTCATGCTGGTCATTGCGGCTGACGAAGGCGTTATGCCTCAAACCCGCGAACATCTTGAGATATGCTCTCTGCTCGGCATCCGTAACGGCTTTGTGGCTCTGACCAAGGCCGACATGGTGGAAGCCGACTGGCTGGACATGGTTACAGAAGACGTGCGCGGCTTTCTGGCTGGCAGCTTTCTTGAAGGCGCGCCCATTTTTCCCGTGTCGTCAGCCACGGGGCAAGGCGTGGACGCGCTGCGTGCGCACGTCTTTGAGCAGGCAAAAGATCTGCCCGCCCGTCGTCGCAGCGACATCTTCCGTCAGCCTGTGGACCGCGTGTTCAGCATGAAGGGCCACGGCACCGTGATTACGGGAACCGTTGTTTCCGGGGCCGTCAAAGTGGGCGATGAGGTGCGCTTCATGCCGCCAGACACCCCCACGAAAGCACGCGGCCTGCAACGCCACAGCAAAAGCGTGGACGAAGTGCAGGCAGGCCAGCGCTGCGCCACCAACGTGCAGGGCCTTGAAGTTGGCGACATAGAGCGCGGTCAGGTGCTGGCCCATCCCGGCGAGCTTTTCCCGGCCAAGCGCTGGCTCATGCGTCTCACCTGCCTTTCTTCCGCTCCGCGCGCCCTGCGTCAGAGAGTGGAAATACATTTTCACCACGGCACGCTGGAATGCCCGGCGCGCGTTGTTTTCTGGGACAGGGACAAACTGGCCCCCGGCGAAACAGCCTTGGCGGAAATCCGCTTCAAGGACGATATGGTGGGCATCTTTGGCGACCACTGCGTCGTGCGCGCCTATTCGCCCCTGCGCACCGTTGCGGGTGGCATTCTTTTAAGCCCGCTGCCGCCCGATCTGCGCCGCAAAGATCCGGGTTTGCAGGCAAAGCTGGCCCTGTTGCAAAAGCTGCCCGCTCTGGATCAGGAAATCGAAATGGCCCCGGCGGGCAAAGCCGGAGCCAAGGCGCGGGACGAAGCCAGGGCTGGCCTCATTGAAGCCGTGCTCACCCTGCGCGGAAGCGAAGGGGCAGACGAAGCCCGCCTGCGGGTGCTCACTGGCTTTCCCCGTTCTGCACTGGAATCGGGCCTGCAACTGCTTTCCACCCGAAGTTCGGCCCTGTGCTGGGACAAGGAAGGCCGCCTCTGGATTGCCAGGCAGCCTTTCGACAATCTGCTGCAAGCCTGCCTTGCCCGTGGTGCGGAGCTGCACCAGAAAGATCCTCTCAAGCCCGGCTTCACGCGCGGGGCCCTTTGCGCCGGTTGGAGCAAAACCCTGCCCCAGCGCCTCATTCAACGCGTGCTGGATACGGCGCTCAAGCAGGGGCAGCTTGCCCTTGAGGGCGAAGGACTACGGCTGGCGGAACACAAGGTCAGCCTTGCGGCCGATCAGGCGGGCCTGCGGCAAAAATTGCTTGATGCACACACCGCTTCCCCGCTCACGCCCCCCAACATCAAGGATGTTCTTGAAGAGCTGGGCGTCAGCGCCAAGGAGGCCGCCCCCGTGCTGCGCCTGCTTTGCGAAGAAGGCGCGCTGGTCAAGATCAAGGACGGCCTCTATTACCACGGCCCGGCCCTTACCGATATTCTTGAGCGTGTGCGGCGCTGGTTTGAAAGCAACGACAATCTGGACGTGGGCAGCCTCAAGGAAATACTGGGGCTTTCGCGCAAGTACCTTATCGCCTTGCTGGAATATATGGACAACGAACGCATCACCGTGCGCGTGGGCGACCAGCGCCGTTACCGGGGCCGCTGACATACCGCCAATCTGGCGGGGCAGCGCAGGCAAAGGCCAACTCAGCCAGACCATCCGCCTCGCCCTGGTCATAAAAATATCGGTTCCCTGCTACTGTTCCTGTTGCAAATCATGCTTAGAATACGTTAATAATGCTCATTTGCTCATAATACATTCACGTAAGGAGCGCAGAAATGTCTGAAAAAATTCTGGTAGTGGGCGGCGTTGCCCTTGGCCCCAAGGCTGCGGCCCGTTGCAAACGTCTTATGCCTGAAGCGGAAGTAACCCTGGTGGATGAAAACGTTTTCATCTCCTACGGAGGCTGCGGCATCCCCTACTATGTGTCGGGTGAAATCCAGAATCTGGACGATCTGCGCTCCACGCCCTACCACACGGTGCGCGACGCGGAGTTTTTCCGCGACATGAAAGGCGTCACCGTGCGCACACAGACCCGCGCAACAGCCATTGACCGCGCGGCCAAAACCCTTGCCGTAAAAAATGTCGTTACCGGGCAGGAAGAAAAGCTGCCGTATGACAAGCTGGTGCTGGCCACTGGCGCGACACCACGCGTGCCCCCCGTTGAGGGCAAAGACCTCAAAAACGTCCTTTCCCTGACCCGCCTGGAAGCTGCCGGGGCCATCCGCAGTGCCTGCCAGGAAGGCAAGATTACCGAGGCCGTTATTGTGGGTGGCGGTTTTATCGGCCTTGAGGCCGCCGTGGCTCTGGCCGACATGTGGGGCGTCAAATGCAGTGTAGTAGAAATGGTGGACCAGATTCTGCCCGGCGTGCTTTCGCATTCCGTGGCGCAGATGGCCGCGCATGACTGCGTTTCCCACAGCGTCGACGTGTACACGGACGAAAAGGTCGTACGCCTTGAAGGTAAAGACGGCACAGTAAGCAAGGTCGTAACCGACAAGCGTGAACTGAATGCCCAGCTGGTTATTTTTGCCGCTGGCTTTATTCCCAACGGGCAGATCGCCAAGGAAGCCGGGCTGGACGTGGCCCCCTTTGGCGCTATCGTCGTTGACCAACACATGCGCACCTCTGACCCGTCCATCTATGCGGGCGGCGACTGCGTTGCCATCAAAAATCTCATTACAGGCAAGCTGGGTTATCTGCCACTGGGCAGCATGGCCAACCGCCAGGGCCGCGTTATCGGCACCAATCTGGCTGGCGGCAAGGCCAACTTCCACGGCTATGTGGGCTCCTGGGCCGTCAAACTTTTTGATATGTCTTTCTGCGGCGTGGGCCTCACGGTGGATAATGCGCGCAAGGAAGGCTTTGACGCCATCAGCGTCAGTGTTGAACAGTTCGACCATGCCCACTTTTATCCCGAAAAGGCCATGATGACCCTGGAACTGGTGGTAGACAAAGCCACCAGCCGCGTGCTCGGCATGCAGGGGGCCTGCGCCGACGGCGACTCGCTCAAGGCGCGCGTGGACGCAGTAGCCGCTGCCCTGCAATACTCCAAACCTACAGTGGAAGACATTTCCAACCTTGAAATCGCCTATGCCCCGCCCTTTGCATCAGCTATGGACGTGGTCAATGTGGTGGGCAACGTGGCCGACAACGTTCTGGCCGGGCGCTTCACCCCTGTTACTGGCGACAAGTTTATGGAACTGTGGAAAAACCGCAAAGAAAACCATGTGTTTTTCATTGATGCCCGCCCCGCCGCCGCTGGCCGCGCCGTGCAGGAAAAACATCCTGACTGGCACGCTATTCCGCTGGAAGAAGTGGCCGCCCGCATCAATGAAGTTCCCAAGGACCGCCCGGTGGCCATCATCTGCAATACGGGCCTGCGCGCCTATGACAGCCTGCTGGTTCTGGCCCGTCACGGCGTCACCGATGTGGTGAACTCCACTGGCGGCATGCAAGCCGTGCTCAAGATGGGGCTTTCCGTCTAGACAGTCGCACGCAGCATCTGGCGCATACTTTCGCTAAAAATGCTCTGGGGAAGAGATCCTTTTGCTAAAGGGTCTCTTCCCCACTTCCATTAAAATCTTCTTATTTCATTTTGTTGGAAACATCCTTCCTTGGAACGGCGTTCTCAACAGCAATGCCTTCCACATACAAAGATAGAGCCAACTGGAGCGTTTTAACTTTTACCTGTGAATAAGTTTAAAAGAAATATGCTCTGGTCTGCTCTGGATTGCTCGGACCTTTCTTCATTTGGGCCGCCTCGCGGCGTGCGGCAGAGGGGGTCTGTCAGGGGCTTGCCGCCCCTCCGAGGCCCCCTCTGCACTCCCCCCGGACGACCCCGCTGGGATTTTCGTATATCTCCATCCTACGGGTTAGTTTTCAAGGGCTTTCCAAATTCCACCGTTCGCCGAGGGCTGCGCGGGCTTTGCTTCGGGAGCTTCCCTTCCTTTGGTCGGGTGATCTCCCTGCGCGCCGCGCAATGCCATCAACGGGCAAGCGCTGATGCTGTTGGAAAATGTAACGCAGCTGAATTCCATAAAATTGCATTTTTCGGCAGAACGACAACGTTACCATATGAAACTTTTTAACGTTAATATGCTCTGACTATGTCTTTTATACCGTTGCCAACAATAAAAGATTTGCGCGTACGCTTCCACGGCGGGCGTCTGCCTACGCAGCCACCTGAACATTTCATAGTTAAAATGCTTTAGAGTCTTTCAACATTGAAACACACTGCCTTCTGAAATCAGGCCAAAGAAAACCCGGCGTCCGTTTGTGCGGTCGCCGGGTTCTCAGGTATTTTACTGTAAATGCTGATGCCTTGCAGCGTTATTCCTGCGAAAAACGGTGCAGACGCACAGCCAGGGGTTGCATGCTGCCCTTGTTCATAGCAGAAACAACAAAGGCAAAGTCCTTGATTTGCCCGCTGGGTGGGCAGGGGCCACGGTAGTGGCGGGTCAAGCCGCCTTCAGGTATGGTACCGGAACCGTCGTTGTTCCATGTGCCGCCGCCAAGAAAAAGCTCCTGGGAATCACCGGTGAACTCCACCAGGCGCACATCAAAGTAATCCGTGCCATTGGGAGCTTCGGCCACAGTTATTTCAGGAGAAATACGCGAGCAGCGGTGAACGTCGCGCAAATTTACCATAATGGTCATGCCAACGGGAACCTCTTCGGTTTCCTTGGCAGCGCAGGCTGGCAGCAGCAGCGCCGCGCAGAGCGCGGGCATAAGGACGCGCAGGGCTTTGCCAAAAATATCAAAACTCATCAGAGCCTCCAAATGACATTTGCTTTGTGCAGCTTTTGGAAGCATAACCAATAGTCATGTCGAATACAACAACCACTGGGAGTCGTTTTATGTCTATTCTTGCCGAAAGCGTTGCCGGTTATCTTGAACACGCTTCCTGGATACGCCGCATGTTCGAAGCCGGGGGACAGCTCAAGGCCCGTTACGGAGCGGAAAATGTCTATGACTTCAGCCTCGGCAACCCCGACCTGCCCGCCCCGCCCGCTGTGGCTGAAGGCCTGAAAGCCTTCGCCGAGCACGCCCATGAACCTTTTGCCTTTGGCTATATGCCCAACGGCGGTTACCCGTGGGCACGAGAAAAACTGGCCGCCCACCTGAGCCACGAACAGGGCGCGCACATAGCGGCGGAAGACGTGATTCTTGGCTGCGGCGCGGCTGGTGTGCTCAACGCTTTCTTGCGCGCGGTGCTGAACCCCGGCGAAGAAATGCTCGCCTTTGCCCCCTATTTTGTGGAATACGGCTTCTACGTCTCCAACCACGGCGGCGTGTTCAAGGCCGTGCCTAGCAAGAAAGACACATTTGCTCCCGACCTTGATGCCCTTGAGGCAGCCATTACCGAAAAAACCCGCGTGGTGCTCATCAACTCGCCCCACAACCCCACGGGCGTCGTCTACAAGCGCAAGGAAGTAGCGGCCATTGCCGACCTTCTGCTCAACAAAAGCCAGCAATACGGCAAACCCATCTGGCTGATATCTGACGAGCCGTACCGCTTTCTGGCGTATGACGGCGTGGAAGTGCCTTCGGTGCTGCCTCTCTATCCTTATGCTGTTGCCATCAGCTCTTTTTCCAAGAGCCTTTCCCTGCCGGGCGAACGCCTGGGCTATGCCGCGGTTTCGCCTTTGTTGCCCAAGGAAGAAAAAGCCCAGCTCATGGCCGGACTCACCCTCACCAACCGTATTCTGGGCTTCGTCAACCCGCCTGTTGTGGGGCAGCACATCATGGCCGCCGCTCTGGGCTCGCAGGTAGACCTTTCCATCTACGCCGCCCGCCGCAAAGCCATGGCTGAAGTGCTCACGGAGGCAGGCTACGAATTCCAGATGCCCGCTGGCGCTTTTTACTTCTTCCCCAAGGCTCCCGGCGGAGACGACGTGTCCTTTGTAAACGCCCTGCTTGAAGAGCGCATTCTTGCCGTTCCTGGCACGGGCTTTGGTTGCCCCGGCCATTTCCGGCTGGCATTCTGCGTGGATGAAAGCGTCATTCGCAACGCTGCCGAAGGCTTTGCCAAGGCCCGCGCAACAGTGAAATAAACGAGGCAATTTTTCAGAGCATGTCTCCCGGAGCAAATGGGTTTTGAAATTGGCTGCCATTCCAAAGCAGACCGTCAGCTAAAAGCGAGGTCTTCGGATAAACCCACGATGCGTTGCGGCGAACGGCTCGGTCCACTACACCGAACGTTGCAGCATTTTAAACGTTGGAATGCTCTAAAATTGCAATGGAAGCATCATGAAAAACACTTTCCACCGTATCTCGGCCCATATTCTTTGTCTTCCGGCTCTGCTTGTGCTCGTACTGCTGGCGGTGCCCGCGCTGGCCAAGGATATCAGCGTGCAAGACGCTGACGCCCTGTTGAAAAATCCGCCTCAGGGGCTTGTTATCGTGGACGTGCGCACTCCGGCGGAATTCCGCGAGGGGCATCTGCCCGGCGCGGTAAATATGGACTACTTTGGTGGGCCTTTTGAAAGCCAGATTGAAAGCCTGCCGAAAAATGCCCCAGTGCTGCTTTACTGCCGCACTGGCAACCGCTCGGCCAGCGCGTATGAAACCATGACCAAGGCCGGCATAGGGAACATTTTGCATATGCACGAAGGCATCAGTGCATGGCAACGGCTTGGCTTGCCTGAAGAAAAATAATTTCAATATCTGGCATACTCTCTGCATTATTAGGGCGGGGAGGAATATTTTTCCTCCACCGCCCCTGCCTGACGACGCATCGGCATATTTTTCATATGGCCGGTTCGACCCGTCCTCGGCGGCATTGCCGCCAGACGAAAAGGCATAAAAACAGCGCATGGGTGCGGCAATGCCGCAGCCTGCCCGCAGTTTTCCGGATACGTTGACGTCGTCAACAGCCAGGGGCAGCAAGGGAATTACTTTCCTTGCCGCCCCTATTTTATTGGAGGCTAGCGTGAACTCGTCATTATACATAGGCGCCACTGGCATGAAGGGCCTGGCTGAGGGCATGAATGTTACCACAAATAACATCGCCAACATCAGCACCATTGGCTACAAGCAGCAGGGCATCCTTTTTTCCGACATTTTCTATGCCGAGCAAGGCGGCATGGGAAACTGGTGGAACGCGCAGCAAGGTTCCCGCGTGGCTCTGGGCCAGGTGGGCATGGGCCTCCAGGTTGAGTCTGTGCGCACGATGTTCGGCCAGGGCAGCTTTGACTCCAGCAATACCGTTACGGACATGGCCATCAGCGGCAAGGGCTTTTTTCAGGTCACGGACGGCGTGGACCTTTACTACACGCGTGCCGGAGACTTCCGCACGGACAACGAAGGCGTTTTGCGCACGCCCTCGGGCATGGCCCTCAACGGCTATAAGTACAATGCCGACGGCACCAAGGGGAGCCTGCAACAGGTCACCATCGACAAGTTCTCCAGCATGCCCGCCAAAACAACCACCGCTGTGGATATGCGCTTTAACCTCGGTCTGACCACGCAAAACTCGGTTGACGCTACCAATCCGTATTTCAGCCTTCTCGGCAACTATGACGCCACCAACTCACCGGCCATTTCCAACACGGCATACGGCTACGCGCAGGGCATTACCCTGTATGGCGCGGACGGCAGCCAGCAGCAGGCCACCATATACTTTGATTCCGCTGCCAGCAGCCAGCCCGGCAGCGTGGTGCAGTACCTCATCGCCACGGGCGATACAGCCAAGGACGGCAGTGCCACCGCAGGCACGGGCGCGCTTATGACAGGCACGCTGACCTTTGACTCCAAGGGGCAGCTGACCGACATGACGGCCTTCACGCCTTCCACGGCGGGCAGCACCGATCTCGCAAACTGGGTTCCTTCCGCGCTTTCGTCAGACGGCCTGCCGCAGATGACCGTGAACGGGGTTGCCACTACGGTGAACCTGGGCATCAGTTCGGCTGGCGGCTGGCAGAATGCCCCTGCCAACGCGGCGGCCGTGGGCACCAGTCAATCCGCTCTGGGCGGCATGGGCACTGGCGCAACCGTATCCGTTGATGCCACCACCAACTACATCGGTTCCTCTCCTGTCACACGGCGCAACACTCAGGACGGCTACCCGTCCGGAGCCCTGAGCACCATCAACATCACCAGTGACGGAACAGTCGTGGGGACGTTTTCCAACAACCAGAGCATGAACCTGTGGCAGATACCCGTCTGCCGTTTCACCAGCGAAGACGGCTTGCACCGCGAAGGCAACAATCTCTTCAGTGCCACCCCCGACGCCGGAAAGATGGAAATGGGCGAGGCCGGAACAGAAAACTACGGCACCATCCGCGCCTATAACACTGAAAACTCCAACGTGGACATGGCCACGGAAATGACCAATATGATCATCACCCAGCGCGGCTTCCAGTCCAACAGCAAGGTGGTCACGACAGCCGACCAGATGTTGCAGAAGGCCGTGGAACTGAAGCGCTAGCCAGACATTCGTTTCTGACGCTTTTTCTGACGCAGCGCAGAGCTGGGATGCCATGCCGCAACAAACGGTTTTTCATGAGCGCCGTTGCGGAAAAACAAAAATATGGCAGCCAGAAATGGCGATATATCCAATAAAACAGACTGTTAATGAATACATGGCACTTTCTATGTTTAAAGCCCCCTTTGAAGGGGGCTTTTTTATTATTTTCACAAATGGTATACTGGTGACACCGAATGCACAAAGCGCGGCATGTTGTGCAAAAATGTCAATTTTGATACGGGGTTGTTCTCATTGCACGAATGAGTTGCAACCCTGTCTTCGACAGTCTGCCCTTTCATCGGCGGGCCTGCCAGAACAACGCAAATAGAGTCGTGATTACTGGCGTAAACGTTATCCCGGGTCAGCCACGGGCCACACTGCCGCATCCATTTTTTTCAGACGGCGGCACGGCAATCAGCATGGAGAAGCCGAAGCCATGAATGCTTCCATTCCGTCAGACATCTCTTCATCAGGATCGAAACCTCTTCAGGCTGACCCACAAGCTGCCGCAGAAACAGTTCTTTACGGCGTCACGGGCTGGCCGCTGGCCCAAAGCCTTTCCCCTCTTTTGCACAATACGGGCTTCAGAACGCTTGGCCTGCCCGCCCTGTACCTGCGCTGGGAAATTCCGCCGCAGCGGCTGCCCGCTTTTGTAGACAGCGTGCGCACCCTGCGCATCGGCGGCTGCTCCGTCACCATTCCCCACAAGGTTGCCCTGCTGCCCCTGCTGGACGAGGTGAGCCCTCTGGCCCGTCAGGTGGGCGCGGTCAATACCATCTACTGGCACGACGACAAGCTTTGTGGCGAAAATACCGATGTGGCAGGATTTATGGCTCCACTGGCACAAGAAGACCTGCACGGCGCGGACGTGCTGCTGCTGGGCGCGGGGGGCGCGGCCAGAGCGGCTGCGGCGGGGCTCATGAGCCTTGCGAAAGACCGCAGGCCGGGCAACGTCTTCATCTGCACACCTTCTGATTCCTCGCATCTGCCCCTGGCCGAAGAATTTGGCCTGAGCCCCATACTGTGGGCACAGCGGCACGACATCCCGGCCCGGCTTGTGGTCAACACCACGCCTCTTGGCATGCGCGGCAAGGCCGAGGATGAGACACCCTACTTTTTTGATCTTGCGGATAAAAAAAACGGAAAAGATGCAGCCGAAACAACTACTTTGGCTTACGACATCGTGTACAACCCGCTGGAAACGCTGTTTTTGCGCGATGCCGCCCGCCACGGCAGACGCTGCCTCTCGGGTATGGACATGTTCTTCGGCCAGGGCGACGCCCAGTTTCGCCTGTGGACGGGGCGTAACCTGCCCCTAGAATCACGGCTCGCTCTGGAAGCGGCCCTGAACTCGAACTAGCGTATTTTTACTTTGAAAGAGTTTAGAAGCTCCAGCGCTGTATGAGTGTGCAGCGCGCCGTAACGAGGCGTGAAATTTTACCGGAAACTATATTTTCCGGCAAAATTGCAACGTTGAAAATGCTCCAAAGTCTGAGTGGCTGGACCATAACACCATTCCACAAGCGTGCTTGCGGCCGCCGTGGAGTACATACAGGGCGTAAAGCCCAGGCCGCCGGATGCCCCCCATCGTCGGTCAGACGCAAGCGAGGTTCATATGCGCATACTTATTTTGCATGGCGTCAACCTGAATATGTTCGGCAGGCGTGATCCCGCCCAGTACGGCAATGCCACGCTGGCCCAGATAGACTCCGGCCTGGAAGCGCTGGGCAGGGAGCTTGGCGTTACGGTGGAATGCTTTCAAACCAATCACGAAGGCGAAATGGTAGAACGCATCCACAAAGTTCTGGATGAAGAGGTTCAGGCTGTGGTCATCAATGCCGGAGCATGGACCCACTACAGCCACGCCATTGCTGATGCTCTGGCCATCTTGAAGATACCCGTGGTGGAAGTGCACATGTCCAATGTTCACGCCCGTGAAAGCTTCAGACACAATTCCGTACTGTCAGCCGTATGCACGGGCAGCATCTGTGGCTTTGGGCCAGCCAGCTATCTGCTTGGCCTTCGGGCCGCGCGCAATGCGGTCATACACATGAACAAATAGGCAAAAGCTAGTTCCAGTACATTCCACTGCACTGGAACTAGCTTTTTACATATTTCTGCGTTACTGATTATAATATTATCATTTGTCCAGGGGGTCCCCCTGTCAGCCTCTAACCAGAGAGTTCTCATGAACGACGCCATCAATCTGAGCCGGATGCGCGATACCGCCTTTACAGCGGAAGTGGAGGCGCTAAGCGGCCAAAACGTGTCTACCTGCTATCAGTGTGGCAACTGCACAGCCGGCTGTCCGGCAGGGCTCGCCTATGACCTTCAGGTCAACAAGATCATGCGCGCTGTGCAGCTTGGCCTCAGAGATGAAGTGCTCAATTCGCGCTCCATCTGGATGTGCCTTTCCTGTTCCACCTGTAGTCTCCGCTGCCCCAACAACATTGACGTTGCGGGCATAATGGAAACCCTGCGCCACATGGCCCGCAAGGAAGGCCGCGTGACCGTGCCCAAGGTGGAAAAGTTCTGGTTTTCCTTTCTGGACACCGTGCGCGCCTTTGGCCGCACCTATGAAATCGGCACGATGGCCCTGTTCATGATGCGCTCCATGCGAGTTTTCACCGACGTGGACCTGGCCCCAGAAGCCCTCAAAAAAGGCAAGCTTGGCCTCAAGCCCCATGTGCTGCCCCAGGGAGCCGCCCCGGTTTCACGCATTTTTGAGCGCTATAAAGAACGCGCCAAACGCGAGGGGGTACGCCCATGAATTTTGCCTACTACCCAGGCTGCTCGGCCAGGGGGTCTTCCAAGGACTACGAAATGTCCACTCAGGCCGTCTGCAAGGCCCTGGACATCAACCTTGTGGATATCCCGGACTGGAACTGCTGTGGTTCCACCCCGGCCCATGCCGTGGATACCGAACTTTCCGCCGCGCTCTGCGTGCGCAATCTGGACATAGCCGCCCAGCAGCAGGCCGAGCTTTTGCTCACGCCCTGCCCGAGCTGTTTGTCCAACCTCAAGCTGGCCGCCAACCGCATGCAGGACGCCGCCTTCCGCACACGTGTGGACGAACTGCTTGACGGCCCTTCGGCCAAAAACTTCCCGCCCGTGACCTCCGTCATGCAGGGTATTGCCGAAACCATTGATATGGACGCCATCGCCGCCCGCGTGCGCAAAAGCCTCAAGGGCTTGCGACTGGCCGCCTATTACGGCTGTCTCATGAGCCGCCCTGCGGAAATCATGAACTTCGGCGACCCGGAAAATCCCACGCTTATGGAAAGCATGCTGACTGCCTGTGGGGCAGAAATGGTGGACTTTCCCCTCAAGACGGCCTGTTGCGGCGCATCGTTCGGCATTCCCGAACGCGTCATGACGGCCCGTAACTCGGGCCGCATTCTTGACCTTGCCACCCAGCTTGGCGTGGACGCCGTTATCGTGGCCTGTCCTCTCTGCCAGATGAACCTTGACCTGCGCCAGCCGCAGGCCTCCAAGGAAATGGGCACGACCTTCAATCTGCCCGTGCTCTATTTTACTCAGATGATGGGCATAGCCTTTGGCCTTGACCACAAGGAACTGGGGCTCAGCAAGCTGCGCGTCAGTGCTGAAGGCCTCATCCGCAAGCTGGACGAACTGCGGCGTAACTCCGCCGCCGACTCCAAGGCCGCTGAAGGAGGCAGGTCATGAGAATAGGCGTTTTCATCTGCCACTGCGGCAGCAATATCGCAGGCACCGTCGACTGTGCCAAGGTGGCGGAAATTGCCCGCTCCTACCCTGATGTTGTCTATGCCGACGACCCCATGTACACCTGCGCCGAACCCGGCCAGGCCGCCATTGAAGCCGCCATTCACGAGCACAAGCTCGACGGCGTGGTGGTTGCCTCCTGTTCGCCCCGCATGCACGAACCCACCTTCCGTCGCACGGTGGAACGCGCGGGCCTGAACCGCTACATGCTTGAAATGGCCAACATCCGCGAACACGTTTCGTGGATTGGCCGCGACATGAACGCCAATACCAACAAGTCTGCGGAACTGGTGCTGCTGGCAGTGGAAAAGCTGCGTAACAACAGGCCCCTGCTGGCCAAGAGCTTTGACGTCAACAAGCGCGTGCTGGTCATCGGCGCCGGCGTGGCGGGCATTCAGGCCGCTCTTGACTGCGCCGACGGCGGCGTGCCCGTGGTGCTTGTCGAACGCGACGCCACCATTGGCGGCAAAATGGCCAAGCTGGACAAGACCTTCCCCACGGTAGACTGCTCGGCCTGTATTCTTGGCCCCAAGATGGTGGACGTGGCCCAGCACTCCAACATCACGCTCTACGCCTATTCCGAAGTGGAAGACATTTCGGGCTATGTGGGCAACTTCACGGTCAAGATCCGCAAACGCACCACCTATGTAGATTGGAACCTTTGCACGGGCTGCGGTGCCTGCACCGAAAAATGCCCCAGCAAAAAAACGCCCGACGGCTTTAATGAGCTCATAAGCAATACCACGGCCATCACCATCGCCTTCCCCCAGGCCATTCCCAAGAAGGCCGTCATCAACGCCGCCCATTGCCGCCAGTTCGTCAAGGGCAAATGCGGCGTGTGCGCCAAGATATGCCCCACCGGGGCCATCAAGTATGACATGGAAGACGAGATCATCACCGAAGAGGTGGGCAGCATCGTGGCCGCCACCGGGTATGATCTTATGGACTGGACCATATATCAGGAATACGGCGGCGGCGCGTACCCCGACGTTATCACGTCCTTGCAGTACGAGCGCCTGCTCAACGCCTCCGGCCCCACCGCCGGGCACATCAAGCGCCCCTCGGACGGCAAGGAACCCAAGAACATCGTTTTCGTGCAGTGCGTGGGTTCGCGCGACAAGTCCATCGGGCGTCCCTACTGCTCGGGCTTCTGCTGCATGTACACGGCCAAGCAGGCCATTCTGACCAAGGACCACATCCCCGATTCCCAGTCCTACGTCTTCTATATGGACATCCGCGCCGCAGGCAAGATGTACGACGAGTTCACCCGCCGCACCATGGAAGAATACGGCACGGAATATATCCGCGGGCGCGTCTCGCAGATTTATCCCGACGGGCAGGGCCAGCTTGTGGTTATGGGCGTGGACACGCTCATGGGTCAGGCCATTGAAGTCAAGGCCGACCTCGTGGTGCTTGCAGTGGGCATCGAGGCCAGCAAGGGCGCGCCCCAGCTGGCTGAAAAGCTGCGCATCTCTTACGACAGCTACGGCTTCTTTATGGAAAGCCATGTGAAGCTCAAGCCTGTGGAAACCAACACCGCAGGCGTATATCTGGCTGGCGTGTGCCAAGGCACCAAGGACATTCCCGCCTCCGTGGCCCAGGGGTCGGCGGCGGCGGCAAAGGTGCTGGCGCTCTTCTCCAAGGACAAGCTGGAAAGTGATCCGCAGATCGCCCAGGTGGACATGCGCCGCTGCGTCAACTGCGGCAAGTGCATCCAGTGCTGCCCCTTCGGGGCCATCAAGGAAGTGGAATTCCGGGGTGAGGGCAAGGCTCAGGTTATCGAAACCGTCTGCCAAGGCTGCGGCCTCTGCACGGCCACCTGCCCGCAGGGCGCCATTCAGCTTTCACACGCCACAGACAACCAGATCCTTGCGGAGGTTAACGCGCTATGCCAGTGTTAGAAGGCAAAGAATTGCGGATTGTGGGTTTTCTCTGCAACTGGTGCTCCTATGGCGGCGCCGACACTGCTGGTGTGGCCCGCGCCACACAGCCCACGGATCTGCGTATCATACGCGTGCCCTGCTCGGGCCGCATCGACCCCTTGTTCATCGTCAAAGCCCTGCTTAACGGGGCGGACGGCGTGCTGGTTTCCGGCTGCCATCCGCGTGACTGCCACTATGCGGCTGGCAACTTCTACGCCCGCCGCCGTCTTGAAGTGCTCAAGCAGTTTTTGCCCGTGCTCGGCATTGACGACCGCCGCTTTGAATACACCTGGGTTTCGGCTTCCGAAGGCCAGCGCTGGCAGCAGGTGGTAACGGTCTTTACCGACCGCATCCACAAGCTTGGCCCCGCGCCCAGCCTGGAAGACCCCGAACCGCTGCTCAAGATTGCCGACATGGCGCTGACCTCCCTGCGGCCTCTGGGCACAGGACAGGCATCGGCCCTTGGCGAACTCAAGGACGCAATCAAAGCCAAGCTGCCCGAACTGGATATGGTTCTCGGCTGGGGCGAAGGCTACGACGCCGCCCACACCGTGCCCATTTTCATGAAAAAGCCCGAAGACGTGGACAAGCTCGTGTGGGGGCCATTCAACGTCAACAACCTTGCCGTGTACCTGCCGTCCTTCAAGGGCAAAAAGGTGGGCATCGTGGTCAAGGGCTGTGACTCGCGCTCTGTGGTTGAGCTGCTTCAAGAAAAGCTCATCCGCCGCGAAGACGTGACCATCTTCGCCATGCCCTGCGAGGGCACGCTGGATATGGCCCGCGTCAATCAGGGCCTTGGCCGTTATACAAAGATCGACAAGGTGGAATATGACGAAGCCGGGGTTACCATCACGGCTGACGGCAAGCCCACCCGCTTCTGCATGACGGATTACGCGCAGGGCAAATGCTACGGCTGTACCACGCCTTCGGCTGTTCTGGCCGATACGCGCCTTGGCGTCCCCGCCAAGGTTGAAGCTGGCCCGTACACCCCGCCGGAACTGGCCCTGCTGGACTCAATGAGCCTTGAAGAGCGCATGGCCTTCTGGCGCGGCCAGATGGACCGTTGCCTGCGCTGCTATGCCTGCCGTAACGCCTGCCCCATGTGCGTCTGCCGCGACTTCTGCGTTTCTGACAGCCGCGACCCGCACTGGATGACGCAGGACGACAGCGTGAAGGAAAAACTGTTCTTCCAGACCATACACGCCATGCATCTTGCCGGGCGCTGCACGGGCTGCGGCGAATGCCAGCGGGCCTGCCCCGTGGGTATTCCCATTCTGGCCCTGCGTCAGCAGATCGGGCGCGCCGTGGGCCAGCTCTTTGACGGCTACAAGTCGGGCATCAATGCCGAGGCCGTGCCGCCGCTTCTGGGCTATGAAGTGGAAGAAAAGAACATCCATGAGAGGGACTGGAAATGAGCATGACCCGATTTGTAACCCCCGACGGTTTGCCCGCCTTTCTGGCCTTTCTCTCACAACAGGGCAACCGCGTGCTTGTGCCCGTGGAAAAGCCCGCGGCCAAGCGTTCCATAGTGTTTGAACCGTGGCGCGAAGGCATGCCCTTTACCCTTGAAAAGGCCACCGTGCCCGCCAAGGAAGCCGTGCTGCCCCAGAGTGAAACCCTGGTGCGCTACAAGAAAAGCAGAGACCCGGAAAATCCCAGCCGCATATCAATGCAGCTTGACGACAAACCCGAGGCCGAAGCCACAGTGGTTTTTGCCACACGTCCCTGTGACGCGCGTGGCTATGCCATCCTTGACCGGCCCTACCTCAAGGGTCCCTTTGCCGACCCTTACTACAAGGCCCGGCGCGAGGCGCTTACCGTCATCAGCCTGACCTGCAACTCCGGCTGCAACACCTGCTTCTGCCACTGGGTTGGCGGCGGCCCCACCTCGCCTGAAGGTTCGGACATTCTCATGACCGAAATCGAAGGCGGCTATGTGCTTCAGGGCATTACGCCCAAGGGTGAGGAACTGCTGGCTGCATCCACGCTGGAAGACGGCGCAGACCGCTTCTCCAAGGTTGAGGAAGTGCGCAAGGCGGCCTGGGCCAGTCTTGTGCCTGCCCCCAATATCAAGGAAGCCCCGGAAAAACTGGCGGCCATGTTTACGGATGTGGAGTTCTGGCAAGACCAGACCGACCGTTGCCTGTCCTGCGGCGCGTGCACCTACTTCTGCCCCACCTGCTACTGCTTCAACATCACCGACGAAGGTGAAGGTTTGAGCGAAAAAGGCGGACGCCGCCTGCGCAGCTGGGACAACTGCATGTCGTCGCTGTTCACGCGTGAGGCCAGCGGGCATAACCCCCGCACCATAAAGGCCTTCCGCATGCGCAACCGTGTTTCGCACAAGTACTCCACCTATCCTGAAAACTGGGGTTCATTCTCATGCAGCGGCTGTGGCCGGTGCATCAGCAACTGCCCCGTCTGTCTGGACATCCGCGCCATCGTACTGGCAGCGCTGGAAGCCAAGCAGCCCAAAGCCGAGTAGGAGCAGACATGGCAACCAAGAAGAATACTACCAAAGCCAAAAACGACTCCAAGGTGGCTGCTCCCGCAGCCGAGGCCAAGGCCGCTGAAGTTCAGACCAAGGCAGCCGAACCCGCGCCCGCCGCACAGGCGGCAGCGCCCAAAAACCAGCCCAAGGCCCAGGCCAAGGGCGGCATGCTGCGCGAAGTGACGGCCCGCCCGCAGCCTGCGGGCAACCCGTATCTGCCTATGACCGCCACCGTGGCTGAAGTCATTCAGGAAACAGGCAACATCCGCACCCTGCGCGTGGTGCTCGACGATGCCGAAGCCATGAAGAACTTCACCTACGAACCCGGTCAGGTGGGCCAGCTCTCGGTCTTTGGATCAGGCGAATCCACCTTTGTTATCAATTCGCCGCCGTCGCAGAAGAACTACCTGCAATTCTCGGTCATGCAGGCCGGGGAAGTAACCGCCGCCATCCACCGCCTGTCGCCCGGCGACAAGGTGGGCGTGCGCGCGCCCCTGGGCAACTACTTTCCCTACAATGACTGGAAGGGCAAAGACGTCTTCTTTGTGGGCGGCGGCATAGGCATGGCGCCCATCCGCACCATCATGATGCACGTGCTGGAAAACAGAAAGGACTACGGCAAGGTGAGCCTGCTTTACGGCGCGCGCACCCCCCGCGACATGGCCTTCAGCTATGAAACTGAAGACTGGCTGCGCCGCGATGACCTGGACTGCACGCTGTGCATCGACGCCCCCTTTGAAGGATGGGAACACAAGGTCGGCCTTATCCCCAACGTGCTCACCGAGCTGAACCCCGATCCCAAAAACTGCGTGGCCGTGCTTTGCGGCCCGCCGATCATGATAAAATTCACGGTGCAGGCTCTGGAAAAGCTGAACTTCGCTCCCGAGAACATCGTCACCACCCTTGAAAAGCGCATGAAGTGCGGCGTCGGCATCTGTGGCCGCTGCAACATCGGCGGGCGCTACGTTTGTGTGGACGGCCCGGTGTTCACCTGGAAGGAACTTCAGGAACTGCCGCCGGAAATGTAGAGAAGATTGATACTGGAATGACTTGTGGGGGAGGGGGCCTTTTTTAAAAGGGTCGCCTCCCCCACAAGTCACACCACCTAAAGCATTTATTCCTCTGACTGCCTCTTGCAGAAAGCCTGTGCCCCGGATCGGACGCGCAGAAGGCAGATCCGCCCATTCTTCAAAGACAAAAGTACCCTAATTAACAGTGATTTTTATCTCTCCACAAGGCAAGAGAAAAACACTGGAAATAATTCCTGAAATGTGTTTTCATACTAAAAAAGTATGAAAACACGCGGTCACACATCGCAACCACTACAGACGATTATGGAGGATACATGCGCCACCCCCACTCCACGGGTTACTCCACGGCTCAGGCCCTGCCCCGTTCTTTTGATTTTCAGCTTCGCGCTCTGGTTCTGACAGCTCTTGCCCTTTGCTGTGCGCTCTTTGCCGTTCCGGCTCACGCTGGCCCTTTTGGCAACCTGTTCAGCAGGGAAACCACACTTGAAATCAAGGACGGAACCGTTTCTCTGCCCGTGTCGGACATAAGCGCCAAGGCTTCGTTCTATAAAGTGAAAATCGAAGGCGTTGACGTCATCTTTTTTGCTCTGCTGGACTCCGCCGGAAAGGTGCGCGTGGCTCTGGATGTTTGCGACTCCTGCTGGCAGTCGGGCAAGGGCTACAAGCAGCAAGGCGATTCAATGGTCTGCCAGAACTGCGGTCTCGCCTTTCACAGTGACCGCATCGGCCTTCGCAAGGGCGGCTGCAATCCGCACCCGGTAGCCTATTCCCTTTCAGATAATTCCGTTGTCATTCCTGCGGCGGAACTGGAGCCAGGCGTCAAATTTTTCGGGTCCCGGTAAGACATGAACATCATAACCATCCCCTTACGCTGCCTGCGGCAGAAGTGGGGGCGCTCCGCTGCGCTGCTGTCAGTCTTTCTGCTTGGCGTGGCGGCCATTACTGCCCTCAACAATGTATCTTCCTCCGTGGCAGAAGGTTTTGAAAAAAAACTCAGCGCCTTCGGAGCCAACATCGCCATTACGCCCAAAAGGGAAACCTTGCAGATTTCCTATGGCGGCATTCCCCTTGGCAATGCCACGGTGGACAGCGGCTATATTCCACTGGCCGAAACCCTGCGCGCCATTGAGGGCATTCCCCTCAAGGACAGGATATCCGTGGTTGCTCCCAAGCTTGCGGGGCTTGTCTCCTTTGCAGGAAAAACGGGCGACGTCACGGTGCTTGTGCCTCTTGTGGGGGTAAATTTCGAATCTGAAGTGGAGCTGAAGCAGTTCTGGCATGTGCGGGGTTCCATCCCCGGCGTTGAAAATATGCATGCACCTGACCCGCTTATGCAGCGCCTGGAAGAACAGCACGCCAAGCATGCCGATCAGGCAGACATGGCCAGCGCAACAAATCAATCCAGCCCAATGAATTCTGGCAAGACTGCTCAGGCAGACAGCATGGGCCAAACTGCGCAGGACGCGCAGACAGATGTGGCAGCCCCGGCAGGCCAGTCTGAAAGCCCCGTCCCTGCCGCAAGCGGCATGCAGCAACACCAGACAGATGGTGATTACAGCGCCTTCTTTGCAGGCATAAACGAAGCGCAGCAGTTTCTTTATACCCCCGGCCCCATTGATTTTAGCAACCTTTCCACCGCCTCAGAAGCTGCTGGTTGCTCCGGCATGACGGGCGGCTCCACTGACTATGCCGGGCAATCTTCCCAAGCCGCACATCAGGGGCACGAGGCAGCGGGAACAGCCAACCTCAACGGCAACACGCAGCACGCCACTGACCCGACATCTATGATGGGAATTGCGCAGCATACCGGACAGGATGCAAGCCATAATCCCCAAGCCGCACTGCACGGCCAGACCCGTAATTCAAGTGAAGGCATCACACCCGGGCGTCATCTGCTGGCTGGAGCGTCCGTGGCAGAACGCTTGAATCTGGCTCCAGGTCAGACAATCTGGCTCAACGGGGGACAATTCCTTGTGGAAGGCGTGCTGCAATCCACAGGCAGCGATGACGACAACGTGCTCTTCGCCCACATGGCCGAAGCGCAGAAGCTTTTTCACGCGCCTGATGCCGCCAGCTTTATAGAAGTGGCCGCGCTTTGCTCCGGCTGCCCCATTGAAGACATCGTGGACGAATTGAGCGCATCCCTGCCCGGCCAGGATATACGGGCCTTGCGGCAGGTGGTGGCACAGCGCATGTATTCCATTTCCTTCGCACAGAACATGGCCCTTGTGGTTACTGTGGTCATTCTGTTCTCTGCGTGTGTTATGGTGGTTATGTCCATGCTGGTTTCCGTCAACGAGCGCCGTAAAGAAATCGGCTTGCTGCGAGCTGTGGGTTTTTCACGGCGGGCGGTCTTCTTTGTCTTTGCCGCCGAAGCGCTTGTTATCGGCTTTCTGGCAGGCACGACAGGGTACGCGGCGGGATATTTTGCGGGAAGCAAGGTTCTTGTGGCCATGCAGATAGAAGCCGCGGCCTATCCGGCTTTTTCCTTTGCGGCCCTGTTCGGATACGGCCTGATGGCAAGCGCCCTTGCTGTGCTGGCCGCCGCCTTTCCCGCGTGCAAGGCAGCCCGCGCCAACCCGGCGGAAGCGCTTACTTCACTGTAGCGCCTGCCAGAGTACCCTTGAGAAAATATTTCCTCAAAGTTACAGGCACGCCCGCTACGGCATTTTCACACGCAGACAAACTGCGTTTATGCCTGTTCGGCGAGTGTCTGCACGCAGCAGCCACAGCATTTCAGAACCGAAATGCATTAAAAGGATGCATATATGCTTGAAGCAGTTGATATAGTTAAATCCTACAGCGTGGGTGGACAGTCCACACCAGTGTTGCGCGGGGTGAACCTGCACATCAAGGAAGGCGAATTTGTGGCAGTAACAGGCCGCTCCGGGTCTGGAAAATCCACCATGCTCAACGTGCTTTCCACCCTTACGGAACCGGACAGCGGGCAGGTGCTGTTTCAGGGGGCCGACATTCGCGCCATGCGCGAAAAAGAGCGGGATCATCTGCGCAACAGCGCCTTTGCCATGATTTTTCAGGCGCACCACCTCATGCCCTATCTGTCGGTGCTGGAAAACGTTCTGCTGCCGGGGGCCAACAGGTTTCGCGGCATAAACGCCCAGCAGCGCCAAAGAGCCGCACATTGTCTTGAGCGTGTGGGGCTGGGGCACAAAAAAGACAGCCTGCCCTCCGCACTTTCAGGCGGCGAACAGCAGCGTGTGGCCATTGCCCGTGGTCTGGCATCCGACCCGCGCATGCTTTTTGCCGACGAACCCACGGGCAGCCTGGATATGGCCACCGGGGACTCCATCATGCAGCTTTTGCGAGAACTCAACGGCGAGGGCCTGACCATCGTTATGGTGACCCACAATCCCGATTATGCTGCGCTGGCTGGCCGTTGTGTTCAGATGCAGGAAGGAAGCGTGCTGTCCAACGGCAGTAACGGATAGCCGGCAGCGGCTCAGGTTCCGGAAGCAAAGAGAGAAAAGGCTGGCCGAAAATCTGTGCCCTGGGCAGCCGCCACAATTTGGCGCGTGGCGCGGTAGACGTGCTGGAGTGGCAGAAGCAGCCGTTATCGGATGCTTTTGCCAGTTGACAGATGCGCGCCTGTGAGTAATGGAAGAACAAGTCTTTCACCAAGGGAGTTTCCATGAAGAAAGTTCTTGTTCTCTGTTGCCTGCTGCTGGGCCTGCCTGTGGCGGCTCAGGCCGACAATGACAAAATCGCGCCCGATACCTTTATTTGCGCAGAACTTGTGACCATGCCCATGACGGACGGCGGCCAGCCGCCCATTTTTGAAGCGCTTCAAATCGACGGCTATGCCAGCGCCGGTCTGGGCGATACAGTGGCTCACCCCGACATTCTGGCCCCGCTTCTTACCGAAGTATATACGTACTGCCAGAGCCACCCCACCGATAAGGTGGCCGATGTCTGGACCAAGGCGCGCAAGGCGCAGACCATGCCAGAAGGCGACACCTGGCAGGCAGACAAGACCAAGTGCAGCGACTACAACGCCGACCCGGACAACGGCAGCGGCTTTGTGATCTGGCTTGACGGCTACAACCGGGGCAAGAATAAAACCGAGGCCTCTGTGCTGGAAAGCGACGACACCCTCAAGGCATTTCTTGACGCCTGCGTCAAGCAGCCCGACGCCCTTATGCTGGACGTAATGGCCAAGAGCGCCAAGTAGCTCATACGCAATATTTATTGCATGGAAAAAGGGGAGACATTGCTGTCTCCCCTTTTTCCATGCTGGTGCTTCTAGATCAGATTACTTTGAAGCGTAACATTTCAAAGCTGCTATCCTGTTGAACATGCACTCTCCGGCAACCCCAGGCCACGTTACAACGCCTATCACTCCGTGCAATATCCAGGTATTTAAGCATATTCAAGGGCAAGATGCTCTGCACCCATCTGCCCTTGACCCTAGGCCTGTTACGTTTACAAAGTCCGCATAGCGAGCTCTACAGACTGGGCCCGCACGGTAGCCAGAAGAGCTGTTCCGTCCGCCCTGCGGCTGGTCAGCCTGGCCGCGCCGCGGCTCATCACAAAATGGTCATATACAGCGGCACCGTAAAAATGCAGAGCATGGTCGACATGGTCACCGCCTGCGCGCCGAACTCCGCATCCGTGTGGTAATGGGCGCTCAAAATGGCGGTCTGGGCCATCACCGGCAGTGAAGCCTGCATGATGAAAACTTTGCTCATAAGGCCGCCCACAGGAAAGAACATCAGCAGCGTATACATGACCAGCGGACCGAGCATGATGCGGCCCGACAGGGCCAGGGCCATGTCGCGCGTGATCTTGATGCCCCGCAAGCCCATGTCATGCATGGTGATGCCTATGAATATGAGCGCCAGAGGCGTTGTCATATTACCAAGATAGCGGGCTGCATCCTGCAAAAAATAGGGCAATTCCACATTACAGATAATCAGCAGCACCCCGGTCAGAAAGCCCAGCAGCGGCGGCGAAAAAATCTGCATGACGCGGGTGCGCAGGGGAATCAGCCTTGCCTCGCCCTCAATGTCGCGGGTGATGGCGTACTGCCCCACTGTCCAGAAAAAGACGGTACTGGCGAAGTAGTACAGAAGCACATAGGGCACGGCTTCTTCGCCAAACAGGGCAAGGTTGACGGGAATACCCACGAAAATGGTATTGGAATTGGCCACACAGGCGCAAAAAAGTCCGAAGTGCTGCCGCTTCACTCTGGCGATCTTGCCCAGAATGATAGCCAGTATAAAGGTCAGAATAACTGAGGCCAGAGGCAGCAGCGCCCCCTGCATGAATTCCAGCAGGCCATCACGGTTGAAAGACCGCATGATGGTGGACATAAGGTAGGGTGGCAAAGCCACATAGGTGATGAGCCGGGGCAGTAGAATGCGCGTTTCAGGGCCAAACCAGCCCCTCCCCGCCAGAACATAACCCACCATGCCCATAAGAATGAGGCCAAACACGCCGCCCATTGCATGCAAAAAAGCCATGAACGTACTCCGTATAAGAACTTTCGCAGGCAAATCATGCCCGTCAACTCAAAACATCCCGGCAGGTTCGCCGAGCCGTTTCAGGCCGTCCTCCGCGAGGTTCTTCCAGGGGAGCGCGGTCGTAAAACCCCACGGGCACGGAGGCGCGTGGAGCTTAGAACTGTAAAAAAACAGAGGCACAGTCACGCGGGGCATATACGCCCTGTGCCACTGGGTCCTCAGGCGACTTTAGAACAAATTGTTTTTTACATTGCTCTTGGATCTGCATCTAACAAAACGATTTTACAGGAAATATCATTTTCGGCAGGATGGCAACTTTGAAATGCCGTACATTCCAAAGTCAACCTGCTCGAAAGGCAACTCTGGCGCTCCGGCGGAAGCAGCTATTCCGGCACAAAGCTTTCGCCTTGCCGCCAGTAAAACAGCTGCCTCCACCGCGTTGGAGCGCTGAAGAGCCTTTTTATATGAGCAAAGCTAAATGTCCCTGTATCTTGCGCCGTTGGCCGCAGAGCTCACAAGGTGGGCGTAGCGGCGCAGCACAGGATAGGGGCTGCGTTTTTCCACAGGTTTATGGCCCGCGCTGCGGCGTTCCAGTTCAGCTGCGTCAACCATAAGGTCCAGTTTGCGGTTGGGAATGTCGATATGGATCATGTCCCCTTCCTGCACCAGACCGATAATGCCGCCGTCTGCCGCTTCGGGCGAAATGTGCCCGATGGCAGCGCCATTGGTGCCGCCAGAGAAACGCCCGTCCGTCAGCAGGGCCACATCCTTGCCAAGGCCCATGCCTGTGATGGCCGCAGTGGGCGAAAGCATTTCGCGCATGCCGGGGCCGCCACGCGGGCCTTCATAGCGAATGACCACGCCGTCGCCGGCTTTGATCTTGCCGTCAAGAATGGCGGCCATTGCGTCTTCTTCAGACTCGAATACCCGCGCGCGCACGTCGCGGCACATCATTTCAGGAGCAACGGCAGACTGCTTGACCACAGCGCCGCCGGGGGCAAGGCTACCGCGCAGAATGGCTATACCACCCTGTTTGGAATAGGGATTTTCCACACTATGAATGACATCGCTGTCCAGCACACGGGCGTTCATGTCGCGCAGGTTTTCGCCCACGGTCTTGCCAGTGACGGTCATGCAGTCTTTATTGATGAGGTTCAGCTTGTCCAGCTCGGTCATGACCGCAGGAATGCCGCCCGCATTGTCCAGATCCACCATGTAGTGCTTGCCCGCAGGGGAAAGTTTGCACAGGTTGGGGCTCTTGCGGCTTACCTCGTCAAAAATTTCCAGGCCAAGGTCAAGCCCGGCTTCGCCGAACACGGCGGGCAGGTGCAGCACCGTGTTGGTGGAGCAACCCAGCGCCATATCCACGGCCACGGCGTTGGCCACAGCCTTGGGGGTGACGATGTCCCGGGGGCAGATGCCGCGTTCAAGCAGATCCATCACGCGCATGCCTGCCGTCTTGGCCAAACGGATGCGCGCGCCGCTCACGGCGGGGATGGTACCGTTGCCGGGCAGGGCCACGCCGATGGTTTCGGCCATGCAGTTCATCGAGTTGGCCGTAAACATGCCAGCACAGGCTCCGCAGCCGGGACACGCGCGTTCGGCCATATATTCCAGCTCTTCTTCCGTGATGGCACCGCTGCGTACCTTGCCCACAGCTTCAAACACGGTGATGAGGTCGCCGCGCTTGTTGGGGCCGATATTGCCAGGCAGCATCGGTCCGCCGGAAACCATGATGGAAGGAATATTCAGCCGCATCATGGCCATGAGCATGCCGGGCACGCATTTGTCGCAGTTGGGTATGAACACCAGAGCGTCAAAGGCGTGGCCCCGGGCCATAATTTCGATAGAATCCGCAATAAATTCGCGTGAGGGCAACGAAAAGCGCATGCCTTCATGGTTCATTGCCAGGCCGTCGCACACGGCAATAGCCGGAAACTGCAAGGGCGTGCCGCCGGCCATACGTACTCCGGCCTTGACCGCATCAGCTAGAGCATTGAGGTGCAGGTGACCCGGCACTACTTCACTGGCAGCATTGACCACGCCTACCAGAGGACGGTCCATTTCTTCTCTGGTCAGGCCCAGAGCGTAGAGCAGGGAGCGGTGGGGGGCTTTTTCAAGGCCGGACTTCATCTTTTTACTGCGGCTCTCATCCATGACGGCATCCTTACGTTGTGATAACGGGCTTTCCCGCCGCCACACGCGGCGTGCGGGCAACGGTCCAGTCATACGGCAAAAGATTGCGCGCGTAAACAATATCGGTTCCTGACGCCCCGCTGGGGACAGCCGCTCCGCAATAAAAACATATCCGCCGTATTTTTTTGCGTCAGAAGGCTGCGCGCTCTTGAGAGCCGGGAGGAAGTGGGATAGTTTCCGGGCATGCAAAGCTCCACCCCGACGCTGGCGCGCCGCTATATATTCAAGCTTCTGGCAAACATCGCTACCGTGCCCGTCTACCTGGTCATGGAGGCTATTTTGCCGCGTGCTCTGGGCCCCCAGATGTACGGCAACTACAGCTTTGCCACCAACCTTTTCCAGCAGCTTACCGGCTTTCTGGATATGGGCACCTCCACCTGCTTCTACAACGCCCTGTCCCGCCGGCAGAACGAAACCGGCCTGGTGGGCTTTTACGCTCGCGTGACGGTACTGGTATTCGGCATCATCCTGCTGGCGGCTCTGTTTCTGCAAGCACCCATGCTGGGCGATCTGCTCATGCCCGACGTGCCCCTGTGGCTGGCCCCTCTGGCTGCCCTGTGGGCCTTTCTTACATGGTGGGGGCGGGTGCTGCGCTCGATGAACGACGCCGTGGGAGCCACTGTTGCTTCAGAAATGGTGCGCACGGTGGTTTCACTCTTTATGGTGGCCCTGCTGGGCCTCATGTTCTGGCAGGACTGGCTGAACGTCCACACCCTTTTTGCCCAGCAGTATCTTATGCTGGGCCTCATGGCTCTTGGCTACTGGCTGGTGACGCGCCGCCACTGGCGCAGCCGCGAAGTAGCCCTGACGTTCAGCCTGCCTGACGGGCAGGGCAAAGCCTACCGCCGGGAATTTTTCAATTACAGCCACCCGCTTTTTGTTCAGGCGCTTTTGTCCTTCCTGTTGCTCACAGCCGAGCGCTGGCTTTTGCAGTGGTTTGACGGCAGCGTGCAGCAGGGGTTTTTTGCCTTGTCCCAAAAAGTGAGCATGGCCTGCTTCCTCTTTGTTTCGGCCATGACCCCGCTGATAATGCGCGAGCTTTCCATTGCCTGGGGCCACAATGACCGCGAGGCGATGGGAAGGCTGCTCACGCGGTTTGCCCCGCTGCTCTATGTGGTGGCGGCCTATTTTTCCTGTTTTACCCTGGTTGAAGGCTCTGCTCTGGTGGATTTTTTCGGCGGCGCGGAATTTGCCGCAGCCACCCTGCCCGTGCAGATTATGGCCCTCTACCCCCTGCATCAGGCATACGGCCAGCTGGCAGGGTCGGTCTTTCATGCCACGGGGCGCACGCGCGTGCTGCGCAACATGGCCGCCCTTGAGTGTGTTTACGGCTTCACTACCGCATGGTTTCTGCTGGCCCCGCCGGAGTATATGGGCCTGAATCTGGGTGCCGTGGGTCTGGCTATCAAAACCGTGGCCGTACAGATTATCACGGTCAACGTATACCTTTGGCTGGCCTCGCGCTTTCTGCCCCTGAGCTTCTGGCGCAACTTTGCGCATCAGATCTGGAGCCTTGCAGTTCTGCTTGCCCTGGCATGGCTATGCCGGGAAGGAACTATGATGGCAGGTCTGGGCGACCTCAATACCTTTTCGCGGTTTCTTATTTCAGGCGTGCTGTACAGCGTGGGCGTAGGGATGCTTTGTCTGGCACTGCCCGCTGTTCTCGGCCTTTCACGGCAGGATGTGCGCGAGCTTGTGGCACGCTTTAAAAAATCCCGCCAAAAGGCTGCATAAGGCTGCGCGCTGCTACTTTCTAAAAGAATGACGTCGTTTTTATGAAGCTATTCGTGCCCTGCGGGTACGACGGCTTTTCTTCTCTTTATTCCTGCCGCCTGCGCGGCGTGCGGCAGAGGGGGAGTGGCTGCGGGCGCAGTAGAAGAATGGCGTACTTTTTTATGAAGCCATTTATACCCTGCGGGTACGACGGCTTTTCTTCTCTTTAGTTCCGCCGCCTGCGCGGCGCGCGGCAAGGCGGGGTCGGTTATGGGGCTTCGCCCCCTTCTCGGCCCCCCTTGCATCCCCCCCGAAGCACCCCCTGTTCTACCCCGACCAATAACTGTTTTTTCGGTGGCTGCTGCGCACGAACCTCGCCGACGTGGCGGCTTCGGTTCTT
The DNA here is from genome assembly GCF_014202345.1 of Desulfovibrio intestinalis. Lineage (NCBI taxonomy): Bacteria > Pseudomonadati > Thermodesulfobacteriota > Desulfovibrionia > Desulfovibrionales > Desulfovibrionaceae > Desulfovibrio > Desulfovibrio intestinalis. The sequence continues at coordinate 113,456 of NZ_JACHGO010000004.1, forward strand.
TATGACGCCGCCCCCGGCAATGGCTCGTGCCTTGGTTGAGAAGCTGCAGTATCCCAGTCAAATTGCTTATGTAGGTGCACCCACAGCCTTCGAAAATTTGGGATTCACGATGGGAGTTTCCTTCTCTGGATACCCCAGTCCTGCTGAAAATTATCAGAATTCCCTTTGCACTCGAAAGTGGATGATGACATTACGCGGTGCAATTTTTTTCATAACTGGCTGCTCTCATTCCGCCCTCACTGACCCTTCTTAAAACAGCCATTCGCCTCCGACATATCCGTGCCTTCAAAACGCACTCCCCTCACAACACATTCCGAACTTTCACGCCCCCCCCAAGTCACCCAGACGCTCCCAACTTTCACTCAACGCGAAAACGCTCGATGGCATTGCGCGGCGCGAAGGGAGATCACCCGACCAGCGGGAGGGAAGCTCCCGAAGCAGATGCCGCGCAGCCCTCGTTAAACGATGGAATATGGAAAACCCTTGAAGGCTCACCCGTGGCCGCGAAATATACGAAAGCCCAGCGGGGTCGTCCGGGGGAGTGCAGAGGGGGCCTCGGAGGGGCGGCAGCCCCTAACAGGCCCCCTCGCCGCCCGCCGCGCAGGCGACCAAAACAACATAGACGAGAAAGCCTCCGTGCCCGCAGGGCACCAATCGTTCCCGCAAAAGCAACTTCATTCTTTCCCTTCCGCTCACCGCACAAGCCTGTTCCCACAGAGCACAACACTTTTATCTCAAAGACCAATCCCAAACCTTTGCGGCCCCCCAACCCAAACCAACGAGACTCCCCCAGCCCCTCACCCAACTTGAAAACACTCGATGGCATTGCGCGGCGCGCAGGGAGATCACCCGACCAGAGGGAAGGAAGCTCCCGAAGCAATAGCCGCGCAGCCCTCGCGCAATGATGGAATTTGGAAAACCCTTGAAGGCTCACTCATGGACGCGGAGATATACGGTAACCTAGCGGGGTCGTCCGGGGGGAGTGCAGAGGGGGCCTCGGAGGGGCGGCAGCCCCTAACAGGCCCCTTCTGCCGCACGCCGCGTAGGCGGCCAAAACGACAGAATCTGAAAAGCCTCCGTGCCCGCAGGGCACAAATCATCTCAGCAAAAACAACGCCATTCTTTGCCGCCCGCCGCGCAGGCGGCCCAAATGAAAGCAATCAAATCAAATGGACAGTAAAACAATTATTGTCACTGCAAAAACCTGCATCACTCGTCAAGCAAGCAATCTGCCCCCTCGACGGCTGCAGCATCGTCCCCAAGCCCATTACCTCTCCACGAAAAAAGGCCCCGCTACGCAGCGGGGCCTTTTTCATTATTCTATCAGGCTATGCCAATTCTCAACCATTGGCACTCAGGCTGGCAATAAGTTTTTCCAGTTCACCCGCCTGCTTGGACAGATCAGCGATGGCAATGGTGCACTGGGCCATGCCCTGATCCGTGGCGGCAGCAATACTACTGATGGAGCTGATGGCCTTATTGATTTCTTCTGACGTGGCAGACTGCTCTTCAGCCGCAGTGGCGATGGAATGCACCTGATCCCCGGCAGCTTCCACCATACGCACCACCTGGGCGATGGCTTCGCCCGAACGTTGCGCAAGGCTGGTAGCCTCGCTCACGCGCAGCACGGCAGCTTCCATTTGCGTTACGGCGTCCTTGGTGCCGTCCTGAATACCGCCGACCGCATGACGCACTTCGGTAGTGGCCTGAGCGGTTTTTTCGGCCAGCTTGCGCACTTCGTCGGCCACCACGGCAAATCCGCGCCCGGCCTCGCCCGCACGGGCGGCCTCGATGGCGGCGTTAAGCGCCAGCAGGTTTGTCTGGTCGGCTATGTCGGAAATAACGCCCATAACGGCCCCAATACCCCGGGCCTGCTCCCCAAGATTGTCCATTATACTGGTCAAACGCGAAGCTTCGTCATGAATGGACTGCACCGCAGCCGTTACTTCGGCCACCAGATGCGCGCCGCTTTGCGCTTCTTGCTTGGCGGCGTCTGCGCTTTGCGACGTGGCGGCAGCGTTTTGCGCTACTTCCATAATGGTGGCGTTCATTTCTTCCACAGCCGTGGCCGTTTGGTACACGCGGGAACTTTGCTCACGCGCGCCCTGACTGGAATGGTCGATTTGTTCCGAAAGCTGCTTGGACGCATCGGCCATATGCTCCACAACCTGCGCAGCCTCTACGGCTGCTCTGGCGATGGCTGCATTCTGGTCTTCAATACGGCTCTTCTGGGTGTAGATTTCTGTAAGATCGTTCCAGAAAGCTATGGACCCCAGCAGCGTGCCGTCAAGATTGTAGAAAGGCGTGGTGTGTACGTCTATGCGCAGCTGGCGTCCCGAAACGGTGGTGTAGTCGAACTCGTGCGTAAGGGCCTTGCGTTCCTTGATGGCATGGTCAGACAGGGTTTCACTGTTGGCGTCGTTCTGGAAGAACAGGCCGGAACGTTGCCCGATATAGGATTCGCGCGGCCCGGTCTTTTCAAGCAGACGGCATATTTCGTCATTGACCCAGATCATGTTGAAATCCGGTCCCACTATGCCACAAGGCGTGGGAATGCCGTCCAGTACCCCCTGCGAAAAACCAAGGCGCTTTTTGAGCTCTTCAACCATACTGTGCAGATACCCGGCAAAGGTCGCCATTTCTGCCCTGAACTGGCCGTGCATTTCTGCCTTGAGGTCGCCCGCAGCCACTTTGGCCGTAAATTCGGACAAAGCCCGCAAAGGCCGGAACAACAGGCGCTGGTTGATAAGTGTCAGCAGACCGGCCAGAAGCACGATGGCAAACAGCCCCACCGCACACAGCACTGTGCGCTGGGTCAAAGCGGGAGCAGCCAGTTCCGCGTCATAGGCGCTCATGCACACAAACCAGCCCGTGGCCGGAATGGGGGCCACGGTCATAAATTTTTTCTCGCCTTCCCATTGATATTCAATGGTGCCCAATTGAGCCTTCATGGCTTTTTGAACAAAATCCTGCCCTGAAAGGTCTGTCAGTATCAATTTTTTATTGGTGCTGTGGGCGATGATGCGCCCCTTGGTATCCAGAGCAAAGCCATAGCCCCGCTGCCCGAGACGGATGGGGTCAATGGTTTTTGCGGTAAAATCGCTCCAGCGGGGGCAAACAGCCACAGCGCCAAGCAGGCTGCCGTCAGGGGCATACACGGCCTTGGCCGCCACATACACCAGCACGCCCTCATGAGTGGTGGCCGTCATGACGCTGCCGCTGAAAGCCAGGCTTTTACCGCCGAAAATGGCTTTGCTGTAATCGCGGTCAAAACGGTCGCCGCCAGTCATGTCCTTGAGGTCGGCGTTCAGACCCGCAACAATGCGTCCCTTGGTATCAAAAACGAAAAAAGACCAGTAGGACGGAAAAGCCTTCACATAAGTATGCAAAAGCTGCTGCACATCCTGCGCGGCGAGGGTTGAACCATCCAGGGCATCGCGGACAGATTCCTGCCCAGCCAGGGCTGAAGCCACATCAACGGACTGCTCGATGTAGTTCTCGGCAGATTGGGCCACAATCCTGCCGGTCTGGTCCAGAGCCTCGCTCTGTACGCCAGACACCATCTGGTAAGAAGATGAAGACACATATACGATCAGAATCGCTATGATGACAAAAATGGATGCCGTTATGGACACTGTACAGATGGTATTGATGCGAAGCTGTCGCATTGTGCGCCCCCAGACGCTGAGGTGAATCAGGTACCCCCGCATGTATGCCAAGCCGAAGGCGTTGACAACTGCTTTTGATACGCAAAATCTAATATTTTCGGCAAACCCGGTGTTCATTCATATCGTTGAACTGCAAAAAAACATTAGACCCGGCAAAAAATCTCTCCTGGCTAGGCATTTTGCCCACAGGAGACACGGATTTTTATATGGCATTAACTGTAATTTCATGATTATATGGTCTGGCTTGCAAAAATGGCCCCAAGGGCAGCATACCAAGGCATAAAACAGGAGGGAGCATGAGTACACATGTAACGTGGGCACTGGTGGGCTTCGGCATCGCCCTACTCTTTATCTGGGTGTACCACATGCTCAAAAAACGCGGTTTCAAATTTTTCTGGTACCACCCGCTTTTTACTGGCCTGTTCCTGCTTTTTGTTCTCTATTTATTGGAACGCATTTTCGCCGACCTGTCAGATTTTGAAGTGCAGGAAAGCTGGAATATGCTGACGTACCTGGGCATTCCCCTGGCTGCGGCAGCCATTTTCTTTCTTTTCCGCAGCTGGAAAGCCAAAAAAAGGCAATAGCGCCGCCACCTCATTCTTTGTGTCGGGCACAGCCCAATGACAACACCACTGGAAGAGCAGGATACCCTGCTCTTCTTTTTTTCGGCATAACACTTGCAAATTGCCCGTTAATGCCCCGATGAAGCGGTACACGGCAGCCTGAATCAGGGCGCAACCACAGCGCGGCAAACCCGCAAATAATTTTGCGATCTTCAACTCGCTGTAGCGTAAGGAGAAATAGATATCATGCCGGCGCAACATCCCCCCACACTATTTGCCTGTTTTCTGCTGTAGGGCTTAGCTGGCAGAGTGGGAATGATGGCTTGCGCCAAATTTTCTACAATAATGTATAAACAATAACCGGACAGTAACATACTAATTTATAAAATTTTTTATTTAAATTACAGGAGGACAATTTTCCTAACCTAATATTTTTCTACATTAATGTATATATATTTAAACCGGCCTTCAAAGCTCTTATAAATGTAAACACTTAATGATTTTAGCTGGTTGTATAACCATTCAGCCCCAAAATCCGCCATTTGCCCTCGCCAGATAACATTTCGTTTTCGCAAAATTTTATTCAATAAAATTAGTTCTCTACTTGCATTAGTCCGTTTTTTCACAACATTTCTTCACCTGCGCTAGAAAGCACACCCCTGATTCTTTTCTGGCGACAACACATATTATCGCTATTTTCTACTGTTCCGTAACAACTTCAAGAATAAAACTACTGTTTAGTAGCTTTTTTTCATGCTTGTTTTTAATTACTCCTTTATTTTAAGCACATTACTAAAATGGAACCCTTCTTGCTTATGTGCATTCATGGATCGAATATTTCAATCCTGCACGTAAACCACTGGGAGGCTTTCATGAAATTGTTCAAGTTGGCGACTGCTTGTGCTCTGACACTCTTTATGGGGCAGGCGGCCCTTGCGGCGGAACAGCCCATCAAAATTGGCTTCCCTATTCCCCTTACGGGCGAAATTCCCAAGGTAGGCGAAGGTTCCAAGTTTGCAGCTGAAATGCTGAAGGAAGAAATCAACGCCAAGGGTGGCCTGAAGGTCGGCGACAAATATTATCCGCTTGAATTCATCTATGAGGACAATGAATCAAAGCCTGAATCTGCGGTTAACGTCACCCTCAAGCTGATCGAACGCGACAAGGTTCACGCCATCGTCGGCCCCCAGTCTTCGCGCCAGGCCGTGCCAGCAGGTGGCGTGGCCAATGACGAAGAAGTACCCCTCATCACCCCTTGGTCCACCAACCCTGATGCCACCAACGGTCGCCCCTGGGTGTTCCGCGGCGCGTTTCTTGACCCCTTCCAGGCTCCTGTAGCCGTGGATTTCGCCAGCAAGCAGTTTAAAGCCAAAAAAGCCGCGGTGCTCTTTGAAGTGTCCAACGACTATTCCAAAGGACTGGCCGACAACTTTAAGGACGCTTTCGAAAAAACACACGGCAAGGGTTCCGTGGTTGCTATGGAATCACACGGCCCCAAGGATCAGGACTTCTCTGCCCAGCTGACCAAGATCATCGCGGCCAAGCCCGACTTCATCTTTGTGCCTGAAAACTACAGCTTTGCAGCTCTTATCGTGCCGCAGGCGCGTGACCTTGGCTACAAAGGCCCCTTCATGGGTTCTGATGCCTGGGGTTCGGCGGAACTGTTCAACCTTTGCGGCAAAGACTGCGTGGACCAGTACTTCTCCACCCACTACACAGCCGAAGGCGCTACGGGCAAAACCAAGGAATTCATCGACAAGTACAAGGCCAAGTACGGCTATGTGCCTGACGACGTTGCCGCCCTTACCTGGGACTCCATCAACATCGTGCTGAAGGCCATTCAGAACGGCGGCAAGATCGACCCCGACCTCAAGAAGCAGCGTACGATCATTCGCGACAACATGGCCAACCTTGAAAACTTCGACGGCATTACCGGCAGCATGAAGTTCGACGCCAACCACGACCCCATCAAATGCGCCGTTATCGTGCGCGTTACTGACAGTGGCAGCTTCGCCTTTGTTGAATCAGTCTGCCCCAAATAGCCAGACCTGCTGACAAGCCTGGGATGGCAGGCCGTGTGTGCCCGCGGGGGGCGGGCACACACGGCGCACACTGCCTGAGGGTTCTTCCGGCACTGGCCGCGCATATGGGCAAAGGCCCATCCCCTCTGCGTGACCTGACGCCGCAACGAACCCCAACTGCTGATACCGAATCGGGTGCCCTATGGACTTTTTTTTGCAGCAGATGCTCAACGCACTGCAATGGGGAAGTTTTTACGCGCTTATAGCCTTGGGCTACACCCTGGTGTACGGGGTGCTGCGGCTCATTAACTTTGCCCACGGCGATATTTTCATGGTGGGCGCGTACATTGCTTTTTTTGTTTCAACCTGGCTCATTTCCGGCGACGGCCTTGGCCTGCCGCAACAAACAGTGCTCTGGCTGACCATTCCTCTTACAATGATACTCACGGCTTTTGTGGGTGTAACCATTGAGCGCGTGGCCTACAGGCCTCTGCGCCGCAAGGGCGCGCACCGCCTTTATGTGGTCATAACGGCACTTATGTGCGGCCTCATCCTTGAAAACGGCAACCTTGCGATTTTAGGTGCCACCAAACGCAAACTGCCGGAACTTATTGATAAGACGGTCTATTCCATCGGCCCTCTGGTTATCACCAACCTGAAGCTCTGGGTCATTGTGGCGGCCATTCTTGTCTTCATCGCTTTGCAAACCATAGTCACACGCACCAAGGTGGGCATGGCCATGCGCGCCGTGTCATGGGACCGTTTTGCCCTGCCCCTTATGGGCATTCCTTTGGACAGCGTTATTGTGGTCACATTTATTCTCGGCTCGGGCATCGCCGGGCTGGGGGGCATGCTCTTCGCCATGTGCTATCCCACGCTTGAACCTTACATGGGCGCAATGATCGGCTGGAAAGCCTTCATCGCCGCCGTTGTGGGAGGTATTGGCGACATACGTGGAGCATTTGTGGGCGGCTTTTTGCTGGCTTTTGTGGAGATTATGGTGGTGGCCTTTTTGCCATCTACCTATATGGACCTGTTCTCCTTCACAATCTTGCTGCTCATTCTGTGGATGCGGCCCACAGGCATTTTCGGAACCCCCCAAACGACCAAAATCTAGCCGGAGTCTGAGATGCTCACTATTGTGCAAACACTACTTGCGATCCTCGCCCTGCTCTGCTTCGGTTATGCCATAAAACGCGTCGTCAGCCAGAAAAAGCTCGATTGTCTGCTGTTCCTGATCGTCGGCGTGCTGTTTATCTGCGCCGAACAATTCTCGTGGCTGGACGGTTACTGGCTTTCAGTGCTCAAATTTATGGGAATAAACATCGTCTTTGCCGCCAGCCTCAACCTGGTTAACGGCTACATGGGCGAATTCTCATGTGGGCACGCGGGCTTTATGTGCGTGGGCGCCTATGTGGGCGGCCTCATTTCCGTCATTTTGTTTACCCAAAACAAGCTGCTTGGCGCACCCTTGCTGCCGCCAGAAATGGCCCCCCTGCTCTTTCCCTTAATCATTCTTATTGCAGGAGCCGCCGCCTCCATCTTCGGACTGCTGGTGGCCCTGCCCTCATTCAAAACCCGCGACGACTACCTGGCCATCATCACCATCGCGGCCAACTACATCATCATTGCCCTTATCATCAATATTGATCTGGTGGGCGGCCCGCGCGGCCTTTCGGGCATGCGTGCCACAGTGCGCGCAATGGAGCGCGTGGCAGACATCCCCTGGATGATGATCTGGGTTGTGCTGCTTGTAATGGTGTCTGTGATGATGCTCTATCGGCTGGTTAACAGCACTCTGGGCAAAGGCATTCCCGCTGTTTGCCAAAACGAGGTTGCCGCTGAAATCATGAGCGTCAACACCAAGAGGGTCAAACTTGTGGCCTTTATGGTGTCGGCGGGCATTGCGGGTATGGCGGGCGCGGTATACGCCCACATGTTCAGTTCCATTTACGCCAACAGTTTCGGCATCATGAAGTCCACCGAGGCTATGGTAATGGTTTACCTCGGCGGCATGGGCTCCCTTTCGGGCTCAGTGATGGCGGCCATTCTCTTTACCCTGCTCATCGAGGTGCTGCGCTTCGCCCTGCCCGCCCTGAGCGACCTCATGCACAATCTGCCCTTTGTGCCCGACAGCTTCATGATCAGCCAGGAATGGAAGTGGGTGCTCATTCCCCTTATTCTCATCCTGCTCATGCAGTTCCGTCCCGAAGGCCTTTTGGGCAACCGCGAACTTACCCAGGTCTTTCCCCGGCTGAAAAGACTGCTCACCACCGCGCGCGTGGAATAACCGGCGGCGGCAAATCTTGGTTGTACGGACAAAATCCTTGATGACCGACAACATACTGGGGGCAAACCTTGGCACTGCTTGAAATGAAGGACGTGACGCAACGCTTCGGCGGTCTTATCGCGCTGTCATGCTTCAACATACGTATTGAGGAAAACAGCCTGACGGGCCTTATCGGGCCCAACGGTGCTGGCAAAACAACGGTATTCAACCTGGCTTCAGGATTCTACCACGCAAGCGAAGGGGACATCGTTTTTGATAATTACGCCTATCACTCCAAGCTTGAACCGCATGAAGTGACCAATCTGGGCATGGCGCGCACCTTTCAGAACATCCGCCTGTGGAGCGACATGACTGTTCTGGACAACATCTGCGTGTCGCAATACAGCCGCCTGGGCTATGGCCTGCTGGACGCGTGGTTCAACACTGGCCGCTACGGGCGTGAAGAAAAACGGGTAAAAAACAAGGCTTCCCACATTCTTGAGGTAATGGAACTCAGTGATGTAGCGAACGAACTGCCCAAAAACCTGCCTTACGGCCTGCAACGCCGGGTGGAACTGGCCCGCGCGCTTTCCACAGACCCCAAGCTGCTTTTGCTGGACGAACCAGCCGCCGGGCTCAACTCTTCGGACGTGGACGGCCTTATCAAGCACATTGGCTGGATTTACGACCAGTTCAAAATCGCCATCTGGATGATCGAGCATCAGATGAAGGTGGTCATGTCCCTTTGCCAGCACATCACGGTGCTGGAGTTCGGGCAGATCATCGCCAGCGGCACGCCGCAGGAAATTCAAAGCAATCCCGATGTCATCAAGGCATATCTGGGCGACGAAAACGTGTAAGGGGGCCACATGTTGCTGGAAGTTGAAAATCTCTACGCGGGATACGGCAAGATCGAAGCCCTGCACGGCATATCCTTTCATGTGAACGAAGGCGAAATTGTCACGCTTATCGGGGCCAACGGCGCGGGAAAATCTACCACGCTCAAGGCCATCATGCGGCTCACGCCGCCAGAATCGCCCACGGTGTTCAGCGGCGACATCCGCTTTAAAGGCAAATCCATCCTAAAAACAGAAGCGCACAACATTGTGGCTCATCTGAAAATGGATCTTGTGCCCGAGGGCAGGCATATTTTCGGCAACCTCACCGTGCACGAAAATCTCAAGCTCGCCACCTGGACCCGCAAGGGCAGCGGCATTGAAAAGGACATGGACAGGGTTTTCGATCTCTTTCCCCGTCTCAAGGAACGCATGCACCAGCGCAGCGACACCCTTTCTGGCGGCGAACAGCAAATGCTGGCAGTGGGCCGGGCGCTAATGACAGACTGTTCGGTCATCCTGCTGGACGAACCCTCTATGGGCCTTTCACCCCTGCTTATGTACGACATGTTTCGCACGTTTAAAAAGCTCAACAGCGAAGGCCTTACTGTTATCGTGGTGGAGCAGAACGCCCGCCTGGCCCTTCAGGTTGCAGACCGCGGATATGTGCTGGACACAGGGGCCATTGTGGCTCAGGGCACTGCAGCGGAACTGGCCGACACACCTGAAATCAAGGCCGCCTATCTGGGCGCGTAACAGCAAACACCGTTGCCGGGTTTCGTTTTACCTTTCGCGAAATCCGGCAACGCTATACGGAGCCAGCATGCCTCCGCCCCGGCCGGGAGTTACAGCTTCCGTATACAGGGACGGCACAAAGGGGTATGCTGGCTCCGTTACATTTTCGTATTGAATTGAATTGTGAGCCTGTAACGCACCTGCCAACGGCGTCACAAAGCAAGCGGAGGAAGCATGAGCCAAGAACAAGCCCCCAATCCGGCCCTGACCCAGCTTACCGACTGGCTGCGCCAACGGCACAGCCAGGTAATGCAGGCTGAAGCGAAAGCTCTGCAATGCCTTGAAACTGGCGACACGCCCGGACACAATGCCTGCATGCGCCAGAAGGCCGAACTGCTGGCCTCTATGGCTGATGATGCCAAACCCATGCTCGAATTTCTGCCCGGGGAGCAGCGTTTTAATCTGGCGATGGCGCTTGAAAATTTTTCTGCCAGCGCCCGCATGTCCTTGCGCCTCAATTCGATCTTTTATATGGGTGCCCTGCTTTACCCAGATGACCACCAAAAGGGCGAGCCGGACAATCTGATTCGCTGCATCGAGCGTATGGAAAAAGAAGGGCCGGATTTTCGCCACGACTAGGCAGAGTTACACCACAAAGGCCGGGATACCGGCGCCCAGCAGGCTGGCCGCCTGACACGACACGTCGTTGGTGCAGTACACGGAATGCCGAAACTGCGTTTTCTGTGGGGGCACCTCTGAAACGCCCTGTTTTTCAAAGGTATGCTGTTTCAGTTTTGTGCTTCTGGCATCAGATTTTTGTTTCTGGCTTCAGCTGTTGGCTGACCGCACGGCGCATCGAATTTTTGCCGCCCACACGGGATACATCCCGAAAATAAAAAGCTGGCAAAACATCGGCACAAGAGGTTTATCGGAACACTTGTCAAAGCCTTTTACGAACTTATTTCAAAAGTAGATGGCTGTCTGCATGACAGCACACCCCCAAAACAGCACCGCCCGGCATGGGGCCGCGCGGCTTCAGAACATTCAAGGAGTACCGCATGACGCGCACCCTGCATTTGCCCGACATTTCAGCCCTGCTGAAAATATCTCTGCTTCCTCTGCTGGCGGCTCTCGTGCTTATGGCCTCCCCCAGCCACGCCATGCCCGGCATGGGCAGCGGTTCCGGCGGCATGGGCGACAAATTCAGCCAGATGGATGCTGATAAAGACGGAAAGGTCAGCCGCGAAGAATTCAAGGCGCTCTTTCCCAATATGCGTGAAGAAGCCTTTGTGGCCATCGACAAGGACGGCGACGGTTTCATCTCTGTTGACGAGTGGAACGGCTTCATGAAGGAGCACTCCTCCGGCATGCGCCCCAATACAATGAATGACGGCCCCATGCCCACCGTTCCCGGCAACCCGATGATGCCAAACCCCGGCAGTGCTGAACTGCCGCTGGTCATGCCCCCCAATGGCAACTAAGCGCTCTGCATCGGCCTTTTCCGAGCCCCGGCGTTCCACTGCGAATGCCGGGGCCGCTTCTGTTTCCGGCCCGAAACTCGGGAACGGGCAGCCTCTCTTCGTGCCTATGAGCGCTGAAGAAATGCATGCGCTCGGCTGGGACAGTCTGGACGTGCTCTTTGTCACTGGCGATGCCTATGTGGACCACCCCTCGTTCGGCAGCGTTCTGCTGGCCCGGTGGCTTATCCACCACGGCTACCGCGCGGGCATAGTGGCGCAGCCACGTTGGGAAAATCCCGAAGACCTGCTTGTTATGGGCAAACCCCGCCTGTTCGCTGGCGTCAGCGCCGGGGCGCTGGACTCCCTGCTGGCCCACTATACGGCATTTCGCAAAAAGCGTCATGACGATGCCTATACTCCGGGCGGCAAAGCTGGCGCACGGCCCAACAGGGCCTGCTTGGTGTACGCCAACCTGGCCCGCCGGGCTTTTCCCGGTTTGCCCCTGGTGCTCGGCGGCATTGAAGGCAGCCTGCGCCGTGTGAGCCACTACGATTTTTGGACAGATTCGCTGCGCAAGCCCATTCTTATGGACGCCAAGGCCGATCTGCTCATCTGGGGCATGGGCGAACGCGCCACGCTGGAATGCGCACAAAGGCTTGATGCTGGCGAAGATCTGCGCGGCATCCCCGGCACTGCATGGCTCGACAAGCTGGAGCAGACGCCCGAAGGGCCGCGTCCCGCCAATCTGCCAGAAAGCATGGCCCAAGCTCCCTGTATGCCGCTGCCCAGCCACGACGAAATTTTGGCTGATCCAGTACAACTGCTGACCATGACGCAGGAACTGGAGCGCCAGGTTCACAGGCTGGATGCCTGGGCCTTTCAGCCCGTGGGCGACCGTGCGCTGGTACTGGCCCGTCCGGCTCCGCCCCTGACAACGCAGGAAATGGACGCCCTGTACGAAATTCCCTTTACCCGGCGGCCCCACCCAAGCTACCGCGAAGCCATACCTGCGGCTGAAATGATGCGCACCAGCATTACCAGCCATCGGGGATGCGGGGGCGGCTGCTCCTTCTGCTCCCTGGCCCTGCATCAGGGCCGCCGCATCAGTTCCCGGTCTGAATCTTCCGTGCTGGAAGAAGCCCGCAGGCTTGGACAGGAAAATATGGACCGCGGCAAGGGGCCAGTGGCCATTTCAGACGTGGGCGGCCCCACGGCCAACATGTGGCAGGGGTACTGCGCTCTGGACAAGGCAACGGCAGAACGCGGCTCTTTCGAAGAAGCCGCTGATGCGTTGCCCAGGGAGCGCGGTGAAAACAACGCTGCGCACGCCCCGGCAGACGCGCCAGCCAAAAGCCGCTGCCGCAGGGCCAGCTGCTGTTATCCCACTGTCTGCAAGTTTTTCACGACGCCACAGAACAAGCATGTGAGCCTGCTGCGCAAGGTGGCGGCCCTGCCTGAAGTTAAACAGGCGCGCGTTGCCAGCGGCGTGCGCGCTGACCTTGCACTGCGTGACGCCGCCGCTCTGGCTGCCTACACGGGCGAATTCACAGGCGGGCAGCTCAAGGTTGCACCGGAACACTGCGCCACAGGCGTGCTGTCGCTTATGCGCAAGCCGCCTCTGGAGGTTTTTGAAGCTTTTCTGGCAAGCTTTGTGCGTCAAAGCAAGGCTGCGGGGCGCGAGCAGTATGTGGTGCCGTACCTCATGAGCGGCTTTCCCGGCTGTACGGACGACGACATGCGCACCCTTTCCAGCTGGCTGCGCCAGCGCAATTGGAATCCGCGCCAGACGCAGTGTTTTATCCCCACGCCCGGCACCATCGCCACTGCCATGTTTTACTGTGGCAAGAACGAGGCCGGGGAAGACATTTATGTGGCCCGTACCGATGCCCAGCGGCTGCGGCAACACGGCCTGCTCATGCCCGGCAGAAGTGCGGGCGATGAAGACGGCAACCGCCCGCGCCGCAGAGACGGCCAGGATCATACCCGCAAGGATGCGGGCCGGGGTGAAGGGCGGGATGCGGGCCGGAATGCGGCCAGGGGGGCGGCCAGAGATACGGACAGGGATGCGGGCAAGCCCCGGCAACGCACGCCCGGTAATCGGGACAGCCGCGATGCCCGTCGCGGCAGGGATGCGGATCAAAGCCGCAGACCCGCCGAAAGGCCGGGCCAAAAACCCGGCAAGCAGGGTGGGCGCTCCAATGAAAACAGGCAGGATAGCCGCAAACTTCCGGCCCCTGGACGCCGCGCCTAATGAACTGAAAAGTGACGGACAAGAGAATGCTGGGTAGGAGAATATATGTCGCAAAATCTTGATGATCGGCTTACTCGCCTGGAAGAACTGACCTTCTTTCAGGAAGAGCGCATTGAAAAACTTGACGCAGCCCTCACAGCCCAGCAGATGCAACTGGACAATGTGGAGCAGGAGCTGGCAAGCGCCCGTACGGTTATTCGCGCTTTGCGCGACAAGCTGTCCCAGCAGCCGGAAAACAGCCTGCCGCCCCACTCCATGCCCGAGCGCTGGTAAGTCCCTGCAGTGCGCTTCACGCTTGGCGGTGGCGTTCGCTTGTGATGCACACTATGCGGGTACAGCAAGCTCCATTGGGTACGGTGAGGCAAACAAATTGAGGGTGCTGTCATGATAAGAAAAGCCGTGCCTGGCGACGAGGCTGCCATTCGGGAATGCGCTGACCAAGCCTTTTCGGGCTATATTCCCCTGATAGGCCGCCAACCTGCTCCAATGACAGCAGACTTTTCAGCTCAAATTGCAGCGGGCCAGATATATGTGGCTTTGAATGATGACGGCGACCTGCTGGGCTACATAGCTTTTTTCCCACAGGGCAACCATATGAACCTCGACAGTATCGCGGTGCTGCCTGCTGCTTCCGGGCGCGGCATCGGCAAAAAATTGATTACGTTCTGTGAGGGTGAAGCCAGACGCCTAGGTCTTGAGGCGGTGCATCTTTATACCAATGAAATGATGACCGCCAATCTTTCCATCTATCCTCGCCTTGGCTACGTTGAAGTTGATCGCCGCACAGACGAAGGATTTAACCGCGTTTTCTTTCAAAAAAAGTTGGCCTGAATAAAAATCAGGCGACATATATCTCTGCAAAGCCGCGACCTGTTCGCCATTTTCGGCGCTGTTACCGGACGCAACAGCAAGAGGCCCGCACTTCTAACGAAGTGCGGGCGATTTACTTGATGACACCCGCGTTTTTCCAAACCGCTGGGTACGCCGCCATCGGCGGCCATGCCGCCGGGCGGAAAGGCACGAAAACGCCTCACTTACGGCGCGGCAAAGCCGCGACCTGTTCGCCATTTTCGGTGCTGCTGCATGACGCAACAGCAAGAGGCCCGCACTTCTAACGAAGTGCGGGCCTCTTTGAACAAGTTCAACTTTGAGATCGTTACCGTTTCAGAACAGAATATTCTTACAAAGTCGAAATAAAAATAAAATATCAAAACAGGGCACGGGAGAGGAGATCCTTTTTAAAAAGAACTCCTCCCCGCAAACGTCTCAAAGTAAACGCGCTCTAGAAACCAAAACCGTCCGAATTCGAGCCAGACGCGCCAAAGCCGAAATCATCGGGCACGGCATTTTCATCAAGGGCTTCAGCCACAGCTTCGTCGCCAGAAGCAGCCAGAGCCGCGCCAGCGCCACCAGCCATAACCATACCTTTAAGGCCGTCTTTGATGGCGTCCTTGATATTCAGGAGCAGGTCGTCGTGGTTAACGGCAACCTTGCCCTGGTATTCAGCCGTCTGACGGCGCAGGCCGCCGATGTCGGCATTCAGGGTCTTGATCTTGGCTTCCAGCTCATCAACCTTTTTGGACAGAGCTTCGGCACGGGCTTCAGCGGGCTCAAGGGCGCGCACGCGCTCTTCAAAAGCAGTGGCAGCGGAGGTCTGGGCGACCATGCTGTCATAAACTTCGCCCAAAAAGTCCAGCACCTGATCCACCATAGCCTTGGTGTGACCGTCCATGCTGGGAAGGGAAACATTGTCGCCAAGCAGGCTTCTGCCGTTGTTTACAAAAGCGTCCCAAGACTGGCCTTCTTTCCATTCCAGATCCATAAACTTGGGGAAACAACGGGCCAGCCAGGTAGCGGCGAAGGGGCCCACGGCCTTGGCGCAAGTGTCACAGACAACGGTGCGTCCGGCCACAAAACCGGCGATTTCCTTTACGTCCACGCCATCCTTGCCCACCACCAGGGCAAGCACGGACTCAACAGGAAAAACTTTGCGAGCTGTATCGGACATGGCGGCCTCCTCCTCGGAGATCGTTTTTTTATTCATGAAAACTCAGTTCCAACAGTCCAAACTTTGCCGTCGTTCCCGGCCAGCATGATAGCCAGCCGGGAGCCGTCGACTAACTTCTACCGTACATGCGTGCGTACAGCAGCGCCACCGTGCGGTATACAATATGCCCGAGCTTGGACCAGGGCAGATAGGCGAAAAGCATCCACACAAACACCAGGTGCAGGTAGTACACCAGGAAGGCGGGCACAATGGCGTCCGCCAGGCGGAAGCCCTGAGCCATAACGCCCGTAAGCGCCACTACCCAGATGATGCCAAGCAGATACCAGTCGTACCAGCTGGAGCCCTGGAACTTGGGATTCAGGCGCAGACGGCGAACCGTCAGCAGGCCCAGACCCAGCAGCAGCATGAATGCGCCAATGTTGGCCAGAATCTTCACCGGGAAGGTCAGCGGCATGGGGGTTTCGATCTTGATGAGCGGAATAACCTTGCCGCCCCAGTGCCCCAAAGCCACCACAGCCGTTACAAAGGCCAGAATGGCGAAGCTCCATACCAGCAGAAGGTGTCCGTTCTTGCGATTGGGCGTTTCCTTGCCGGTAACAGGGCCGTCTTCACAATCGTTGAACTTGCGGTGCGTGATGATTTCATCCCACAGCACGTCCCACAGATGCCATATCCAGCATTTTGTCTTGCCGATAACGGTCATCTTGCCTTCAGGCTTGAAGTGCGACCACAGCTTCATAGCCCCCCGCGCCAGAATGAACAGCGCGGTAAAGAAGGTCAGCATGAAGATGGGGTCGATGGTGTAATCGCCATAGAATATCTGGCCGAAAACAATGCGGCCATCGGCAGCGCGGGGGAACCACTGGCCGCCGTTAAAGCCGGCGCGGATCCACCACACGATAAGCCAAAGCACAGCGGGGATGGCGAAGAGAATGGGCAGGCCAGAAGGCTTGCTCATCCACTTGCCAACAATCGAAGGCTCAGTCAGATCTTTATAGATGACATTGCGGGCCGCGCCCATAAGATCGGCGGGCTTGGCGCCACGGGGACACAAGTCAGAGCAGTTACCGCAGTTGTGGCAGAGCCACAGGTCGATATCGCTGCGCAGCTTGTCCTTGAGGCCCCAGGAGGCCCACACCATTTCTTTGCGCGGATAGGGCGCATTGGCAGGAGCCAGGGGGCAGGCCACGGAACATGTGGCGCACTGGTAGCACTTCTTGAGGGACTCGCCCCCTGCTTCTTCCAGCGCCCTGGCAAACTCCAGGTCAGGTTTGATTGTAATTTGTGCCATTGCTGCCTTCCTCCTACATGCCCTTGAACGGGTTGGGGCCCATTGCCATGATGCGGTCCACAAAGCCGTCGATGAGGTTGGGGACCTTGTCGTATTCGTCAATGGCCACTTCAAGCAGTTCCACCCGTTCAGGCTGCACGCCCAGGCGGTTGAGAGTCTCGGCTATGTTGTCCTTGCGCTTGGCGCAGATTTCGGAGCCTTTCACAAAGTGGCACTGGTAGTCGTCGCCATACTTGCAGCCCAACAGCATCACGCCGTCATAGCCTTTGCTCATGGCGTCGGACACCCAAATGGCGTTCACCGAGCCGAGGCAACGAACCGGGATAATGCGGCAGTAGGGGCTCCAGGGCTTGTGACGTTCACCGGCCATATCCAGGGCAGGATAGGCGTCGTTTTCGCAAGCCAGGATGAGCACGCGCGGGCCTTCTTTCTTGAAGTCCTTGGGCACCTGCACTTCACGAATCATAGAGCCAATCTGGTCGATGTTGTAGTTCGCGAAGGAGATAACGCGCTCGGGGCAGGCACCAAAACAGGTGCCGCAACGGCGGCAACGCGTGGGGTTGAGCCTGGGCGTACCCTTTTCGTCATCGTCCAGCGCGCCGAAGGGGCATTCTTCAGTGCAACGCTTGCACTGCGTGCAGCGCACCATGTTGAACAGGGGGTACGACAGGTCGCCCGAACGGGGATGCACGGCAACGCCGTGGCTTGACGCTTCAATGCACTGCACGGCCTTGAGAACCGCGCCCTTGGCGTCTTCTTCGCAAGCGTCCATGGTCAGGGGCTGACGTACGCAACCCGCAGCGTACACGCCTGTGCGGCGCGTTTCGTAGGGGAAGCAGATGTAGTTTGAGTCGGCAAAGCCGTCAAACAATTCCAGATCGGGGAAGTCGGGGCCCTGACGGTAATCGAAATGGATGGTCACGTCCTTGGCCGTGGTGGGCACAAGGCCCGTAGGCAGAACAACCATGTCCACATCAAGGTCAAAGTCCATACCCAGCAGGGTATTTTTGCATTCCACAACCATGTGGCCGCCGGCTTCACGGATGTCCGTCACGTCGGCCTTGGTCATCATGACGCCCA
This sequence comes from Desulfovibrio intestinalis, assembly GCF_014202345.1. NCBI lineage: Bacteria > Pseudomonadati > Thermodesulfobacteriota > Desulfovibrionia > Desulfovibrionales > Desulfovibrionaceae > Desulfovibrio > Desulfovibrio intestinalis. The sequence goes on from NZ_JACHGO010000004.1 coordinate 131,638, forward strand.
GGCGGTCCTGCATCTTCTTGTAGAAGCGTTCCAGAATACCGGGAACTGTCATGTCCTTATAAAGGATGAAGGTCTGGCAGGCATCGTTGGTCTTTTCACAGACCGTATTGGCAAGGCGCAGCATGCCCACGCTGTTGACAGCGTTGGAGTAAGCCAGATGGCGGATGCTTTCGAGGTCTGCTTTCACAAAATCTTCTTCACCTTCCGCAGCGGCCGGAGCAGCTTCAGCAGGAGCAGTTTCGGCAGAGACCTCACCATCGAGGGGGCAGCCTTCCGCAGCCTTGGCCACGGCCTCTTCAGCCATGGTGGTGTCCAGCACAAAAGCAATGCGTGTGGCCTTCACCTGGTCGGCGACCAGCATTCTGCCAAAAGCGGCGGCATCCACCACCATCGGGGTTTTGTCGAGGCCCATGGGCGCAAGGTACTTGTGATCCAGAGGCACCCAGCCCGTAGCCAGCACAACAGCGCCCACTTCCACTTCCACCGTGCCGGTGGCTGTGGCGATGGCCGCTTTGAATTCGCCCGGCTGGCCTTCCAGCTTCTGCATCTGGGCGTTCATGTGAATTTTGATCTTGGGGCTGCCCATGGCCTCGCTGACCTTGGCAACGATGTTGGTGGGCTGCTTGTCTACCCAAGGAGAAGCCAGAGGCGACGCCATGGGAATGTTATTGGCTGCGCCGCCCAGCCTGTCGCTCTTTTCCACCAGCACAACTTCGTAGCCAGTGGCTGCAGCTTCAAGGGCCGCCGTAAGGCCGGTCCATCCGCCGCCGATAATCAGAATGCGCTGCACGCCCGGCACTGAAGCGGCTTCGGGGGCTTCACACTTTTGCAGCTTCACAACGCCCATGTTCACATAGTCGCGGGCCATGAGCGTCAGCAGTTCAGGCGCGCCCTTGGCAGTATCCGTAGGGCTTCTGTCAGGATTCTTGTAGGCCTGCACACACTGCTCGCGCAGGTTCACATGCTCTACCAGAACAGGCAGGCGATAAAGTTCGCCATCCACGCGCGGTGAAGCGCCGCACAGCAGCACGCCGTCCAGGCTCTGGGCCTCAATGTCGGCCTTTATTTCATCCAAGGCCAATGCCAGCACGGGAACAACCTTGACCACGGCAGTGAGATCGCCCCACTTTTGCGCGGTTTGTTCGGCAAGCGCCTGTATATCAAGGCCGCCGCCAATGTTCTGCTGGTCAAAATAGACGCCAATCTTTCCGGCCATGCCGCCTACCTCCCTTTCACCGTTTGTACCGCCTTCAGGGCGGCGGCTGTACCGGACTGGGCCGAACGCATCACATCCAGGGGCATGCGCGCGCAACCAGCAGCAAAAATACCGGCCTCTTCGCCGCCCGCCACAAAGCCTTCTTCATCAAGAGGCAGAGGCAGAGGCGCGTCTTCTCCGGCCAGCGAAGGCTGCATGCCCGTGGCCAGTACAACAAGGTCATAATCAAGGGTGAGCTTTTCAGCACTCACGGCGTCTTCGGCAGTGAGGCGAACCTTGTCGCCTTCGGCCTGCACGACGTCAGCCACCTTGCCCTTCACGAAGCGTACGTTGGGCATGGCCCTGACCTTTTCAAGCACTTTAACGTAGCGGCCAGGAGCACGCATATCGATGTAATACACCGTAATCTGCGTTTCGGGGCTTTGCTCGGCCAGGTACTGACACTGCTTGAGCGTGGCCATACAGCAAATGTAGGAACAGTAGTTCAGGTGATTCTGATCGCGTGAACCGGCGCACTGCACAAAGGCCACATGGTGGGGGCGGCGTCCATCGGTGGGGCGCACGATGCGTCCGTTGGTGGGGCCGCTGGGCGCGGCGAGGCGCTCAAGCTGCATGTTGGAAATGCAGTTCTTCACGTTGCCCGCGCCAAGGTTGGTGAGGCGGGTCACGTCATAGGGCTTCCAGCCAGTGGCTACAACGACAGCGCCCACGCTGAGGTCAATCTCGCGCGGCTCTTCATTCACGTTCAGGAACTGGTTTCCGGCAATGCGGGCCTTGTCGGCCTTGGAAAGAGCCTGCTTGTCCAGCGTGTAACGGCTGGGGAAGGCAAAGGGCATAGCCTTGAAAAGAGCCTTGCGCCGGGAAAGGCCAAGGTCAAATTCGCTGGGGGTTTCACCGTCCAGACTGGATGCCAGCAGGCTGAAATCCACGTTGTGGGGCGCCGTGTGGCGCGGTTCAATGCGCACCTTCACGGAATAATCGCCCTTGACCCCGCTGAAGCCGACGACTTCCGCCTGGGTAAAGAACTTTACACGCGGATTTTTCCTGATGCGCTGGAACTGGATTTCCAAGCCGCAGGAGGGAGGACAAAGTTTGGGAAAATATTTGTTGAGCTGAGCCACGCGGCCCCCGAGCCAGGGCGACTTTTCGACGATATAGACGTCGTGCCCCAGTTCCGCCGCTTCAATGGCGGCTGTAAGGCCTGCAAAGCCGCCGCCCACGACGAGAATGGCATTGGACATCCTGGATATCCTCCTGCGTTGTTGCATAGCGGCTTGAAGAAGTGCCAACGGCCTTCCGCCGCAGAAAAAGGAGTGGCCGCATCCGGCCGGTCCTTACGGGCTCCGGCTCAAACCGGCTGCCGTCAGTCAGCCGCATTGCATGAATGCGGCGACCCAGAGCCGTGCCCGATTGCCCTCAAGACGCTGTCTCCCCATAACCGGCAAAACTCCCGCTGGCATTTTCCGTCCAGCGGGGAGCGTGAAGGCCAAGCATAACACAAAGTTGCAGGCTTGGCATCCGGACTGAACGTGCCGGAGCCGGACCGCCGCCGCATCCACGGCAACGCCCTTGTCTTCACACTCTCTACGTTTTTTCGCACAAGATATGGCTGCGCATATGCTCCAGCCAAGGGGGCGGCCATAAGGCCGCCCCTTTAGTGCTACAATGCCGCCGACTAGTCGGGGATGATCTGGTGATAGGGCTTCTTGAAGATCTTGGTCTCGCCAGTGGCGGGATCATACTTGGAGTTCACGAAGCACTTCCACTTGGTGTCGTCCAGGGCCATGAAGTCCGCACGGTAGTAGAAGCCGGGGTAACGGGATTCTTCGCGGAAGGAGATGTGCTGCATGTGCAGGCGCACCGTCCACAGGCGATGATAGTTTTCCCAGCAGCGCAGAAGTTCATGCAGGTCACGGGAAGCCAGCTTGAGGGAGTCTTCTTCCATCATGGCAAGCAGGTTGAAGCCCGTGTCGAGCAGAGCCTTGGAGGTGGTGTAGTATGTGCTCACGCCACCGCCGTATTCGTCGGTGCACTTCACGAGACGCATCATGAAGTTCTTGGGCGTGATGTAGTGCGGGTTCACGACGGGGTCGGTGGAAGCGTCTTTGCCCGCCAGGAAGTTGTAGTAAGGACGGTAGATCAGCTTCTTCAGTTCGTCGGCGGTTTCCTTGAACTCGGGCTTGAAGTCCTTGTGATCAAGGCACCAGCGCACCATCTGCTTGCCGGCGATGCGGCCTTCAGCATGGGAACCGGAAGAGAACTTGTGGCCGGAAGCGCCCACGCCGTCGGCGCAGGTGAACAGACCTTCAACGGTGGTCATGCGGTTGTAGACCTTACCGTTGGCAGCGCGCACCTTGTAGTCTTCGGGCACCCAAGCTTCGTCGGGACCGGACACCCAGATGCCGCAGCAACCGGAGTGGGAGCCGAGCAGGTAGGGTTCGGTGGGCATGATTTCGGAACCGCGTTCTTCAGGAGCGGTATTGGTGCAGGCCCACAGGTTGGCCTGACCAACGCACATGTCGAGGAAGTCTTCCCAAGCTTCGGACTCAAGTTCCTTCTGCTGTTCTTCATTAAGAGTAGCAAAGGTGGTCTGCAGGGCAGTCTTGGTGTCCATGTAGATGGGGCCACGGCCTTCGCGCATTTCACGAAGCATCATGTGGTTACGCAGGCATGTCGGAATGACATGGCCCTTGGCGTAGCCGCGATCTTCGTAAGGCTTCAGCATGGCACGGTTGGTCACGCAGTAGTCTTCGCCCTTGCTGTTGGTGGCTTTGGCCTTGAACAGAAGGAACCACGCGCCCACGGGGCCGTAACCGTCCTTGAAGCGGGCGGGCACGAAGCGGTTTTCCATCATGGTCATTTCAGCGCCAACCTGAGCGCACATGGTGTAGGTGGAGCCGGAGTTCCACACGGGGTACCATGCACGGCCCATGCCTTCACCAGTGGAGCGGGGACGGTACACGTTCACCGCGCCGCCAGCGGCCACCATGATGGTGTTGGCTTTGAAGATGTGCACTTCGTTGGCGCGCAGGTTGAAGCCCACGGCGCCGGCGATGCGATTGGGGGTATTTTTGTCGAGCAGCAGCTTCACGATGAAGATGCGTTCCATGATGCGGTCTTCACCCAGCACGTTCTTGGCAGCTTCGGCCACGATGCACTTGTAGGATTCACCGTTGATCATGATCTGCCAGCGGCCGGAACGCACGGGGGCGTCGCCTTTGCGCAGGCTCTTGCCAGCGGCCTTGGCAGCGCCGCCGTTCATGTTGTGGCCGTCGTCACCCTTGATCCAGCAGGGCAGGCCCCAATCTTCGAACAGATGTACGGAGTCGTCAACGTGACGGCCGCAGTCGAAGATAAGGTCTTCGCGAACCAGGCCCATAAGGTCGGTGCGGACCATGCGCACATAGTCGTCAGCGCTGTTGTCACCCAGGTAGGTGTTGATGGCGGAAAGGCCCTGGGCCACGGCGCCGGAACGCTCGAGGGAAGCCTTGTCGCAAAGCAGAATTTTCAGGCCATGCTTTTCGCCCCAGCGCACTGCTTCGAAAGCGGTGCCGCAGGAACCCATGCCGCCGCCCACGATGAGCAGGTCAACCGCATGTTCTTTCACTTCGGGTTCGGCAATGGCTACGCCCTTGGTCGCTTCCTTGACGGGAATCATAGGCATAATGGTATCTCCTTATCGCACTAGCGGTTGCAAAAGCCTAGCGGCCAATTTCCATGCAGGTGAGAACCTTATCGGCTTCCAACATTTCAAACTTCTTGCCGAGCACTTCCTTGGGAGCAACCAAGGCGGTTTCGGTGAAGAGCAGTTCGTCTTCGATGTTGGCACCTTCGGGATGGCCTTCAAAAGGCTTGATGGAACCTTCCGGCGTGGTACGAATGGGGAACTTGAAACGCTTCACATTGCCGTTACGGAACTGAACCGTCCACATGATAGAGTCGGCCGAGCGCATGGGGATACAGGTTCCGCCCATGGGAGCGAAGTCAGCGTAGGGGCGAGCCGTAATGGCACCCTGGGGGCAGATCTTCACGCAGGAATAGCATTCCCAGCAGGCATCGGGTTCCTGGTTGTAGGCCTTCATTTCCTCTGCATCGAGGATCATGAGGTCGTTGGGGCAAATGTACATGCAGGCCGTCTTTTCGCCACCCTTGCAGCCGTCACATTTGGACGGATCGACATAAGTCGGCATACGTATCCTCCAACTCAGTAAAAGTGTTTGAAAACCCGCCGGGTTCGGCGTGGCGTGGCGGCAGAAACCGACACGCCGGGGTTAGCCGAGCGCTTTCGCAACGATTGTTGGGCGAATGGCTTGCGCAATTAGTAACAAGCACTTGGCGTCCGAGTCAACCCCCCTCTGCAAAATTTCGTGGAAACTTCACAACGCCAAACCACGAATAATCAATAAAACCGGTTAGATAACACTCTTGTGAAAAAAATTCTAAACCCCATTTCCAGACGCTCCCACGCAGAGTCCTCGCGAGCCAACCCTTGCAAGAGAAGCCATTTCAAGCTAACACGCTTGCACAGAGAAAGGAAGACTGTGACACCCTATTGTCACATATTTCCGCCAACCCTCTGGTATTTCTTACAACGTATACGCATTTGCGATACCCTTCCATTTTTCCTACAGGAAAGAGCATGACTGACCATTCCAACGATTCACGCGGCTCACGCCCCGCTCGTGACGCTCGCGATTCCCGCGATTCACGCGGCCCCCGTACTCCCCGAGACGCCCGCGACAGCCGCGATTCCCGAGGTCCCCGTCCCCATCGGGATGCCCGCGACGCACGCGACTCACGGGGCCGTGACGACGGAACGCAACGCCGCCCCCTGCGCGAAACTGTCTGCGAAATAGACCGCGACATCCTGCGCCTGCTGCTGCGCCGCCACAACATTCTGACCCGCATGCGCGGCGACAAATCACGGCTTGATTCCGCCGAAGAAAAAATGCTGCGCGAATCGTGGGAAGGCGCAGTGGCCCGCATCAGCCGCGACGCACGCCTTTCTGGCCACTTTTTCTCGCTGATGCAGGAAGTGGAATTTTTGCCCCGCCCCCTGGGCGAACGGCTGGTTGAAGCCGCTGAAGGCTCTGAGAATGGCGCAGGCCGCGATGGCGAAGCTCCTGCGGCCCAGGAAGGCCCCGACAAGCGTATTGCTTTTAACCTGGCTCCCCCTGCCAAACCTGTGCGCCTGCGCATGCAAGCGCCCCTGGCCTGCCGCGCCACCCGCGCGTGGCTTATGCTGGCCGCAGCAACAGGCCAGCCTACGCGCCTGAACCCCTGCCTGATGAACGATCCCATTGTGGACTGCGTCAAGATGCTTATTCAGGTGGGCGCTTCCCTTACCCGCGAGGACGACGGCGTCACCGCCCGGCCCGCCGTGGCCCTGGCCGCGCCCGACAAGGTTTTTTACGTAGGCGACAGCGCGTGGAACTTCTATCTCTTGCTGGGACACTATCTAGGCCGCCCCTCCCGCGCGAAGTTTATGGGCGAATCCAGCCTGAAGCTGGCTGATCTTTCCGCCGTGCGCCATTTTCTGCCCGTCATGGGCGCGCGCCTTGTGCATGTAGTGCCCAAGAGCGATGGCCTGCCCGCCCGGCTTGAGTGCTCGGGCATCATTCCCGATTCCGTGGTCATGCCTGCGGATACGCCCGCAGAACTGGCCGAAGGCATCCTGCTGGCCGCGCCCGGCTACGAACACAGCCTGATGATGGACCTCACGAACCATCCGGCCCAGAAGACCATTCTGGCCCGTACCCTGCCCATACTGCGCACGGCTGGCGCGGAAGTGAGCGTTGAGGGCGGCGTGGTGCGCATCCACCCGACAAAACTGGAGATTCCTGCGCAGCCCGAGCTGCCGATGGAACCGGAACTGGCCCTCTTTCTGCTGGCTCTGCCCCTTGCTCTGGGCGGCGAAACCAGCCTTGCCGGGCAGTGGCCCCAATGGCCGAACGCCGAGGCTGGCTGGAAGCTCCTGCACAGCCTGGGGCTTGACCTGCAGCAGTACAATGGCAAGGACGGCAACGAAGTCAAGGCTGCCAGCGCGGCTCCTCTCAAGGACTTCAGCCTCGCCGCACTGCCTGCTGATCTGCCTGCTGACTGGGCCCCGCTTGCTGTGGGTCTGGCCGCCTGTAGCGCCCTGCGTGGGGGACAACCCACTTTGCCCGAGCTTCCTCAGGGAACAGACCCGTATGAAGTGGAAAGTTTTCTTAATGCTTTGGGCCTGGAACAGACCAATGAAAGCAGATTGTGCAAAAATGAACAATCTGGAGTTAAGGCCGGCTGGAACGCCCCGTCTCCGGCATGGGCGATGGCCTTCTCATTGGCCGCTTGTGCCAAACAGCACCAGAAGCTCGGCAACCCCGGCGTCATGACTGGCCTGTTCCCGGCATTCTGGGTCTTGTACAACTCCTTGCCCGAACCCCAGCCGCGCCGCGCCGCTGCCGAAGCCGCCCCGACTGCTCCGCCCCGTCGGCGCATCATCACAGCCTCAGTGGCCGTGCCGCCAGAACTGAAGGAAGAAGACGATTATTAAAGGCTGGTCTCTAGAGCAGATTAACTTTGAAAATATGTATTTTCTAAGTTGAAATACTCTAGCGGATCCGCCCCGAATATAAAAAAGCGGCCCTTTTCATGACGGAAGAGTACTTTTGTACTCTTCCGTCATGAAAAGGGCCGCTTGACGTACAAACCAGATAAAACGTGCCAGAACAGATTATTTTTGAATGCCACACGATGCAAAGGAGTCATGCAGCCGAGCATACAATGTTCGGCATAATCCACACAATGTTGCGTCGCACGGCGCTTCCTACAGGGTCAGAGCATTTAGGTTTTTCAAGGTGAAGATGCTCTAAAACCGCTCCTGACCAGCTCGACGTCAAATTGCCAGAACATCCGGCAGCGTGCCATTGTCGCCTTCCGGCGGATTCGAAATCGCGTCCGCACACATATGGAGGCACAGCCTGCGAGGCTGCTGACGGTTCGCTGACTGTGCCCCTGCTTTATTGCTGCCTTACAGAAACATGTGTTACTTGGTCAGAACGTGGCTACGCCAGTTCCAGTATCACTGCAGCCCTCCAGAAGCCCTGTGACTAGGGTGTCCGCCGCCAAGAACAGCACGCGACGCTTCAACGAACGGACAAGCACACCTCGTTGAGAGTCAATCCAGAAGCCCGCTGCCCACACAGGAGAAGTGCCACCATGCCCTGCCGTCTCTTCAGGCCCGCCGCCTCAATCTGCATGTTTATTTTGTTTTTTTTGCTTGCTGCGCCCGCAGTGAAGGCCTGCACCCTGTGGGCAGCCGCAGGAAACGTTGTACAGGGCGGCGGCACGATTATAATAAAAAACAGAGACTGGACGCCGGGTGAAAGTCAGCGCCTTGAAATTTTCAGGCCAGCGGGCGGCTATTCCTATGCCGCGCTTATGGCCACGCGCGAGATAGTAAAATCCACGGGTAGGCAAGAAGAAATCGACCGCCCGGTGGCGGGCATTAACGAAAAAGGGCTCACGGTCATCAGCGCAGCGGCAAGCAGCCTGCCGCGCAGAGACCGGCAGGCCGCGGGCGGTAACACAAAGCTTATGGCGCAGATACTTAACCTGTGCGCCACAGTGGACGATGCTATGGCTCTGGATCGGTCCCGCTTTCGCGGCCCGCTTTTTCTGATGCTTGCAGACAAGAATAAAATAGCTGTTGTTGAGATTGGCCTGGAAGGAATGGTGGCTTGGCGCACACAGACAAACGGCGTGCTGTACCATACGAATCACTATCTTGAGCCTGCCCTGCAACGGTTCAACAGAAGCATCGGCGAAAGCAGCACCGCCCGGTACGCGCGTATTGCCGCTCTGCTGCAAAACAGTCCCACGCCCTACACTTTTTCCGACTTGCTGGCCTTTACACGCGACCAGGATGCCGGGCCGGACGACAGTATCTGGCGCACGGGGTCCACGCCGACATCTACACGGACAGTGGCGGTTTTTGCGGTTTCTCAGCCCAAATCCGGCGAAGCGGAAATCTATGTGCGTTTGCTTGAGGAAGGCAAACCGGAACATGAAGAAACGTATTCGCCGGATTCGCTGTTGCAGCCCGCTGGCAAAAGGCAGTAGGGGCTGATTCCAAACAAATAATTTTGTGCCAAGGGCAAGAAAAAGGGGAGTTTTACGGGCGAAGTGCACTCTCAGGGCACATCACTGAAGTAAAAACGGCCTTTTGACGCAGCCACCTAGACAAAAGAATTGTTTTGAGACAGCCCCTGCCCCGGCTCATGTAAAGATTTTCTGGCTCAACGGATAAAACTGACAAAACAACTTTGACAACAACGGCCTGTGCCTTCCTGTCATACAAGAAAACAGGCCGCAGCGGCATCCTGACGGCAATGCGCCCATGCAGCCTGCAGAAAATCCCAGCTTGGACGCTTGCCAGCGTTCAGGGGCCAACTCAGGCCGTTCTTGCCCTTAGCTCCTTCTGACCGCGCCTTCTCACACTACCCACGGCCTTAGAAATAGCCGACGCTGGCGAAAGTGACCGAAATTCCCTAGAGCAGATTAACTTTGAAATGCACTACATTTCAAAGTTGTCATTCTACCGAAAATGCGATTTTCGGCAGAATCCACGCCGCGTTGCGGCGCGCTACACGCTTGTGCAGCGTTAGAGCATTTAAACTTTTTCAAAGTTAAAATGCTCTAGGTAATGGCCGGACAGCTTTTGCCAATACATTTCCGCGTAAGGGGGTGTGTTCAGTTGCAACCAGACTGAAACGACAAAACCTCCGGGGTTGCCTTGTTGCGGCGATCCCGGAGGTTTTGCTGCTATAAAAACTTGTGGCGCAGACGCTTGAAACAAGCCTGCCCTGCGCAAATCAACGTTGAAAACCTGCCCCCGAGGCTCAAGGCACGCTTGTAGTACCGCTCATCGCGCAAATACAAAGCATTCACGCCGCCACGAAGGAACGACCGCTTGCGCAGCCCCAGAGCATTTCAGGGCAAAAAGGCTCTATTTCTTGGGTGCGGCCTTTCGTTGCCAAAGCGCAAAGTGCGCCAAAGCCATGCCGCCGTGGCCAAGCACATACAACGCCACAGACCACACAAAGAATTTGTGCACACTGAAGACGGTCAAAAGAGAGCGATCGTTGCTCCAGTCATCAAACCACCACAGGCCTGAAAAAATAGCCAGCAACAGGGCGCACATGCCAAGCCCCTGCACACAGGCGGGCAAGCCCTTGGGCCGGGGGCCGACGATCTTGAACTGCGCAGCCGTGCGCAAATCCTTGACCAGCTGGTCGGTGTCGCCCCAAAGATAGGGAAAAAAGTTGCGCAGGCCGCGCTTTTTAATGCTGAGCACCACAAGGCTGATACCCAGAACGCACAGAAACATGCCTATAATGATATGTATCCAGGCCAGGGGCGAGGGGCCGTAAGGCATCACGACCATGACCGTACTGAGCAAAAATTGCAGTAGTACCAGCACTATGACGCTGGCATGAATACAACGCAGCAGGGGCGGCTGAAAAAAACCCAAAAATTTCCACAGCAATGCGCCCTGATCCACAATTTTTTCTTTTACGGTCATGCATTTCTCCTGAGGTCCGGGGCCAGGCATTCATGCCGCCGCCAGCCGCTGTCCGATCGCGGCATGGCACCGTGTCGCAAGAAAGGCCGAGCCTGTTATTTGAAAGGCAATCCTCCACAATGACGCCATAAAATTTTGTTCCCGGCGGGACTGAGTCCGCCGGGGCAATTTTCAGTGCAGCAATACCCCGGCAAGCGCCGGAGCGTCGTTTATCGGAGGCCAGCCACTTCGTACTTGTGACCAGCCAAAAGAGCGGTAAGTTCTATGGCTCCGGGCAACTGCAACCGGAAGCATTTTACGCAAAATATTCCGGGTGCTTCCGTGGGCAGATCAGCTTTGAAATGCATTACATTTCATCGTTGTCACTCTGCCGAAAAATGCGATTCTTCGGCAGAATCCACGTCACGTTACGGCGCGCGTCACTCGTGTGCAGCGCTAGAACATGTAAACTTTTTCAAAGGTAACATGCTCTAGTGGCTGCAAGAGCAATGCAGCATATGCTCCATTTTTTCTTTCTTGGTGCGCAGGTAGTATTCGTTTTCAGGGCAGGCTTCCATTTCAATGGGCACGCGCTCGACAATTTCAATGCCATACCCTGAGAGACCTACGATCTTTTTGGGATTGTTGGTCAAAAGCCGTATTTTGTGGATGCCGAGGTCTACCAGCATCTGCGCGCCAGTGCCGTAGTCGCGCAAGTCCGGGGGAAAGCCCAGTTTGCGGTTGGCTTCAACGGTGTCGTAACCCTGGTCCTGCAAGGCATAGGCGCGGATTTTGTTGGCCAGGCCAATGCCTCGCCCTTCCTGACGCATATAAAGCAGCGCGCCGCGCCCTTCTTTTTCAATCTGGCGCAGGGCCGCGCCAAGCTGGCCGCCGCAGTCGCAACGCAAAGAGCCAAGAGCGTCGCCCGTGAGGCATTCGCTGTGCACGCGCGTGAGCACCGGTTCCGGCCCGCTAAGATCACCCTTGACCAGGGCCAGATGCGTGCCCTGCTCCATTTCGCTCTCATAGGCATATACGGTGAAGTCGCCGAATCTGGTGGGCAGATGCGCCTTGTCCACATTGCGCACGGAAACCTGACCGCGATTCAGGCGGTGACGAATGATGTCCTTCACTGCCGCTATCTTGAGGCCATGCTCTTCGGCAAAAATTTCCAGATCGGGCATGCGCGCCATAGTGCCGTCATCGCGCATGATCTCGCAGATAACCGAGGCGGGCTTGAGGCCTGCCATTTTTGAAAGATCCACGCCGCCTTCGGTCTGCCCGGCGCGTGAAAGCACGCCGCCCGCTCTGGCACGCAAAGGAAAGACGTGCCCTGGCGTCACGAGGTCTTCAGAACGCACGTTGTCAGCTACTGCCGCCAGAATGGTAGTGGCGCGGTCAGCAGCGGAAATACCAGTGGTAACGCCCTCACGGGCTTCGATGGATATGGTGAAGTTGGTGCCGAAGCGTGAACCGTTGCGCTGCGTCATCAGGGGCAGGTCTAGACGGTCAATGAGCTCTGGTGCCATTGGCAGGCAGATAAGACCACGCCCGTACTTGGCCATGAAATTGATGGCCTCGGGGGTCACAAACTCGGCGGCCATAGTCAGGTCGCCTTCATTCTCCCGACCTTCGTCGTCCACAAGAATGATCATCTTGCCCTGCCTGATATCGGCAATGGCTTCCTCAATGCTGCACAGTGGCATGATGCGTCCTTCGTTTAACCCGCACTCGGGCTGTGAATATTGTAATTTATCTAAACTATGGCTGGTGCGGCCTTCTGTCAACCGCGCGCCTGCCCTCAATTTTCTTCAGTGGCAGATGATGTGGGGCGCAGTCCCACTTCGGCCAGCAGATCCTGCAAAGGCCGGCCCAGAAGAAAAGGCAACAGGGCAGCAGGCACGCCAGCACGTTCTACGCAAAGCTGACGAAAGGCAGCGTCTGCACGCACAGCCTCGCCCAGATCACCCAGCAGGGCCTGCCGTTCCTCCCCTTCTTCCATCCCCTCGCCGTAGCCTTGTGTGCCGCGCGGGGTGAAACCAAGGCGGGCGGCTGCTTCAAGTACTGGAGCCACGAGGCTTTGCTCTTCGTGGGCGGCAATAAGGTCGGGCAAAAGTGCGCGCGTTCCCGCGTTGAGATCAGGAAAACCGGGCAATTGCGCTTCCCCGCCCAGGGCTTTGAGGGCTCCGGCACGGTCCAGCAAGGGTTCGCTGCCCAGCAGGGTTTCCAGCGGGGCCGTGTCCATACAGAAAAGCGCCGAACACTGGACCGGGCGCTGGGCATAAATGGCGCAGCCAGACCCGTCGCGGTAATAGCGGCAACGCCAGGGATGCGCCTGCCCGCCGAGACCAGCCACCTTGATGTGTTCTTTTTCCAGCGGGCGCAATTCACCGCGCGCGTCGTCACGCGCCCATTCGCCCACTCTCAGGCAGACCAGACTTTCCAGCGTCAAAACGCCGCCCACAAGGCGCGGGGCGTCTTCCACCATAAGAGTGGGGCCGCCACGCAGACAGCACATGCCGCAACGGCGGCAAACAGGGGCCTCAAGGGGCGAGGACATGTCTTGTGAAATCATTGTATCTCCGAATTGGCATGCCCGCCAAAGTTTGGGGGCAGCGCGCATGCCTGTGACAAGCCAACATATACGATAATTGCTCTAGGTGTAGCACCGCACAAACTTGCAGCGCGCCCTGAACATCGCTGAGGATACTATCCTCAACGCAAAAATTCCCTGGTTGGTCCGAGTGCCTACCCGCTTCACGGATTTACGGCAAGCCCCGGAACCGTCTTCCTTCACGGTTACACAGACGCGCCGTGCGCGGCATCGCCGCCCGCAGTGGTGCCAGTGCCGCTGTTCTTTCCGCCAGTTCCCGTGGTTTTGTGGAACCGCCCGCCCCAACGCTTGCCCAGGTCGCGCGAGAGCTTTTCCATATAATAATAGTAGACGGGCGTAATGTAGAGCGTGACTATCTGCGAAAAACACAGACCGCCAACCACTGCCATACCCAGAGGCCGCCGGGCCTCGGCCCCAGCGCCAATGCCGATGGCGATGGGCAGAGCGCCCATAAGCGCAGCCACTGTCGTCATCATGATAGGCCGAAAACGCACATGACAGCCGCGCGTAATGGCCTCCAGCGGTTCCATGGCCGGGTCATGCCGCTGCGCCTCAAGGGCGAAGTCCAGCATCATGATGGCGTTTTTCTTCACGATGCCCAACAGCATAATCACGCCCACAAATCCATAGAGGTTCAGGTCCATGCCGAACAGCCAGAGTGTCGCCAGTGCGCCAAAGCCAGCCGAAGGCAGACCTGAAAGAATGGTCAGCGGGTGAATGAAACTTTCATACAAGATGCCCAGCACCAGATAGATGACCACAATAGCCAGCACCAGCAGCCAGCCCATACCCGTCAGCGAGCTTTGAAACGCCTGGGCCGTGCCCTGGGATTCTGCGCTCACCGTGTCGGGTAGCAAGGGCTGCGCTGCGGCTTCAACTGCGGCAACGCCCTGCCCCAGCGATACGCCGGGGCGCAGGTTGTAGGAAATGGTCACCGAGGGGAACTGGCCGTTGTGGTTCACGGCAATGGGGCCTACGCCCGGCTCCATTTTGACAAGGGTATCCAGGGGCACAAGGCTGCCGTTGGCAGCGCGCACATATAGCCGCGACAAGGCCGAACTGTCTTGCTGAAACTTTTTCTGCAATTCCACAAAGACCGTGTAGTCGTTGGTGGGCGCGTAGATGGTGGAAATTTCACGCGAGCCGTAGGCCGATTGAAGCGCCAGATCTATCTGGTGCGGGCTGACGCCCAGCGCCGCCGCACGGTTACGGTCAATGGTGACGCGCAATTCGGGATTTTTCAGTTGCAGGTCGCTGTTCACGTCCTGCACCTGCGGCAGGGCGCGCAGGGCGTTTTCTATTTCCTGGGCGCTGTCGTACAAGGCTTCCATATCTGGCCCGGAAAGCGTGTATTGATAGAGCGCCTTGGACGAACGCCCTCCCAGATTGATGGCCGGGGGCACGCGCACAAAAACCCGCATGGAAGGCGAAATATTGAGTTCACGCCGCAGCTGTTCCGCCACCTGCTCAATGCCGGGCCTTTGGTCGTGGGGTTTGAGCGGCATAAGCAAAATGCCGTTGTTCATGCTTGGGCTGCCGCCAACAATGCCCACGATGGAATTGTACATGGCCAGATGCGGATTTTTTTCCAGCAGCGGATCAAGGCTGTGCTGCGCGCTGACCATGCCCTCGTAGGATACGCCCTGTTCCGCCTCGGTGCTGGCCACCAGCATGCCCAGATCCTCCACGGGCAAAAAGCCCTTAGGCATGGCCATGCCAAGCCAGACCGTAAGCGCCAGCAAAACCAGCGAAGCCGTGAGTGTTTTCAGGCGATGGTGCAGCACCACGTCCAGAGAGCGGGCATAGAGAAGGTTAAGGCGGTCAAAACCGCGTTCAAGCCAGCCGTACAGCCCCTGCCCGGCGCTGCGGCCAGCCTTGTGCGCCCCTTGCGCCTTGAGAAAGTACGCGCAGAGCATGGGCGTAAGCGTAAGCGACACCACGCCCGAAGCCAGAATGGCCGTGATGATGACCACGGCAAATTCCCGGAACAAACGCCCCACAATGCCGCCCATAAAAAGTACAGGAATAAACACCGCCGCCAGAGAAATAGTCATGGACACAATGGTGAAGCCAATTTCCGCCGAACCGTCGTAGGCCGCGGTGAGCGGATCCTTGCCCATCTCCTGATGGCGCACGATATTTTCCAGCATGACGATGGCGTCATCCACCACAAAGCCCACGGCCAGAGTAAGGGCCATTAGCGAAAGGTTGTCCAGGCTGTAGCCCAGCACGGCCATGATGGCAAAGGTAGATATGACCGACATGGGCAGGGCAAGGCTGGGAATAATGGTGGCGGGCAGATTGCGCAGAAAAATGAAGATAACAAGCACCACCAGAAAGACCGTGAGCACCAACGTAAATTTAACATCCGCCACAGAATGGCGGATGGACTCTGAACGATCATAAAAAACTTCCAGTGATACAGAAGGCGGCAACTGGCGCTCAAGACCCGGCAGCAGCGCGCGGATGGCGTCCACCACCTGCACGGTATTGGTGCCGGGCTGACGTTCCACGGCAAGGGTAATGCTTGGCACGCCGCCGTTGCCCCAGGTGATCTGCTTGTCCTGCTTGACGCTGTCCACCACCTGACCAAGATCGCTCAGGCGCACGGGCGCACCGTTGCGGTAGGCCACCACCGTATCCTGAAAGGCGCGGGCATTCAGCAGCTGGCCGGAAGATTTGATGGCGCTGGCCCTTTGCGCGCCTTCCAGCGCCCCAGTGGGCAGCATGCTGTTGGCAGCGGCAACAGCGTCAGCCACTTCATCAATACCCAGACCTCGTGAGGCCAGTTCGTCCGGGTCAAGCTGCACGCGCACGGCGTATTTTTTCTGCCCGTACACCACCACCTGCGCCACGCCGTCCACCATTGAAAGCCTTTGACCTATAAGGGTGTCGGCATATTCATTGAGGGCATACAGTGGCAGGGTCGAGGACGACACGCGCAAGTACAGGATGGGCATGTCAGCCGGGTTGACCTTGCGGAAGCTGGGCGGCGTGGTCATGCTGGACGGCATGCGCCGCTGGGCGAGGCCTATGGCCGATTGCACGTCCAGAGCCGCCGCATCGATATTGCGGTCAAGGGCAAACTGAATGGTAACGCGAGTCCGGCCTGTGGAGTTGACCGAAGAAATGGAATCAATGCCCGCAATGGTGAAAAATTCCTTTTCCAGCGGAGTGGCCACGGATGCCGCCATTGTTTCCGGGTCAGCTCCTGCCAGATCGGCCATGACCTGAATGGTGGGAAAGTCCACATTGGGCAGATGGTTGACGGGCAGATTTTTGTAGCCCGTCATGCCGAAGAAAAGCATGCCGAGCATAAGCAGCACCGTGGCTACGGGGCGGCGAATGAATATGGCGGCTATATTCATAATTTTTCCTACGTCAACTGAGTATCAGGCGCAAGAGCAAAAACAGTCCAAGACCGCAGCACAGGCCGCCAATAAGCTTGCGCAGCACTCCTGTGGGGATGCGTTTCGCCACGGCAACCCCGGCAAAAAGTCCCACAAGGGCCATGAGGCAAATGTAGGGCAAAATGGCAAAATCCACATGCCCGTCAGCCACGTTGCCAATGGTGCCAAACAGAGCCGTGGTCACCTGATAGGGCATGGCAAGCCCCACTGCCGTCATTGGCGAAACCCCGGCGATAATCATCCAGGGAATGGACACCACAGGCCCGCCCGCGCCCGTCAGGCCTGCCAACAAAGCCGTCACGGCTCCGATGCAGAAAAAACCCTTGCCGCTCTGCCAGAACACGCTGCCGCTTCCCGGCTTGGGAGGGCGCAGGGCGCACAGTCCGGCGAAGATGATAATACAGGCCAGCAAGGCCACCAGAGGCCCGGCGGGCAGTATGGCGTTGAGCAGGGCTCCGGGCCAGGCTGCCAGGCTGCCTGCCATAAAGGGCAGCGCCTTGCGCCAGTCGATATGGCCGAGACGGCGGTACATGAACGTTCCCACCAGACCCACAGGCAAAAAAGAAGCCAGGGCCGTGCCCATAGCCATGTGCGTTTCCTGCCCGCTGAGCAGGATAAGCGCCGGAGGAATAAGGATGCCACCAACCCCGGTTATGCCCACCAGAAAACCCACCAGCAAGGACACAAAATACAGCACGATCATAAGCATGAGCAAAGCCTCAAAAAATAAAAAGACACACAAGAGCCAGAAGCCACAGGGCCAGTCCGCCGTAAAGCGCGCTTTGCCGTAACAGAGCGCACAGAGCCAGCAGGCGGGGCGCATCCCACACAGCCAGCGAAACAGCATGCTCTTCCCCTTGCGGGGGCGGCCCCAACCAGGGTTTGTTCACCAGTTCTCCAAAATACACCGAAGGCCCGGCCATACACGCTCCGCACAACCATGCGCACGCCGTCATGGACCAGCCGGAATTGGGGCTGGGCATGCCCGCAGCCTGCCGGGCCACCACTGCCAGCCCGGGCCAGCCGCCATCCCAACGGCCGGGTAAATACGCAGCGCCCAACGCTGTTGCAGACAGTGACAGGCCGCAACCTTGCGGTTGGTTGGCGTTACAACCTGTGTCATGCCCCGCGCTGTGGTCAGCATTACAGGCCGTACCATCGCCAGCGCCCTGCCCTGTGCCGCAGGCTCCGTCATGCGCCGTGTCGTCCTTGGGGCGGCGCGCCCGGTTCTGCGATAAATAGTGCCCCATATTTAGCGCCATATTTCGCACCAGGCTCCAGCGCTTGAACAGCGCACCTGAATCGCCGTGCCTGCCAGCCTGGCATTCAGCTTCAAGCTTTTGCCGCACCAGAAAAAGAACGTGGACCAGCCCGGCGCTCAACGCCGCCAGCCGCGCGGGCACAAAGGCCAAAACGTCATCGGACCGCGCCCCGGCCCAACCGAGCCAGCGCCACTTTTCCGTCATGTAGCCCCACATGGAATCCGTGGTACTCACGGCCTTGTAGCACCAAAGGGCTACCGGACCACCCACCAGCAGCCAGAAAAACGGCGCGGTAAAGGCATCCGTAAGATTTTCAGAAAGCGTGTCGGCCAGCGTTTTGCGCATGAGGGGCCGATCCATTGCGCTGGTGTCGCGGCTTACCAGCCACGAAAGCGCTTCGCGGGCCCCGTTTTCCGGCGCATGCTCCACTCTTTCCAGAACCAGCTGGCCCGTTTGCAGCAGACTGCCCATAGCCAGCCCGGCCCAGGCAAGATAGACAGCCGCCAACAGACCCAATATGGGCAAAGATACCGCAACCCAGACAGCAAATCCCGTACAGGCAATGAGCGCCAGCAGAGCAACCGCTCCGGCCAGCCTGCCCCGGCCACGTTCACGCTCGGGTCCTGCCGCCCGCATAAACCGCCGCGCAGGGCGCTCCAGCAAGTCCAGTAGCTTGCCCACAAGGCAAACCGGGTGCCGCCAGGGCAAAGCAGGATCGCCGAGCCATAAATCCAGCACAAGGGCCAGAGGGGCCAGCCACCAGCACTCCCACACAGACCAGGGAAAAACAAGAGACAGCCCGTGAGGCAGGCTCACTCCCAGTTCTCCATAAGATTCGCCTTGGCCAGAGCCGCATACAGCACAATGCCTGCCGACGTGGACAGGTTGATGCTGCGCACGCGCCCCTCCAGCATGGGGATGCGCACGCGGTGTGGCGAAAGCGCCAGAATGTCTTGCGGCAGCCCGCGCGTTTCAGGCCCGAAAACCAGAAAGTCGTCGGGCTCGAAGGCAAACCGGTGCACCGCCGCGCTCGTTTCGGCAGCTTTGGCCGAGGTGAATATAAGCCGCCCCGCCTTGTCACCCGCACCGGAGCCTTCCATAAAGGCTTGCCAGTTGGGCCATACCTTCAGATTTACGTTGGGCCAGTAGTCCAGGCCAGCGCGCTTGAGGTAACGGTCTTCAAGCTTGAACCCCAAGGGTTCGATAAGGTTGAGCGTCACGCCTGTGGCGGCGCAGAGACGGGCGACATTGCCCGTATTGGGGGGAATTTCCGGTTCGTAAAGAACTATCTGCATGATTCTTGTACTCGCACGCCCGCCAGCTTTCTGCGGGTAGATTTCTTTGGGAGTGCGATACTAGGGCGTATATGGATGCTTTTCAAGGGGCGGGGCAATACGCGACTCTGCCGCTGCCGCATTTCGGGCGACATTCAGGCCGCGACGCTGGTCGCCTCCCCGCCTGCCATGCCATAAGGCCGCGCAAAACAGGGAGCTGACTGTGCAATACCGTCACGAGGGCCTTTGCAGCCGAATCCTTTATGCAGGGCGCCTGTCCTGATGACGCTCAGCCGGAATAAAAGAACAAATCCGACGCATAAATAACTGAAAAGGTACCCGCAACGCCACTGCACTCGCGGCTTTTCTGTCTTGAAAATCCGCCTCAGGATTCTTGAACCACCAACCCTGCCAGCCCCGGCACTGCCTGACACGACACGCGCATGTCTTTGTTGCCAAAGCCGTTGTCGTCCAGCGTGGCAAAACTTTCGGCTTCGGTGATTTCCACGGTAGCGCCGTCTGCTCCGGCCAGTTCCAGCCTTTGGAGCAAAAGTTCCCTTGCCCGCTCGCCAAGGGCATCAAGGCTGAATCCTCTGCGGATGCTTTCCGTCAGATCCAGCGCCGGAGCCCGCAAATGGCCGGAGCCAGTATCCGCGTAGACTTCCAGAGAATCGGTGGGCAGGGTAAGGGCCGCGCCAACGGCGTTGGCCACTGCCGTGTGGGGCGGACAGTCCACAGGCATGCCCAGGGCGGCAGCCAGATGCGGCCCGATGCAAGCCGCCGGGCCGCCCACCAGCCATGCCCGCGAGGGATGCGCCTCTTGCAGTGCCCGCAAGCCAGCCAGCGTGTAAATAGGCTGGGCGTTTATGCCCTTCACCAGATTTTTTGCTGCGCGGTTGATCTGCTCCAGAGCATCTTCCACGGTCATCCGGGCCAGATCGTGCGGTGCAAGACCGCATTGACGCGCCAGTGCTTCCATACCAGCCAGAGAGGCGGATACGTTTCCTGCCAGTTCTCCGGCCAGTTCGCCAGCCTCCTGACTCTGCGGAAAACTGTGCAGGGCATTGAGCGCGTCCAGCAGCGTCGGAAGGCTGCCCCCAAAGGCCATTGCTGGCCCCTGCCGTTCCGGCCCCACGCGGACGGAAGCCTCGGCCCCGGAGCCGTCAACGGATAAAAGAGAGTCGCCGCCCACGCCTATGGAAACTGAAGCCAGTGCGCGCACCAGTGTACGCCGCCCCTGAAGAACCATACCGTCCCTGTCCACCACGGGAGAACCGTCCACCACCAGAGCAATGTCTGTGGTAGTGCCGCCCATATCCAGCAGCAGGGCGCAGCCTTCACGGGCCGAGGGGCACAGGGCCAGAACGCCCATAACGCTGGCAGCCGGGCCAGAAAGGATGGACTGCACAGGCTCACGGCGCGAAAGGCTCAGTGGCACTGCCCCGCCGTCTGCCTTGAGCAGCCGCACGGCAGCCCGCACCCCGGCCCCTGCAAGGGCGTTTTCCACAGCATCAAGAAATCTGGAATGCAAGCGCTGCACAGCGGCATTAAAGTACGCTGTGGCAATGCGCCGGGGAAAATTCAGACGGCCCGAAAGCCTGTGCCCCAAGGTGACGTGCTGCGCGTTTGGTGAGGCTGCGTCCCGACTGTTTTGACCGGATGTTTCAGCTCCACGTGCCACGGCCTGCGCCATTTTTTGCTCGTGCGCTGGGTTACGCGGCGAAAATTTGCCCACGCAGGCCACGGCGGCAATGCCTTTTTCACGCCAGCGGGCGGCCTGATTTTCCAGTTCGCTCACATCCAGCGGGCTGATTTCCGTTCCCCTGTGGTCCAACCCGCCGGGGACAATGCACACATGCTTTCCCAGGGCGAACCGCCGGGGATCAAGCCCCGGCCCGGCAGAAAGCGCAAGTGCCACGGCGTCGGCCTTGTCTTGCACAAGGGCGTTGACCGCCAGGGTTGCCCCCAGGGTCACGCGGCTGACGCGGCCCAGCAGGGCGGCCCCTTCGGAACACTCATTTGGGGAACTTGCAGAAGAAACGCTTTCATTGAGGGCGCGGGCCAGCGCCGCCAGCACTTCGCTTACCGAGGCAGGCAGGTCGTCGTGCTGTGTCGGCACCTTGGTAGCGGCCAGCAGATGCATGCGCGCCAAAGGCGTGTGGCCCAAAGGCGTGTGCGCCAGATCCATGCGAGACAGGCGCGTTGCCGGATCGGCATTGTCCAGCACGCCAGATAAAGCTGCGGGGGCTTCTGCCAATCCAGCCTGATCCTGCGCAAGAAGAACCGCGTCCGTGTGGGTTCCTCCGGCATCGATGCCCAACAGAAAAATCTGTCCCCGAGGCGCGCCGTCACTATGTTTCTGCGTCATGATCGCTTGTTCCTTTATGCCAAAAGGAAACGCTGAGTTATTCCGTTTGGCTGCGTTGTTTCACTTTTTTTGAAACAGTCGAGGTTTGAAACAGTCGAGGCCGGAAGAGTCCACTCCTGCTTCAAAAAAAGATCGCGCCTTGCCAAACGAAATAACTGCGCGTTTACAGGAGGCTCTTTAATCAGTGCTTCCATAAGTATGGGGCAAGCATACGGCATGCCTCTTCACAGGGCCAGACCTTTCACCCGGCCTGTGGCGGCAAGGCTCGCAAAGCCCGCCCGCTCACGGCCTACTGCTTGCCATACGCCGCGCTTTACAGTAAATTTTTTCTCTTGCGGCCTCAGGCAGCCATGTGCGCCGCCGGAGATGCCGCCCTACTATGAGGCTTGCGGAGGACAGCATGCAAAAGATGAAGTACATCTGGGTTGATGGCAAAATGGTTCCCTGGGATCAGGCTCAGGTTCACGTGCTTACCCATGCCCTGCACTATGGCAGCGCCATTTTTGAGGGCATTCGGGCCTACGCCTGTGCCGACGGCAGTTCCGCCGTATTCCGCCTTGAAGACCATTGCAAGCGCATGCTCAACTCCGCCAAAATTCTACGCATGAACCTTCCCCTCACCGCCGAAGAACTGGTGAAAGCCTGCATAGAAACCCTTGAAGCCAATGAGCTGAAAGAAGGCTATGTGCGCCCGCTCTCCTTTGTGGGCTACGGCGAAATGGGCGTCTACCCCGGCAACAACCCGGTGCAGACCATCGTTGCCACCTGGCCCTGGGGCGCGTACCTTGGCGCTGAAGCCCTTGAAAAGGGCATCCGCATCAAAACGAGCACCTTTGCCCGCAGCCATGTGAACACCAGCATGTCCAAGGCCAAAGCCTCGGGCAACTATATCAACTCCATTCTCGCCAAGGTGGAAGCCAAGGACGAAGGCTATGACGAAGCCGTCATGCTGGACACCAACGGCTACGTTTCCGAAGCCACTGGCGAAAATATCTTTATTGTGCGCGACGGCGTAATCAAGACCACCCCCTGGACGTCCATTCTTGGTGGCATCACCCGTGATTCCGTTATGAAGCTGGCCAAGGATCTTGGCTATGTTGTGGAAGAACAGCAGTTTACCCGCGATGAACTGTACATCGCCGATGAAGCCTTCTTTACGGGCACCGCTGCTGAGATCACCCCCATTCGCGAACTGGACCACCGCCAGATCGGCGTGGGCCACGCTGGCCCCGTGACCAAGCATTTGCAGACCGAGTACTTCAAGATCGTCAAGGGCGAAAACCCCAAGTACGCCAGCTGGCTGCACCACTATAAAGTCTAGTTACTCTGGCGCGCCCGGTTTCGCCGGGCGCGCCCATAAAAACTCATGAAGCATCTTTCCCTCGCATCACGCTACCGCCCCCAGACCTTTGCTCAAGTGGCGGGACAGGATATGGTCAAGGCCGTCCTTTCCCGCGCTGCTGCCGAGGACAGGCCTGCTGCCGCCTATCTCCTGAGCGGCACACGCGGCGTGGGCAAGACCACCATCGCCCGAATTTTCGCCAAAGCCCTCAATTGCGAGCACGCGCCAGGCCCGGAACCCTGCAACGAATGCGCCCAGTGCCGCAAGATCACGCAAGGCGTACATGTAGACGTGACGGAAATCGACGGCGCTTCCAACAACAGCGTTGAAGACGCCCGTTCACTGCGCGAAACCATCGGCTACGCCGCCATGGAAGGCCGCTACAAGGTCTTCATCATCGACGAAGCCCACATGCTCACGCGCAACGCTTTCAACGCCCTGCTCAAAACGCTGGAAGAGCCGCCAGAACGCGTGGTTTTCATCTTCGCCACCACCGAGGCGCACAAATTTCCCATCACCATTGTGAGCCGCTGCCAGCACTTCGTTTTTCGCCATCTGGGCGAGGACGCGCTGGTGGACCACCTTTCGGGCGTGCTGCGCAAGGAAGGCGTTACTTTTGAAGAAAACGCCGTGCGCCTTCTGGCGCGCCGGGCCGCTGGCAGCGTGCGCGACAGCATGTCCCTGCTGGACCAGACGCTGGCTCTGGGCGGCGCGGAACTGACGGCAGCCGCAACCCGTCAGGTGCTCGGCCTTGCCGGGCAGGAAATGTTCGGCAATCTTTTTGACGCGCTGCATGTGCAGGACTGCGCCGCCGTGGCCGATCTTTGCAGTCAAATCTTGCAGCAAGGCGTTGATATTGGATTTTTTGTACGGGAACTCGCTGGCAACCTGCGCAATCTTTTTCTTCTGCGCCAAGGCGGCGAAGCCATGTTGCCAAGCCTGCGCCTGCCCGCTGACGAAGCCGCCTTGTGGCAAAGCCTTGCCCCGCGTTTCTCCACGGCCCACCTGCACGCTGCATGGCAAATGACGCTGGACTCGCAGCGCGGCATTGTGCAAAGCCCGGAACCCGCGGCGGCCCTTGAGCTGTTGCTGCTCAATCTGGCTCTGCTGCCACAATTGCTGCCCGTTGGGCAACTGACGCCCGACCAGATGGCTGGTCAGGGTTTGGGCCAAGCATCAGGTCAAGGATTGGGCCAGCCAGCAGGGCAATCATCTGGCGCGCAACAAGGCGCCGCACCTGCAAGGCCATCAGGCCAGCCAGCAGCCCCGGCACAAGCCGTGTCCCCGGCAGCTTCCCACGCCGCCAGCCAACAGCCCACGGGGCAGACTGGCGGGCACGCTGCACCGCAACAGCCCCATGCCGGAGGCGATCCTTCCCGCAATGGCTATGGCGCACAGGGCGCAGGCATGGGCAGAAGCCCGGCGCGCCCGCGTGATGCGGCCACGGCTCCCGGTCCTGCCGCTGACGGAGATGAAGCAGAAGGCTCTGACCCTGCCGCAAGGCGCTTCCCGCAGAGCAGCACCAACCACAACAGCGCAGGCAGCGCGTCAACCGCGCATGCTGATACGGGGCACAGGACCGATCCCCCGGGCATGCCCGCCTCTCTTGTGGAAAACGATGCTCCCTGGGGCGACGATGCGGATGGTTCGTGGGGCGCTCCGCCCTATTCGGATGAGGAAATTGAATCCGAAGCTGGCTCTGACTTTGCCACCGGAATTCCCTGGGATGAGCCTGAAACGGATACTACGGATACTGCTGTTGCAGCATCGCCGGGTCCAGCCCCAAAAGCGGCAGGCAGTTCCAGCCATGACTGGCAGAGTTTTTACGCTTTTTGCGTTGCCGAGCAGGCTGCTGCACGGCTGACCCTGGCTCCGTATCTGCTTCGCGGCATTGGCGTGCAGTGGAGCGACGGCGTCCTTCGGCTGCAGCCAAGAACAGAAACACAGCTGAACCAGCTTGAAAAACAGAGCAAAGCACTGTATGCGGCATTGGCTGCCTATGGGGCGGGGGACACGCAGGTGGAAATCATCGCCCCCAAGCCACATCGGCCAGAAGCCGAGCTGATTGAAGAATTCAGGCGTAAAGAGGCTCTGCAACCCTGCTTTGAAGTACTCAACGCTTCATTGAAGGGCTGCCGGCCCATAGAATAGTAGAGTCCGCACGCCAGTCGGCGGAGAGCATACCCGCCGCAGGGCAGTTATCCTGCCATATGGCAGAATGCTCTGGCGGAACAACACGTTGAACAGCCCTTTCCGGCGAGGTTGCGCCATCTGCCTTGCAAAGCAGCGGCACCGCGCGCCGGATTTTTGCGCCACTACATGGTACTCGGCTTTAACCACAATATTTAAGGAGAAACACATGCGCAACATGAACGACATCCTGCGCCAGGCGCAGGTTATGCAGAATAAGATCGCCAAACTCCAGCAGGAAATGGGCGACCACAGCTATGAAGCCACCAGTGGCGGCGGCATGGTCAAGGCCGAAGTTTCCGGCAAGCAGGAACTGCGCAAGATTACCATTGACCCCAAGGCTCTGGAAGGCGGCGATGTGGAAATGCTGCAAGACCTCATTCTTGCTGCCGTCAACGAAGCCGGACGCATTGCCCGTGAAACTATGGACCGCGAAATGAGCAACATTTCCGGCGGCATCAAGCTGCCCGGTCTTTTCTAGGTTCATGAACACACGTATTCCCGAACCGCTCAAGGCCCTGGTAGAGCAGCTGGCGCGCCTGCCGGGCCTTGGCCCCAAATCCGCCATGCGAGCGGCCATGGTTTTGCTGAAATGGCCGGAAGCCGAAACGCGCCGCCTTGGCCGTGGCATCCACGACCTGCGCGACAATCTGCACCTGTGCTCGCGCTGCGGCGGTCTTTCGTCCACAGACCCTTGCCCGGTCTGTGCCGATGCAGAACGCGCCCGCGACACGCTTTGCCTTGTTACTGAATGGGACAGCATGCTGACCCTTGATGAAGGCGGCTTTTACCGCGGCCAGTATATGATTTTGGGCGGCCTGCTGGCTCCTCTGGACCGGGTGGATTCTGAAAGCCTTGATACGGACAGGCTTGTGCATCGCCTGGAAGAAGGCGAAATAGCAGAACTTATTCTTGCTCTTGGCGCAACCCTTGAGGCGGAAAACACCGCTACCTTTATACGCCAGATGGTAGCCAAGCGTTTTCCGCAGGTGCGGATTTCACGTCTCGCCCAAGGCATCCCCCTTGGAGCCGAGGTAAAGTATATGGATAAGGAAACCCTGCGCCAGTCTTTGCAATACCGCCAGGATCTCAAATAATCCTGGGAAGATTGATTTAGGATATCTTCTTCAAGGTTAAGACATGCGCGTTTCAACTGGCGTCTGTTCAGGCAGCCGCCAGAGCATTGCAACATAAAATGCCCTGGCAATCCCCATCTTTCGTCCGGCGGCGTCCGCCCGCCACGCTTTCTGCAAAAAACATCTTCTCTACCGCCGGGAGGTCCCGATGGAACTAACCAGTTCTTCCGTCCAATCCGTCATGTTGCATCCGGTCATGCAAGCCACTGTGGCGGGCCTGTTTTCCTGGCTTTCAGTAACGCTTGGCGCGGCGTTCATATTCACCCGGCGTGAGTTCTCGCGCAAAGCTATGGACTGCCTTCTGGGCGCGGCTGGCGGTATGATGCTGGGCGCGGCGTTTTTTGGACTTTTGCAGCCCGCGATGGAAATGGCCGGGCACGCAGGGCGCCTAGGATTTTTACCCGTGGTTTTTGGCCTTTTGCTGGGCGCAGCCTTTCTTTTGCTTCTGGACCGCGCCCTGCCCCACCTGCATCTGGTTCAGGGCACCACCGAGGGCATCTCCACCAGCTGGAGGCGCAGCGTGCTTCTGGTTACAGCCATGGCCCTGCACCACATTCCTGAAGGACTCGCCATTGGCGTGGGCTACGGCGCTGCCGCCGCTGAAAGCGCAATGAGCGCCAGCATCGAAAGCCTTGGCATGAGCACGGCTTTGGTGCTCACTGTATCCATCATGCTGCAAAACCTGCCCGAGGGCATGGTTGTTTCAACGGCTTTGCGGGCCGAAGGCTATTCGGCAAAAAAATCTTTCTTTTATGGCATGCTCTCTGGCGTTACCGCGCCCATTGGCGCCATACCTGGCGCTCTGGCCGCAGGCGTGGCGGCGGGTATATTGCCCATAGCTCTGGCCTTTGCCGCGGGCGCTATGATCTATGTGGTTTTTGAAGAAGTCATTCCTGAAGCCAATGCGTCCGGCAATGGCAATGCCGCCTCAGTTTCATGTATTTTCGGGGTTTGCCTGGTTATGGCGCTCACAACACTGCTTGGTTGAACCGCCCATACGCATGTGAAGAGGTATTTTTTCAACTGACATGCTATAAATTTTTTTCAGGGACGGCCGAAAGAATATGTAAACAGCTGACCAAAAACTGCTAACCTTGCGAGGAACGTGGTTTTACCGCTTGCAGCCATGTTTTTTTTCAATTACTATCGAACAACTCATATTTAAAATTGGTGTCCTAACTTTCACGCTGAATGCGGACCTCATGACTTGTGACTTTATGCACAGAAAAAAAAGGAGCAGAAATGCAGCAACTCGTGCATGGAAGCTCTTTTTAAATACAACCTTCCCTCTGCCTCTAGAGCATTCCAACTTTGAAATGTTCAGGTGGCTGCGTGAGCATACGTCCGCCGTGGAGGCGTAAGCGCGACTTCAGCCTTTGAGACGCAGGAAGCTACGGATGAAAACAGCACCGCTATTTATTTGCGCTATTAAACGCCGAGCGCGTATTAAACATTGAGAATACACCTTCTCAAAGTTAATCTGCTCTAAGTTAACACGAAGATTTCGGGCTGCATCTGCGGGCAGCTCCGTACGATATAGTACCGCCAGCACAGGCAAACCTGAACGTTTCCTCCGCACCTTGTGCCTCTGGAAGCGGCGACCAAGGATGAACTGTATGAATCTTACCCTCAGCCTTCGCATGACCATCTTTTTCTTCATAGGCCTCATACTGGCCTGTGCAGCTATGCTTGTAAGCTTCAACATGACTTTGGGCGACAGCCTTTCTTCCACTCATATGTGGAAGGCCCTGGCTGGCGGCGCTGTTGCCATCGTTGTTTTAGGAGCCATCGGCGCCCTGCTTATCAACAACTGGCTTTCGCCCATTCGGAAATGCGTTCGCTACGCAGAAGCCATTTCCTCAGGGCACGAAGACGCCAAGCTTGATGTATACCGCACAGACTGCCTTGGGCATCTGGCCGAATCACTTCGTATCATGGTGTCAAAACTGGAAGGCCAGGCCCACTGGTACGAAAGCATTCTCAACACCCTGCCCCTGTCCGTTTCTGTTACAGACAACGATATGATCTGGACATTCTGCAACACCAACGCGCTTGGAACGATGAGCAAAACCTGTCAGACCGATGTGGTTGGCAAACACTGCTCCGAAAAGAAGGGCAATATCTGTAATACGCCCGAGTGCGGCATTGAGCAGCTGCGCCTGGGCAACAAAAGAGTCATCAACCATATGCCCAACGGCAAGACCATGCAGATAATGCTGGACTACCTGAGGGATGCTCAGGGCAAGCACATCGGGCATGTGGAAATAGGTGAAGACATCACCGAAAAGGTACTTCTTGAAAAGAAGGCAGCAGCCGCAGCCCACAAGGCCAGAATGGACACCGTGACCCAGCTTGAAGGCGTGGTAGCTCATCTGCAAAAAGCCGCCGACACTCTCAATGCGTCGTTGGGCGATGTGCGCGACAAGGCAGACGTTGCCGCCGACCGCATGGCCGAAACAGCCACGGCCATGAACGAAATGAACGCCACGGTTCTTGAAGTGGCCCACAATGCCGAAGCAGCGGCTGAAGCCGCCACCTCGGTGCAAGGGAACGCCCAGGATGGCGCTGCCATCGTGCTGCGCACCATACAAAGCATGCAGACCGTGCAGCAGCAGTCCAGCGGCCTCAAGGGCGACATGCTCGACCTCGACAAGCAGGCCAGGGATATCGGCACGGTGCTCACCCTCATTCGTGACATTGCCGACCAGACCAACCTGCTGGCCCTCAATGCCGCCATTGAAGCGGCCCGCGCGGGTGAAGCCGGACGAGGCTTTGCCGTAGTTGCCGACGAAGTGCGCAAGCTGGCCGAAAAAACCATGAGCGCTACCCGTGAAGTGGAAACCGCCATTGCGGCCATTCAGGAAGGCACGGGCAAAAGTTCCACCACTGTGGACGGCACGGTAAATTCCATTGATGAAGTAGGCCGTATGGCTGAAGAATCCGGGCAATCGCTGGAGCGCATCTCCAGCCTGGCTGGCGACTCCAGTTCGCGTGTGTCTGCCATTGCCGCCGCTGCCACGGAACAATCCGCGGCCTCCGAAGAAATCAACCGCAATATTGCCGAGGTCAACACGCTGAGTGCCCACATTGCCGAATCTATGGACCTGGCGGCGCGTCAGGTCAGTGATATGGCAGGTCAGGTTAGCATTGTCACAGGCATACTGGACAACATCCGGCAGGAAGACAAAGATCAGGCACTTGCCGCTGAAAACGAATCCAGACCCCACGCTGCCTGACAAAGCCGCAGCCTTTTGCCCGATCCGCACAAATTTTTGGCTGCTCAAAACGCCACAGTGTGCGCTGTACAGACAGGTCAGACAAACATCCGCTGGAGCAACCGCCCGGCGGATGTTTTTTGTTTTTGAACGCGGTCAGGTCTGCCCTGATTTCGCGTTTGCGCCAGGAAAGGCAATGTCTATATGTGAATTTTAGAGCAACAACCTTGTGAGCGCGTATCATCACAAAAACAGACGGGCAGCCCCTGTCAAAGGGGCTGCCCGTCTCAACAATCGCGTCACGGGGTGAGGTTTCTGGTTATACTTTACCAAGCAGATCATTTATCCAGGGCGCGGCCCCTTATGCCGCTCGGCCAGAATAAAAATACCCCTTCACAAAGCTCACCAGAAAGCCTTTAGCAACTCTGCCGCCTATGGATGATTCAAAAACTTGTTCTGTGTAGCTGCCGTGCCGCTGTGGCACGGCGTGCAATCCATGATGCCCTTGGCCCAGTTGGCATCATTGCCCTTGGTCATATGGCATTCGCCACAGTAGGTCACGGATTTCTGCATGGGAAAGGCGCTCTTGAAATCCTTGCCCTGATCAATTTTGGCATTGATGATTTCAGCGGCCTTGAAAGCGGCGTCAGCAGTAAGACGCCCGCAACGTTCGCTACGCTGCTTGCTGTCAGCTTCCACCTTGTTTTCGTAACACCATTTGGACACGGAAATGTGGCAAAGTACGGAATCAGAGGCGCTCATGGGCATATCACCCTTGAAGCCCTGCGCCGCATCGCCGGGATTGTAGACAGGCAGTTTGGTCACTTCGTACCAGCGGAACAGTTCGTTAACCATTGGATGTACTTCCTTGCGGCCCCAGAACAGCGAGAAGGAAGCTGCGGCTCCGTAAAGAGCTCCGCAAATGGTGCCCCAGTCAGAAATTCCTCCTTTGTTGGCTTCAAGCATGGCAAAGGGAAACTGATTGTAAGGCGCCCCGTATTTTTCGCCCATCAGGCCGACAATACTGTAAAAAGCGCCGAAACCACAGCCGAAGCCCTTGTGCCAGTAGCCTTCGTAAGCCACCTGGGCGCATTCCTTGGGGTCAAGCTTGTGGGCTTTCCAGCCAAAGGCTCCACCCACCTGGTCAAAACGTCCTGCGGCCTGCTGCGTCTGCCCTGCAGCCTTGGCCTCAACGCCTCCCAGTCCAAGCATAGCACCACCCACTGCAAGCCCGCCAAGGCCGCAGATAAGATCACGTCTGCCGATGTTCACTTTTCTCCTCCAGGTTATGTGTCTGCCGTGACACGGTTAGTTCATTAATTCACTACCAAGATTGAGAAAGAAAGGTCAATTATAAATACCCCCCCAAAAATGGTCTTTTTAAAACCTGGCTAAACACTTTTTATCGTTTTTTTTTGGCAATACTCTGGACGACCCGCAAGAAAGACTTACATATACCTCGCAGTTGGGCAGCCAGCTGCCAGAATTTACAGCGCGCGCCGTTCCAGCAGTTCAATGGCCGGGCCGGTCGCAGCGCAAATACACACGAGAAAAGCTTTCCCCGAGGAGGATCACCATATGTCCAAGATTATCGGTATTGACCTGGGTACCACCAACTCCTGCGTATATGTTATGGAGGGCAAGGACCCTAAATGCATCACCAACCCTGAAGGCGGCCGCACCACCCCTTCCGTGGTGGCCTTTACAGATAAGGAACGCCTGGTGGGCGACATCGCCAAGCGTCAGGCTGTTACCAACCCCACGCGTACCGTCTTCGCCATCAAGCGTCTGATGGGGCGCAAGTATGACAGCCCCGAAGTGGAACGCTGGAAGGAACACAGCCCTTACGACATCGTCAAAGCCCCCAATGGCGACGCCGGTGTTGAAGTGGATGGCCGTACCTACAGCTCCCCTGAAATTTCGGCTATGATCCTGGCCAAGTTGAAGGCCGACGCGGAAGCCTACCTGGGTGAAACAGTGACCGAAGCCGTTATTACGGTTCCGGCCTACTTCAACGACGCCCAGCGTCAGGCCACCAAGGACGCGGGCCGCATTGCGGGCCTTGAAGTCAAGCGTATCATCAACGAGCCCACGGCCGCTTCGCTGGCCTACGGCGCGGACAAGAAGGCCAACGAAAAAATCGCCGTCTTCGACCTTGGCGGCGGCACGTTTGATATTTCCATTCTGGAAGTGGGCGACAACGTTGTTGAAGTGCGCGCCACCAATGGTGACACCTTCCTGGGCGGCGAAGACTTCGACCAGCGCATCATCAACTTCCTTGTGGAAGAGTTTAAGAAAGAAAACGGCATTGACCTGTCCAAGGACAGCATGGCTCTGCAACGCCTGAAGGAAGCCGCTGAAAAGGCCAAGAAAGACCTTTCCACCTCTATGGAAACCGAAGTCAATCTGCCCTTTATCACTGCTGACCAGAACGGCCCCAAGCACATGCTCATGAAGATCAGCCGCGCCAAGCTGGAATCCCTTGTGGGCGATCTGGTGGAAAGCACCACCGAACCCTGCAAAAAGGCCCTGGCCGACGCTGGCATGACCGCCGATCAGATCGACGAAGTCATCCTCGTGGGCGGCATGACCCGTATGCCCCTTGTGCAGCAGGTCGTTGGCAAGTTCTTCGGCAAGGAACCCAACCGCTCCGTCAACCCTGACGAAGTGGTGGCTATGGGCGCTGCCATTCAGGGCGGCATCCTCAGCGGCGACGTGAAGGACGTGCTGCTGCTCGACGTGACCCCGCTTTCCCTTGGTATTGAAACCATGGGCAGCGTGTTCACCAAGCTTATCGAGCGCAACACCACCATTCCCACGCGCAAGAGCCAGGTGTTCACGACGGCTTCGGACAATCAGCCCTCGGTGTCCATCCACGTGCTTCAGGGTGAACGGCCAATGGCTGGCGACAATATGACCCTGGCCCGTTTCGACCTCACGGGCATTCCCCCGGCGCCCCGTGGCGTGCCGCAGGTTGAAGTGTCTTTTGACATCGACGCCAACGGTATCGTTAACGTGTCCGCCAAGGATATGGGTACCGGCAAGGAACAGTCCATCAAGATCACCGCTTCTTCCGGTCTGTCCGAAGACGACATCCAGAAGCTGGTGCGCGAGGCTGAAACCCACGCTGATGAAGACAAGAAGAAGCAGGAGCTCATTGAAGCCCGCAACCACGCTGACAGCCTTATTTACGGCACTGAGAAATCTTTGGCCGATCTGGGCGACAAAGCTGATGCCGCGCTCAAGAGCGATATTGAAACCAAGATCACCGATCTGCGCAAGCTGATGGAAGGCGAAGACGCTGCTGCCATCAAGGCTTCCACGGACGAACTGGCCAAGGCATCGCATAAGCTTGCCGAGCAGCTGTACCAGCAGCAGGCCCAGCAGACTGGCGGCCAGCCTGGCCCCGACGCGGGCGCGGCCGAAGGCCAGCCCCACGGCAATGCCGCAGACGACGTAGTTGACGCCGACTACACGGAAGTGAAGAAGTAAGCACGGTACCATCCCGTCCGCTCACGCCAGCGATGCGTCTTCGTCCAAAGACAGGCCGGGCCGCTAGATGCGCTTGAGTGAACTTGCCTCAATTCCTCCACTGTACTAAAAAGGTCTGGCTCCCTGTGAGCCAGACCTTTGTCGTTGGTAGGCATGAGGCCTTTCGTTTGTCTGGAGCAGATTAACTTTCAGAATATGTTTTCTCAAAGTTTACGACACGCTTGCTACGGCGTTTCACCGCGCTAATAAATAGCGCTTACGCCTCCACGGCGGGCGTCTGCTCACGCAGCCACCTGAGCATTTCAAAGCTGTAGTGCTCTAATAATTATCCTGCCGGAGGATACTGTGCGTATATCCACGACGTGTAGCCGCGCCCTCACGCGCCTGACGCTTGGCCTACTGGCTCTCATGCTGCTCGGCAGCCTCAGCGCCTGCAAAATGCCTTTCACCGGCCAGCAATCCCCCGTGGCCCCTGCACGCCCGGTTGCCCCGGCCAGTGCCGGAACCTGCGTGGCCTTGGCCCTGCCCGCCTCTGGCCCATACGCCCCCATTGGCAGCAAAATCCGCCAGGGCGCACAAATGGCCCAAAAAGAAATGGCGGCCAATGGCGTTAACATGCGCCTTGAAATCGTCAATACAGAAGCCCCGGACTGGCTGCAAAAGCTCAAGGCACTGCCGCCGTCCTGCGCAGTGGTGGGCGGCCCCCTTCAGGCATCCAATTACGCACAGGCCCGCAATGCCGGAGCCACGGCCGAACGCGCCTTTTTCACATTTTTACCATCGCTGGAGCAGGGTGACGAAGGCACGCGTGCCTGGCGCTTTTTTCCCAGCCCGCAGGACCAGATTGACGCCCTCATCGGCTTTGCCTCGGACGGCCTGAACATCCGCAGCTACGGAGCCTTTTATCCTGCCGACGCTTATGGCGCACGCATGACGGGCCTGATGGAGCAAACGCTCTACAAGCGCAATATGGCGTTGCAAAAGGCCTCCTATAACCCCGGCGATCCCACTTCGTGGAGCACGGCTGTGGCTCCGCTCATCAACGCCAAGACGCCCGAAGGCAGCAGCACGCCCGTGCCGCAAACCGCCTTTGAAGCACTGTTTTTGCCCGATTCGTGGAAAAATATGGAAATGCTGACCACAAGCCTGCTCTACAACGGCGAAGACCGCCTTGTATTGCTTGGCACGACATTGTGGGAACAAGGCCTTTCCGGCAAGGTTGTCAACGCGCCTGAAAAGTATGCTCTGGCGGTCTTTCCAGCTGCCTGGAACCCCGCCCGCGCGCCTCGCGCGCTTCAGGGCCCCGGTTCGGACTTCTGGACAGCTCTTGGCTATGACTTCGCCCGCTTCGCAGTAAGCCTTGGCCTCAATTCGCGTCTCAGCGCACCGGAAGTGACGGCCCGCGCCCAGCGCGCCTCGCAGATGGTCTGGGGCATGGCCCCCATCACATGGGACAATGCCGGGGTGGCGCACCAGAACCTCTTTGTCTTCGGCGTGTCTTCCACGGGTATGGTTCCTGTCAACCTTGAAGAGTTCCGGCAGACGCACAGCAACATACTGCAACAGTCGGCGCTGCGCATGCAGGGCCTGCCGCCAGTGGATGCCACGGGCAATCCGGTTACGCCGGGTACAGGGCAGCAGCCGACGCTGCAGCCCATCGGCACGACGCCGAAGCCCTCGTACAAGCTCAGCCTGCCCTCAAGCATGTAGCGCAGAGGAACTTTGAGAATATGCATTCTCAAAGTTCAGGACATACCTGTTGAGCGGCCTGACCGCGCTAGAGCAGAAGAACTTTGAAATGCACTGCATTTCAAAGTTGTCATCCTGCCGGAAGATGCGATTTTCGGCAGGATCCACGCCGCGTTGCGGCAGCCGCTGCCCGCAGGGCTTGCCTGAAACAACGTTTACAGCCTCCACGGCGGGCGTCTGTTCACACAGTCGTCAGAGTATTTTCAGGGTGAAGGTACTCCAGAATATCATCCCCAGCCCGGCGGCCTCTTCTTGGGAAGCAGCCGGGCCAGGGCAAAGGACCTCATAATGTCAGAGAACAAAGGTATCGGTTCAAAAGAAGTGGCCCACATGGCCCAACTCTCGCGTCTCAGCGTCAGTGAGCAGGAACAGGAACTTTTCGCCCGGCAGCTGGGCGACATCCTCGGCTATATGGACGTACTGGCCAAGGTGGACACCAGCGCGGTTGAGCCCCTGTACAGCCCGGTGCGGCACGAGTCTGCCGCACGGCAGGACGTGGCCGCCCAGGTGCGCACCCGTCAGGAAGTGCTGGCCAACGCCCCTGAGGCCGACGGCGAATACTTCATGGTGCCGCGCATCGTCTAGGCAGCGGCCGGAGCAGTTATTTTTATAGTGCTCTGAAGCCCTACTTCTGGCGTCCTGTTTTTTATTCACGCAAATACTACAAGCGGAACCCTTGAGAAGACCCATGACCGACATATGTTCCCTCTCCCTTACGGCTGTGGCCCAGGCGCTGCAAAAAAAAGAACTGAGCGCCGTGGAAGTGACGACCGCCTGCCTTGAGCGCATAACCGCCACTGAACCCACCGTGGCCGCGCTGCTGCACATTGACGCAGAAAACGCGCTGGCCGCAGCAACCGCTCTTGACAAAACAGGCCCTGACGCCGCCTGCCCCCTGTGGGGCGTGCCCGTCACCATCAAGGATGCCCTTTCCACCAAGGGCATGCCCACCACTGCCGGATCACGGATGCTGGAAGGCTATACCCCCTTTTATGACGCCTTTGCCGTGCAAAAGCTGCGCGAAGCCGGAGCCGTCATTCTTGGCAAGGCCAATATGGACGAGTTTGCTATGGGCTCCAGCACGGAAAACTCCGCCTACAAAACCACCCGCAACCCCTGGAACCCCAACAAGGTTCCCGGCGGCTCCAGCGGCGGTTCCGCAGCTTCGGTGACGGCAGGCCAGTGCTTTGCCTCTCTGGGTACGGATACGGGCGGCTCCATTCGTCAGCCCGCCGCCTTTTGCGGCTGCGTGGGCCTCAAGCCGACCTATGGCCGCGTTTCGCGCTATGGCGTCATTGCCTACGGCTCCTCCCTCGATCAGGTTGGGCCGCTGACCCGCAATGTTGAAGACTGCGCGCATATGCTCACCGCCATTGCCGGGCCGGACGCCAGAGACAATACCTGCGACCCGCGACCCGCCGAAAACTATGCAGCCGCTCTGGGCAGCCGCTCCCTCAAGGGAGCCCGCCTGGGCATTCCCCGCGAATTTTATGGTGAAGGTCTGGCCCCCGAGGTTCGTGCCGCCTGCGAAGCGACCATGCAGGCAGTAAAGGCCCAAGGCGCTGAACTGGTAGAAGTGGGCCTGCCCCATACGGACGCAGCCATTGCCACCTACTATATCATCGCCATGGCCGAAGCCAGTTCCAACCTGGCCCGCTTTGACGGCGTGCGCTTCGGCCACCGCGCCAGCGACATTAAAAATCTTGAAGAATTGTATGTGCGCAGCCGCACCGAAGGCTTCGGGCAGGAAGTCAAACGCCGCATCATGCTGGGAGCCTATGTGCTTTCTTCCGGCTACTACGATGCCTACTACCGCAAGGCCGCTCAGGTGCGCCGCCTTATCCGCGACGAAATCCTGGCCGCCCTTGACCAGTGCGACGCCCTGCTGGCTCCCGTATCGCCCGTCACGGCAAGCGATATGGGCAGCAATACGGCTGATCCGCTGCAAATCTACCTTATGGACGCCTATACGCTGTCCCTGAATCTGGCGGGCTTGCCCGGCCTTTCACTTCCCGTGGGACTTGGCGAAGAAAGCCACATGCCTGTCGGTATGCAGCTCATCGGCAAGCCCTTTGCTGAAGCGGACCTGCTGGCCCTTGGGCACAGCATGGAACAGACCTTGCCCGGCATTGGCAGCCCCAAGCTGTAAGAGTAAATCGTAATACATAGAAAATGCCGGGCGAAGTAAAAACACCAGACGAACAGTGATGTCTGTTGCATGACATCTCATGGAGGTATGACGTGAAGAAAGCTCTTGTCATAATCGACGTGCAGAACGATTACTTCCCCGGCGGAAAGATGGAACTGGAAGGAAGCGACAAGGCCGGAGCCAAGGCGGGCCTGTTGCTTGAAACGTTCAGGAAATTGCAGCTGCCAGTCATACATGTGCAGCATGTGGCCCTGCAGCCTGGTGCCACGTTTTTTCTGCCGGACACTGAAGGGGTTAAAATCCACAGCAGTGTGCAGCCGAAAAGCGGCGAAGCTGTGGTCATCAAGCATTTTCCCAATTCGTTTCGTGAAACGACGCTGAAAAAACATCTGGATGACAACGGCATCACGCAGCTGGTTCTGGCCGGAATGATGTCGCACATGTGCGTGGATACCACGATTCGTGCGGCTTTTGACCTCGGCTATACCTGCACTCTCGCACACGATGCCTGCGCCACAAGAACACTGGCCTTTGCTGACAAAAGCGTGGCGGCGGAACAGGTGCATCTGTCTTTCATGGCCGCCTTGAACGGCGTGTTTGCAGCCGTGCGCTCCACAGAAGATATACGCAAAGAGTTATTGGCATAACGACGAAAAAGCACACCTGCGGGATGAATGACCTGCTTTGCCGGCGTACTGCCCAATGATCCAATAGACTGCACACCGCCAGCCCGTAGAACGCAGGGCGGTTTCAAAAGATTTCGGCCAGCCTTCTCTCAATGTAATGAGGAAAGCTGGCCGATTTTTTTTTGTTATGTGGATTCTGTCGAAAGTTACATTTTCTGGCTGAATGACAATTTTGAAATGTACGGCACAAGCAAGGGGCTTATACGGCCATGCCGGGACCGATGGTCACGAAGAAAACTTCATCATTACAAGCCCTGTCACAATAAGCGCTGCCGCGCCTATGCGCATGGCATTGGCGGGTTCGCCCAGCACAAGAATGCCCAGCAAAAATGCGCCCACAGCGCCTATGCCTGTCCAGATGGTATAGGCAGTTCCCAGAGGCAGACTCTTCATGGCGATAGACAGCAGCGTAAAACTGGCTATCATTGCCACAATGGTAAGAATAGAAGGAACGGGCTTGGTGAAACCAAGCGACAGTTTCATTGTATACGCCCAGGCGACCTCAAGCAGGCCAGCTACAAAAAGAAAAATCCAGGCCATCGCGGCTCTCCTTGTTCAGAGCCGGGTCGTCCCGGATTATATACCCTTGATGGGGGAGGTCGTCCTCACCTGCTTTCTATATAAGCGCAGATGCCGTGTTGTCCAGCTCGGTAAACCTTGCACAGCAGCAAAACTTGATACACGCGGATACAGCCAGAATACGGCAAGGTCAGAAAAATCGCTAATCAAGAATGTAGCGCATGGGGTTCACTGGAACACCGTTCAGGCGCACTTCGTAATGCAAATGCGGGCCAGTGGTTCTTCCGCTCATGCCCACATTGCCGATGACCTGCCCGCGCTTGACCCACACACCGACGGGCACGGCGCAACGCTGCATGTGACCATACTTGGTGATGACCCCGCCGCCATGATTGATTTCAATGCTCTGGCCGTACGCGCCGTCAGGCCCGGACTGTGTAACCAGCCCCTGCGCGGGTGCAACTATTGGCGTGCCTATGCGGTTGGTGATATCCAGCCCCTTGTGGAACTGCCCCCGCCCGCCAAAAGGCGACGAGCGCCAGCCAAAGCTGGAAGAGACAAAGCCCACCACAGGCCAGATTGTTGGCATGGAAGAGAGCGCATCGCGGTTTTCACGCAGGGCCAGCAAAAGATCCTGCTGGCGCACTTCTTCAAGCCGGGCGGATTCCGAAAGCCGTTCAAGAAAATCCTGCATTTTGCGGGCAGCAAGTTCCTGCCGGTGCAGGGGCAAATAGGTGCGGGAAAAATCGCCCACAACATCAAGGCCGCCGCCAGCATCGGCAGGATCTTTTTCCATATTCATCATGATGCGCAGCTTGGAGTCGAAGCTCTGAACCCGCTGCAAATCGCGGCTCACCTGTGAAATACGTTCGGCCAGATTGACAAGCTGACGGCGCTGTTCGCTGATGACGCGCTGGGCGCCTTCAAGGTCGTCGTCAAGATGGCGCGACTCGAGCCAGGCTCGTAGCAGCCAGACATTGCAGACCGCCAGCGCCAGCACAAAAACGCAGGCAAAAAAACCGAGCCAGCCGCGCATCCGAAGGTTGCGGCTGCCGCTGCGGCCTTCCTTGAATATGACAATATGATATTTGCCAAAAAGCATGTGCGGCAACATTAGGGGGCCGAGGCGGCACTGTCAATGCAAGAAAATTGGCCACCACACATTGGGCCGCCCAGCCTTGCCTTATTCATCTTCGGGTGCGTCCTGGCGGGCCGCGCTACTGCTTTTCTCCAGCTGCCAGCGGGTCAGACCGTTGAGAACACAACGGCGGCCATCCTTGGTGACGGCATAAAGATGTTCCAGAGTCTGCGCCATGTCGCTTCTGGCCGTCCTGCCAGCCGAAGGGCAGTCATTGGCCCACACGGGCAGCCCCCACTGGCGCGCCGCCTGACGGATATATTTTTTTTCCACAAGCATGAGCGGGCGGATAAGCTGCAACTGGCCGTTAAAGAACGGCTCGTTCATGCTCATGCCGTCCACACGGCCATTGCGGCAAAGGTTCATAAAAAATGTCTCTACCAGATCTTCGGCGTTGTGCCCCAAAGCCAGATGGGTGAGCTTGTACTGCGCGCAAAGCTCAAAGAGCCTTTTGCGGCGCAGCCATGCACAACGAAAACAGGCCGAGCGGCGCAGGTTTTTCTCTGAATGGGCATCAGGGCCGTGCGTCGTGACCTCAACATGAGCAGGAATGCCATGCTCGGCCAGCCAGGGCAAAAGAGCCGCATGGCTTTGATCGTCAAAACCGGGGTTGAGATGCAGGGCCATCATTTCAAAGCGAAAAGGTACGATTCCCTGGCGAATTTTAAGGGTCTTCAGCAAAACAAAGCTGTCTACGCCGCCAGAGGCCGCCACACCAACCCTGCAGCCGGGCCAGAGCATATTTGTCATCTGCATGGCCTTGCCTGCGCTTTTTACGCACACTTCCTGCGCGAAAGACCTTTTTTCTCTGCTCATGACTGGCAATCTCCTTCAAAATCGTCTATGTAACCGGGGCTTCCCGGCATGCTTGACAGTGTCAATGGCGGCCTATATCATATCTTATTTCAGCAGGCAAAGCCTGCTCTAGGCGTATTCCACGCCCGGCCCTTTACAAATGGTCGGGCGGTATTATTTCTCAAAAATGAACTGTGGCGGATACTTTTCGCCTCAGCCTGCGGCCCACAGCCGCACACACTACGGAGGCAGCATGGCCCGTATTACAGTTGAAGATTGCCAGGAACGCGTAGACAACCGCTTTCTGCTTGTGCAAATGGCCATCAAGCGTGTGCATCAGTACCGTGAAGGGTATGAGCCCCTTGTGGAATCGCGCAACAAGGAAGTAGTCACCGCCCTGCGCGAAATCGCGGCAGGCAAAGTGCTGCCCGACGACGACAGCCTTTACGTCCCCATTGAAGGGGAGCAGGCCACGACCGCCTCTGGAGAATAAGGGCGCGTAGCCATATTGTTTGCGCGGCGGCTGCCCTTGGGTAGCCGCCGCGCCTGTGAATACAACCTTTATACCAGGCGCACAAGCACGCAGCCACCGGAACACGGACCATGATGGAGCTCGATTATTACGAAGTGCTGGGCGTCAGCCGCAGCGCTGGTGAAGATGAGATCAAACGGGCTTACCGCAAGCTCGCCCTCAAGTATCACCCAGACCACAACCCCGATGATCCCGAGGCCGAACAAAATTTCAAGCAGGCGGCGGAAGCTTATGATGTTCTGCGCGACCCCGACAAGCGCGCCCGCTATGACCGTTTCGGCCATGCTGGCGTAAACGGGGGCGGAGGCTTTGGCAGCAACGAAGATATTTTCGCCCATTTCAGCGATATCTTCGGCGACCTCTTCGGTTTTTCGTCTGCCAGCCGTGGTCCCCGCCCTATGGCCGGGTCTGACCTGCGCTACAATCTCACCATTTCTTTTTCGCAGGCAGCCACGGGTGATGAAATCACCCTCTCCCTGCCCAAGCACGTCACCTGCAGCGACTGCAAAGGCAGCGGCGCAGCCCCCGGCAGCAAGGTTGAAACCTGCCGCCAGTGCAATGGCTCTGGCCAGGTGCGCCGGTCTCAGGGCTTTTTTCAGATCGCCATGCCCTGTACAGCCTGTCAGGGTACAGGACGCGTCATTACCAAGCGCTGCGCCAAATGCAAGGGCGAAGGCATCGTAACCGATACCCGTGAACTGGTGGTGCGTGTGCCTGCCGGTGTGGATACGGGAACCCGCCTGCGCGTGCGCGGCGAGGGCGAACCCGGCGTGCACGGCGGCCCCCCCGGCGATCTTTACGTAGTCCTTACTGTGGAGCAGGACAAGCGCTGGCAGCGTCAGGGTCAGGATCTTGTCTTCACGCAGGAAATCAGCTTTGTTCAGGCGGCTCTCGGCCACAGGGTAGAAATACCCGGTCTGGACAATCCCATTTCGCTTGAAATTCCCAAGGGCGTGCAAAGCGGCGCTGTACTGCGCGTGCCCGGCGAAGGCATGCCCTACCCGGGGCGCAGGCAACGGGGCGACATGCTGGTGGAAGTAAAGGTTCTTACGCCCACGCGGCTTTCTGAACGTCAGGAAGAGCTGCTGCGTGAATTTGCAGCCGCCGGGGAACAGACCCCGCTGCAAAAGGTCAAAAAAGCTGCAAAGAAAATCAGCAAGGCTATGGGGCTGGACTAGAGCAGATTAACTTTTTCAAAGTTAAAATGATCCAAGGGCTTCTCCGTCCCGCTGCCGCAGCCAGAGTGCATTCGAAAAAACAGCTGCAATGCACGGACAGGAAACCAGCACCCTGCCCTCACAGACATAAAATATGAATGACAGCTGTATGCAAAAAGGCCCCGGTCAAATTCTGACCGGGGCCTTGGCGTTTAATTCAAGCCCGCCTGATGCGAAAGGATTGCAAGGAACCTCAGGCTGTTGCCGATGTCAGAGCCGTTTGTTACAGCGGTGTACTCCCTCGGTCGCGCGGTCTTTGCCGTCGCCCGAGACCGCCCAAGCGGTTCTTTTTGGAAGCGCGATGCGGT
This sequence comes from Desulfovibrio intestinalis, assembly GCF_014202345.1. Taxonomy (NCBI): domain Bacteria; kingdom Pseudomonadati; phylum Thermodesulfobacteriota; class Desulfovibrionia; order Desulfovibrionales; family Desulfovibrionaceae; genus Desulfovibrio; species Desulfovibrio intestinalis. The sequence continues at coordinate 173,794 of NZ_JACHGO010000004.1, forward strand.
TTGACCGTCAACGCGTCCGGCGGGTATGCGGTCCCGCCTTTTCCAGGTCAGCGTAAGTAAGCGGGCTTGTTCGCCAGTTTTCGGTGTGGAAAATCTTCCCACCGTAAACATTCAAAGCAACATAAAAGCTACAACTACCAATGCCGAGAGCAGTACGGGCATACGGGAAACGGAGTCTGGCATACCCGCTGGTTCCCTCGTGCCTGTCGGTAGATTCTGTCCTGCGCTCTGCCAATGGTTGAGCGCTCAGTCATACACTGTTTGTTTAATCAAGCTAGCAAATGATATCGCCATTGGCAAACTCTAATTTTCACAATATCCACAACTGCAACAACCCCTCCCTGCCGCTCAAAGTGCACCTGGGTCTACACACTGCCCTTCAAAACGCAAAAAGGGACCGTTGCAGGCAACGGCCCCTTTTTCAGTATTGTTCTCTCGGCTTATTCTTCAACAAGCTCGCGCACGGTTTCTCCGTAGGAGTCTGTAACCAGGGTCTTGGTTCCCATAAGTTCAGTCCAGCGGCGGAACGTGCCGACGATAACGAAGACCATAAGTACCATGACCAGGCAGGCCAGAGCGGCCAGCAGATACTTGCCATTGGGGATATAGTCGGTCGTCAGCTGCAAATAGCCAGCCCAGAAGGTCACCACCGTCATGAACACGCCGGGAATGGCTGTTACCAGGCAATACTTGCCCCTGTTCATGCGCAACAGCATGCTGGTGCAGACGATAAGGGCGCAGGCGGCCAGCAGCTGGTTGCTCATACCAAAGAGCGGCCAGATGTTGCTGATATTGCCGGTGTAAACCAGGTAGCCCCACATGGATGTGAAGACAAGGCTGGTGATGACGATGCCCGGTGTCCAGTTCTTGTCGCCAAAGGGCGCGTACACCTTACCAAGCATTTCCTGAAGGAAGAAACGGCCAACGCGTGTGCCGGAGTCGATGGCGGTCAGAATGAACACCGCCTCAAACATGACGGCGAAGTTGTACCAGTAGGCCATCAGGTGATCCATGTAGGGGATCTTGTGGAAGATGTGCGCCATACCCACTGCCAGCGACACTGCGCCGCCGGGACGGGCGTGCAGGTTGAGGCCGATCTTTTCTTCAAAGAAGCCAAGATCAACGGTGTGCAGGTTGGGGTGCACGGCCAGCAGGGCGTCATACTTGGCCGGAGTAGCGTTGATGGCAAAGTAGTCGCCGGGCATCAGCGTGCAGGCGGCGATAAGAGCCATCATGGCCACAAAGCCTTCAGTCAGCATGGCGCCGTAGCCCACGAAAAGAATGTCGCGCTCATTGCCGAGCATCTTGGGCGTGGTGCCCGTACCAATAATTGCATGGAAGCCGGAAATGGCGCCACAAGCAATGGTAATGAAGATGAAGGGCAGCACGGGGCCGCCGATCACGGGGCCGCCGCCGTTGATGAAGGGCGTGATGGTGGGCATGAGAATGGTGGGCTGCACAAAGATGATGCCCACAGTCAGCATAAGAATGGTGCCGATCTTCAAGTAGGTGGAAAGATAGTCACGCGGCACCAGCAGGAACCACACTGGCAGAACCGAGGCAAAGAAGCCGTAAACGGCGATGGCAATGGCCACGGTATTTCTGTCCCAGTCAAAAGCCCAGCCGAGCACATCCTGCTTCATAAGGTCATGCCCGCTCAAAATGCCCACAATCAGCAGCACCAGACCCAGAAGACTGGCCAGCAAAACGCTGTTCTGCTTGTAGCGCATGATGAGGCCCATAATCATTGCAATGGGCATGGTGATGACAACGATAAACAGCGACCAGGGCGCGTTATGCATGGCGCTGATGCAGGCCAGAGAAAGACCGGCCAGGGTCAGGATCAGAATACACAGAATGGCTATACCGGCCACTGTACCAGTGACGGGGCCAATTTCACGAGTGGCGATGGCGGCAAGGCTCTGGCCTTTGTGGCGTATAGAGGCGAAAAGAACCACCATGTCGTGCACCGCGCCGCCAAGAACGCAGCCAATAAGAATCCACAGCGCTCCAGGCAAATAACCGAACTGAGCTGCCAGCACAGGCCCCACAAGAGGACCAGCGGCGGCAATGGCCGCAAAATGATGGCCATAGAGGACATATTCGTTGGTTTTCACATAGTCGTGACCATCGGCAAATCGAACCGATGGCGGAGTGCGGCTGCCATCGAGCCGCAAGACCTTGTTTGCTAAGAAAATACCGTAAATACGGTATGAAATGGCAAAAATACACAATGCCGCAAACACAAGTGTTATGGCATTAATGTTTTCAAGAGCTTCCATTACATACTCCCGTCAGGGCTTGGCTTGGCTTTCTTAACCGGGCAGGCGGCCAGACGAATCGCAGCCCTGCGAAACTGCCCAGAACAACAAAAAAAACACATACCAAAATAGTATTATATCAGCGATGCATACCCTCCTCTTGAGATACTGCTGAAAAAAGTGTCGCGGCAAAGCCCGAATACTGTATCTAAGCCCACTACTACAGTTTATTCGGGCATGTGTTAATTTTCTGCTACACCCATTATTACTCTCTGTCCATGCCACTGGAAACGTTTTTTGCTGATTCCACTGTTGTTACGCTCATCTGAAAACATGCAATTCCCTTCTGAAAACCAGATTTAATATCATTAACATGCCATTTTCATTATCTTTTTTTCCCATAAACCTGCAGATTTTATTATGAGTTATAATCTCCAAAATTTTTCCCAACTTTGTTCTTTTTTGCACAAATAAACTGGCAGCCCCAATCTCTTCTTCGGATTCTGCCCTGTGCAGCCGCCAGCACAGCGGACAGTCCAACCGTCAGTACAGTCGGCATTACCGCAGCTTGCCCTGCCCTAACCAGCTGTTCACAACAAAAACAAAATACCGCCGTGTTATTGGCATTGCCGATGGGCTTGCATTACGCATGGCATGGGTCTATCTTTTTTTCACCGGCTGGGGGAGCCATTATGGCTGAGAAAGGGTGATCGCGCCCTGACCCCTAGGATCGCGTAAAAAGCGCGGTTCTGCACCTGACGCGGATAGTGCCGACGAAGGGAAGCTGGCCAGCCTGGAAACAGGTTTGTGCTTGCCCGCAGCCGCATTGGTTCTGCGGGTTTTTTTGTGGCCTCGCCGGTTGGCCGCCGCATATTCCCGCGAATCATGCTCTTGTAACCTGTGGAGGTTCTTCATGAACATCGTGGTTAATGGCCAGGCCGAAACCTGCACGCCCGGAATCAGCATCAGCGCTTTTCTGGCAGAACGAGGATATGAAGCCAGCGCCGTGGTGGTGGAGCGCAACGGACAAATCCTTGCCAGGGATACTTTTGCACAAACAAGCCTGCAAAAAGACGATTGCCTGGAAATCGTGCAGTTTGTGGGCGGCGGTTAAGCTCCGCCGTCCAGAGCAGATTAGCTTTGCGATGCTCTGCATTTCAAAGTTGGCGTTCTGCTCCAAACGCAATTTCCAGTAGAATCCACAACAGCAATCTTTCAGCAGCGCCTTTGCGCGGAGCAAGTATGAACGCTAATGATCCCTTTGTACTGGGCGGCGTCAGCCTTACCAGCCGTCTTTTTATCGGCACAGGCAAGTACGGAGCCGACAGCCTTATTCCTGCCGTGGCTGAAGCCAGCGGTTCGCAGGTTATCACTGTAGCCATGCGCCGGGTAGACAAGCCCGCCCCCCAATCTGGCGGATCTGCGCCAGCGCAAGGCTCACCGGGTATAATGTCGCACATTCCCGGCCATATGCGCCTTTTGCCCAACACCTCGGGCGCGCGCAACGCTGAAGAAGCCGTGCGTCTGGCCCGTCTGGCTCGTGCCGCTGGCTGCGGCGACTGGATCAAGATTGAAGTCATATCCGACACGCGCCATCTTTTGCCCGATGGCTACGAAACGGCCAAAGCCACTGAAATTCTCGCCAAGGAAGGCTTTACCGTATTGCCGTATATCAATGCCGATCTCTATGTGGCCCGCGCCTGCGCCGAGGCCGGAGCTGCCGCCGTCATGCCGCTGGGCGCGCCCATTGGCACCAACCGGGGGCTGCGCACCAAAGAAATGATCGCCATTCTGATTGAAGAAATGGACCTGCCAGTTATTGTGGACGCAGGTATTGGCCGCCCCTCGCAAGCCTGCGAAGCAATGGAAATGGGCGCAGCCGCATGCCTGGTCAATACGGCCATCGCCTCGGCCAACGATCCTGTGGTCATGGCCCGCGCCTTTGGTGAAGCTGTACAGGCCGGACGCAACGCGTGGCTTGCCGGAGCCGGATTTGTGCGCGGCATGGCAGGTGGAGCCGAAGCGTCTTCGCCTCTTACCGGCTTTCTGCGCTAGGAGGCATCGTATGAAAACATTTCAGGATTTCTTGCAGAACTGGCCTGCCCAAAGACGGGCTGAAGCCGTAGAAAAGGCCACGGAAGAACAGGTGTTTTCTGTTCTGAATAAAAACAACCTTCAGCCAGAAGATTTTCTCACCCTACTCTCACCCGCCGCCTCTCCGCACCTTGAGCGCATGGCACGCCGCGCCCATGAGCTTACCCTGCGTTTTTTTGGCCGGGCGGTGCATATCTTCACGCCGCTTTACATTTCTGACGTCTGCACAAATCAGTGTCGGTACTGCGGCTTTAACGCCAAAAACAAGCAGCCCCGCCACCACCTCAGTGTGGACGAGGCCGCCGCAGAAGCCAGAGCCATAGCTGATCTGGGTTTTCAGCATATTCTGCTGCTTACGGGGGATGCCCGCCACCTTTCCTCGCCCCAGTATATTGCTGACGTTGCCCGCCGCATAAAGCCCTTGTTCGCTTCTGTCGGCATTGAGGTCTATTCGCTCACAACTGATGAATATGCTCTGCTTGTGGACGCGGGTGTAGACAGCATGACTATGTTTCAGGAAACGTATAATCCTGAACTTTATGCATGGCTGCATCCCGCCGGGCCCAAGCGCGACTATGCCTTTCGCCTCAACGCGCCCCAGCGCGCCGCCGAGGCTGGCATGCGTTCAATGGGTGTTGGAGCGTTGCTTGGGCTGGAATCCTTTGAACAGGATGCCTTTGCCACGGGTCTTCACGGCTGGTGGCTCCAGCGCAACTATCCCGGCATGGACGTGAGCGTGTCCATACCGCGCATCTGCCCGCACGAAGGCAGTTTTGACGTTCCGCACGCGCTGGACGACCGTCATCTGGTACAGTATGTAACCGCCCTGCGCTGCTTTTTGCCGCGTGCTGGCATCACCTGCTCCAGCCGGGAAAGCGCCTTTATGCGCGACCACCTGCTGCCTCTCGGTGTCACGCGGGTATCTGCGGGCGTATCAACGGCTGTGGGGGGCCGCGTGACAGAAGATGCACACAACCCCGGCCAGTTTGAAATTACTGATGGCCGCAGCCTTGACGAAATGACCGCAGCCCTGCGGGGAATGGGCTATCAACCCGTGCTCAAGGATTGGGAAAACCCCGCATCGGCCTGTTAGAGCAGATTAACTTTGAGAATATATATTCTCAAAGTTTAAGACACGCTCGCTACGGCGTTTAACCGCGCAAATAAATTGCGCTTACGCCTCCGCAGCGGGCGTCTGCTCACGCAGCCACCTGAGCAGTTCAAAGTTGAAATGCTCTAGCGGCGCGCTCAGATCAGGCTTTCCACCGGGGTATGCGTGGGGGGGGCATCCTTGCCGCGCATGCCCCGAAATTCCAGACTCCCTGCCTTTCTTAGGGCAATGAGCTGACGGCCTTTGAGCGCGGAGATATAAAAGATTCAGGGAGATCACATGACAAATCCCCTTTATGACGGGCTGGGGCGCTACTTCAGCCCCGAGCAACTCAATGCCCTGCGCGCGGCCAAAGTCGGCATTGCCGGGGCTGGCGGCCTTGGCTCCAACGCAGCCCTCATGCTGGTCCGAAGCGGCGTGGGACATATCACCTTGGTGGACGACGATGTGGTGGACGCCTCCAACCTCAACCGCCAGCAGTATTGGCCGCGTCATGTGGGGCGTAGCAAGGTTGAAGCGCTGAGCGAGCTGTTGCTGGAGCTGAATCCGCAATTGTCCGTCGAAACGCACAAGCTGCGCATCACGGCAGATACCCTGCCCGGCATTCTGCCTGCCTGCCCCATTTGGGTTGAAGCCTTTGACAGCCCGAACGACAAAAGCCTGTTTGTTGAAGCGGCGTTGCTGGCCGGGCACAAGGTCGCCAGCGCATCCGGCATGGGCGGCTACGGCGGCGCGCCCATGTCCCGGCGAAACCTGGGCAACCTGATACTTGTGGGCGACTTTACCACGGATATTCTGATGGCCCCGCCTCTGGCCCCCCGCGTAACAGAAGCCGCTGCCCTGCTGGCCGATGCGGTGCTGGAAATGCTGTTGGGCTGATGCCGCTACGGCATGCCAATCTACTACCCCAAAAGGCTGTTCCAGCGAAGCTGCTCCCTTGGGATCAGTTTTGACGGAACAGCCTTTTGCAATAAATGCAGTGTGAGCTCATCCGCAAAAAAATGGGCTACGCCTGCAAAAACCATTGACACTGCTGCCTCTAGGCCCGGACGACCTTGGCCTCCTTGATGGGCAGATTTACAAGAGCCGCCAGAAGGGCCAACGCAATATCCACCTGCCAGACCCACAAGAGGCTGCCCGAATATTGTAATGCCACTCCTCCCAGCCACGCGCCAAGAAAAGCACCAATCTGATGCGTCAGCAAGGTCAGTCCAAAGAGTGTAGCAAGATAGCGAGTGCCGAAAAGCTTGCCCACAATCCCCGCAGTTGGTGGTACCGTGGCCAGCCAGGTAAGCCCCGTGGTTACGGCAAATATATAGAAGGTCAGTTCCGTCTTGGGTGAAACAAGATAAACGGCGATCATCAGCGCACGAAAGGCATAGAGTGCAGACAAAATAAATTTCATGCGAAAATACTTGCCCAGAATACCCGCCCCGATACTGCCCGCGATATTGCAGAGCCCGATAAGGGACAGACTGATGGCCGAAACGGAAGCCTCATGGCCGCACAGGCTGACCTCACCCGGCAAGTGGGTCGTCAGAAAAGCCACATGAAATCCACAGGTAAAAAACCCCGCATGCAAAAGCAAATAGCTCGGATTACGAAAAGCGGCCTTCAGTTGCTGCTTGAGACCTTCATTGCTGGCATGACTGGCAGCGCTTGTGGCGGCATGGGCCATTCCGCCTACAGGCTGGCTGTCAGAAGCCCGCGACATGCCCGTCTGACGGCACAGCAACCAGGATGGCACGATGGACGCCAATGCTGACACCGCCAAAAGCAGTAATCCGCCTGTGTACCCCTTGAGACTGATAACGGTCTGCACCAAAGGCGCAAAGGCAAACTGCCCCATAGACCCCCCGGCATTGATAATGCCGCTGGCCACCGACCGCTTGTCCTCTGGCAAACGCCCGGCCACAATGCCTATAAGTATGGAAAAACTGCCCGCAGCCGCTCCAGCCGGGCTTAAAAACCCTTGAGCAAGGGTCATGCTCCAGAAAGATCCTGCCTGAAGCGTGTATATCTGCCCAAGCGCCAAAAGCAGCGCACCTGTCAGCAGCACGGGAAGCGGCCCCTTCTTGTCGGCCCAGGCCCCAAAAATTGGCTGAAACACTCCCCACATCAACTGGCCGATAGCCAGAGCCATGCTCATTTCAGTGATGCTCATGGCAGTCGCGCTTATCAGCGGATGCACAAACAGACCTACAGTCTGGCGGATTCCCATTGTAATCATCAGCACGAGGCTGGACAGGGCGATGATTACCCATAAACCGCTTGCTGGAGCAGTAGGAGTAAGCTGGCCGTGAGTTGAGCGATTTTCGCTGGGATTTGTCACAGGTACTTTCCTTGGTCTTGTGATCGTTGGTTGAGACAGCACAATGACGACACCAGAGCATACTCAGCCAAAAGCGGCAGCAGGCGATAGCAGTCTTGGGCTACCACAGGATGATTCAGGGTAAACACTATTCCAGCGAGTCAATCTGCGTAAAAATATGCCAAAGCGTTTCATAGTTTTCGCCAAGATGCGCTTTGATACTCGTTTGGGCCTGCTGCCATAACGGCATAGCCTTGGCGAAAACGTCTTCTCCCAACGGACTGAGGTGAAGCTGGCGCTTCCGGCTTCCGGCGGGAGCCTTGTCCACGATGAAACCCTGGCTCAAAAGTGGCTGCAGGGTGCGCACCAGGGTACTGCGCTCCAGCCGCACCCGCTGCGCCAACTGTCCCGTGCCGCAACCCGGCATGCGCGAAATATTGGCCAGCAGGGAATACTGGGTAACGCTGATGCCAGCAGGTTCAAGCGCCGAGTCGTAAAAACCTGTCACCCTGTGAGACATACGGCGCAAATTTGTGCAGACGCATGGCGATTTGGGAGGGGGGGAAACGCTTTTCATTGTCCTGTCTCCATATAGTGTACATACACTATATGGAGACCAAGTTATCTCGTCAAGAAAAAGCGCACGTAGCAACCACTCAAAACTCGAATCGACGCGGGTACCAGGCCAAGCGATTTTGCAAACCCTTGAGCCTAGCGGCGTACAAGCAGCCATGCATGGCCCACGGCGTTTTGCGTCAGCCCTTGCGGGCTCAAACCATAAAAAAGCGCCGCCCCAGACGGGGCGGCGCTTATAATCAGCCTATACTAGATACTTAGGAAGGCAGCATCCAGTGGAGCACGCCAGCCTGCAGATAGGTGAGCGCGCAGATAAACAGGGTCATGGCGATACTGTGACCCAGGGTGAAGCGGAAGAGGTCGCCTTCATGACCCACCAGATTGGTAGCTGCGGTGGCCACACTGATGGACTGGGGCGAAATCATCTTACCGGTAACACCACCGGAGGAGTTGGCGGCCACGGCCAGGTTGGGGTCCATGCCCACAACTTCGGCGGTAGAACGCTGCATACCGCAGAAGAGAGCGTTGGACGAGGTGTCCGAACCAGTCAGGAACACGCCGAGCCAACCCAGAATGGGCGAGAACAGCGGGAACAGCGAACCGGTCAGGGTGAAGGCGATACCCATTGTGGAGCTCATGCCCGAGTAGTTCATGAGGTAGGCCAGGCCAAGAATCATGGCGATGGTCAGAATGGGGAAGCGCAGCTGGAAAATGGTACGGCCAAAGCAGTTGACGGCCTTGCCGAAGGAATAACCGGGCATGAAAGGCACGGCAATGAAACCGGCGATCAGAATGGCGGTGCCGCCAGCAGACAGCCAGTTGAAGGTAAAGACAGCAGCATAGGCGCTGTTCTTGGTCACAATGGGAAGGGTCTTTTCAACCATGCCGTCCAGACCGGGCCAGGCGAACTTCATGACGGCGCCGGGGATGGCGTTCAGCATGTTCTTGAACTGGGGCAGGCCCCACAGGAAGACCATGACGGCCAGAATGATGTAAGGCAGCCATGCACGCACGACAACGCCAAAGGCAGGTGCAGCACCTTCAATCTTGCTTTCCTGCTCGCCTTCAAAACGCCAGATGCGGGCGGGCTTCCACACGCGCAGCAGCAGCACCATGGCGATGATGGTGATCAGGGCCGACATGATGTCGGGCAGGGTCGGGCCGTGGAAGTTGGAGAACAGGAACTGCGAACCGGCGAAGGCCACGCCAGCCACAATAATGGCGGGCAGCACTTCCATAGCACGGCGGAAGCCGCACATAACGCAGCAGAGCCACAAGGGCACAAGAATGGACAGGAAGGGCAACTGACGGCCCACGATCTGGCTGACGGTCATTTCGTTCAGACCAGAAACCTGCGCGCCCACGATAATCGGAATACCGATGGCGCCAAAGGCCACGGGAGCGGTGTTGGCGATAAGGCAGATACCGGCGGCGTACAGGGGCTTGAAGCCCAGGCCCACCAGCATGGCCGCAGTGATGGCCACGGGCGTGCCGAAGCCAGCCGTGCCTTCGATAAACGAACCAAAGGCAAAGGCGATAAAGATGGCCTGCAGACGGCGGTCGTCTGTCAGACGGGCAAGCGAGTCTTTGATGTACTCAAACTCGCCTGATTCCACGGTCATGTTGTACACCCACACGGCCGTGATAACGATCCAGATGATCGGGAAGAGGCCGAAGGCCGCGCCGTAAGTCAGCGCGCTGAATGCCGTGCCTACAGGCATGCCCCAGACAAAAAGCGCGAGAACGAAGGCCAAACACACGGCCAAGGCTGCTGCGTAGTGCCCTTTGGCGCGGCGAACCGCCAACATGTAAAAAAGACTGATCAGCGGAATGCCCGCCACAAGAGCGGACCACACGGCACCACCCATAGGATCATAAACTTGCGTCCATGCCATAACAACTGCTCCCTTAACGCTGTGGGTTTTTGGATGACGAGTGACAGGCGCTTGTCCATCCCACGCGATCTGTACCCGTCCATCCCCAATGATAGCTCTTGGACGGATACCTGTTTCCCGAGCAAAAAACAATGCTTTTTTGAAAGTCGGACGGTATAAAGATAAAAAACCTGTGTTTAACGGCGCAGGCTGGCAGGGAGGGCAAAGTACAGACGGGCGGCAAAATCAAAAAAAATCCCGGGAAAAAAGCTGGCCCACCAGAACATCTGGTATTTTTTTCCGCTGTGCCGCCAGGGCGCTATGGCCTGGCGCGCTTCTGCATTTCTGCCTTCGCGCCACAGCGCCACAGCCTTCTGAAAGGCTGCCCGGCGGGTAAGAAGAAGAACAAGACCGGCATGTTCCTGATCGTAACCGGGGTAGAGGTTACGGTGTTTGTCAAGAATGCGCAGGGTTTCGTCCGCGAACTGGCCGAACTTGCGAAAGGTCGTATTTGATCCGTGTACGCGCCACACCGTAAGGGGTTCGTCCACATGATCCAGTTCCCAGTCATGCGCGATACGGTAAAAAACGTCAGCTTCTTCACAAACGTTGAGGCTTTCATCAAACCAGCCGCCGTTTTCTCCCTGCCCGGTGGGCGTGCCCCGGGCGGAAAGGCCAGCAAGGGCCTCGGCACGCACCGCGGCAGACGACATGGATATCCACTGCCGCTCCATAAGGGCGGCAAAGACCATGCCCCGCTCTGGCCCGGTCTCTGAAAATACGCGCTTGAGCACCCGCTTGCCGTCAAAAATTTCCGTATCCGTACACACAAGCCCCAGCCGGGGATTGTTTTCAAACAGGGCTACCTGCAGCTCCAGCTTGCGGGGCCGCCAAATGTCGTCGCAATCCAGAAAGGCAATATACCGTCCTCTGGCATGGGCAAGCGCCAGGTTGCGGGCAGCCCCAAGAGGTACGGTGGTTTCGCCCCGGAAGTAACGCACCTTCTCGCCATAGCTTTGCGCGATGGCCGGGCTTTCGTCAGTGGAGCCATTGTCCCAGAATATAACCTCGAAATCCGAAAACGTCTGGGCCATAATGCTGTCCATAGCTTCACGCAGATCGCGTGAGCTGTTGAGGCAGTTCATGATGATTGAAATGGCGGGAGCGCTCATGGTCATTCCTCATTGGTTGGGGGATGGACAGACGGTGGCGTTTGCTGCGCGGCCTGCGTTGATGGTCTTATATCCGCGCTTTGCCGGAACACCCAGTACTTGCACAGCAAATAGACCATAACCGGAACAAGCAGCACGGCTACGGGCATGGCGGCCTCATACGTCAGGCTCAAACGTATGAGCAGCCAGATGATGGCAGAATTGAGCCCAAGCCCCAGGGCCTGGGCAGCGGCAAACCGGGCCAGCCTGGTCCAATGGGACAGCCCGCTCGCAGAGCTGGCTGTCCCGAAAGTCCACAGGCTTTGCCCCAAGTAGGAAACAATGAAGCTCAGTGCATAGGCCAGAGCATTGCCCATCAGGACAGGCATGCCCCCAAAATTGACGAACAGCAGCCCCAGCAAGGCATAGGTCAGCGTAGCCGCTCCACCTACCATGCCGAAGCGTATCCACCGCTTGTCCAGCAGCCCCCTTACAAAGGCCGTGAGGTCAGCCAGACGGGGCGGCCGCAGCCCACTCACCGTCTCAAGGCCTCTTCTATGCCAGTGCACACGGCGTCCACATCTTCCAGGGTCAAAGCGGGATGCAGAGGCAGAGTCACCAGTTCGGCATAAAGCTGTTCCGTAACGGGCAGGCTTTCACCGTGACCGAAGTAGGTCAACAGATGGTTGGGCTTGTAGTGGACGCCCGTGGGCAGATCCTGGGTAGCCAGAAACTCTTTCACGGCGTCCTTGCGGCCATCAAGTATGCGCACTGGCATGATATGGCGCACCACAAAATCACGAGGATCCGTGTGCAGCAGGGCTACATGCGGCACAGCAGCCAGACGTTCGGCATAGCGGGCCGCGAGGGCTCGCCGGGCAGGAATGAATTCCTCTTCCAGACGCGAAAGCTGCACGCGTCCGATGGCGGCCATAATGTTGCTCATGTGGTAACGCCAGCCCTGCCGCTTCACGTCGGGGTCCCAGGAGCGGGCTCCGGCAAAGCGCTTTTGCGCGTCATTTTCCACAGAAAGCAGGCGGCCGTCCGAAGCCAGCTGGCCCGCCTCGGCGTCAAAAGCCACAAGGCAGCCGCCTTCGCCGCAGGTGATATTTTTAATGCCATCAAAACTGAAGCAGACCATATCGCCAAAACTGCCGATCTTGCGGCCGTCGTGCTTGCAGCCAAAAGCATGCGCGGCGTCTTCTATCACGCGCAGTCCCTTGCGCCGGGCAAAATCGTACACTTCGTCGAGATGCCAGGGGTTGCTGGCATAGTCCACATACATGAGCGCAATGGTATTGGGAGTAATACGCTTTTCAGCATCGGCCAGATCAAGGGTGCCGGTTTCTGCCAGCACATCGCATGCCACGGGCACGCAGCCCGCAGCGGTGATGGCCTGAAAGGACGCCACAAACGTCAGTGAAGGTACAAGAACTTCGGGTTTTCCGGGCACACGGCACTGGGCGGCCACGGCATCCACAGCCAGATGCAGGGCTGCTGTGCCCGTGTTTGTTGTGATGACCTGCTCTGGCTTTACACCAAGGTACTGGGCCAGTTCTTCTTCAAAAAGACGCACTTCATTGCCCATACCAAGATAGCCGTCCTCAAGAAGAACACGGCTGACGGCACGGGCTTCTGCTTCGCCCACAATGGAACGTGAAAGACGCATGGACATACAGCCTCCTGCTGCGCGAGCGGTTGCCCCGGTGGGCAGAGGCCCATCCGGGAGGCTGCGGCGCGGCATGCGCCGGATCGCCCGAGCGGCCCGACACACGGTGCATCGACGACGCCTAGCCCGCTTCGGCGTTCATTTCGCTCAATAACGTGTCCAGGTCAAGAAGAATAAGCAGGCGGTCATCCAGCTTGCCCACTCCCCTGATATACTCCGATCCAATACCGCAAATCACGGGCGGAGCAGCCTCCACAGTGGAAGCAGGAATGCGCAGAACTTCTGAAACGCTGTCCACAAGAAAGCCCACTATTTTCTGGCTGAACTCCATAACAACAATGCGGGTGTTGCTGTCGCGCTCCACGGCAGGCATGTTGAAGCGGGTGCGCATGTTGATGACAGGTATGACCTTGCCCCGCAGATTGATGACGCCTTCAATGAAGCGCGCCGCATGCGGCACCATGGTTATCTGCATGGGGCGGATAATTTCCTGCACGGAAAGAATGTCTACCCCAAACTCTTCTTCGGCAATGTTAAAGGTGACCAGCTGCAGCCTGTCGCCTTCGTGCTCGTCTTCGCCGTTCAGCTCAAGAGCGGCATCAGCTATATGATCCATGGTCTTACCTCCATCAGTGGCGGGCAAAAGGCCCCATTGGCTTTATCGGCAGAGATGCCCACAGCAAAAGGGGCGCATACAATTCAGAACAGACGAAATTTAAAATACCCTGTGTTCCGGCGTGCGCACAGCGTCTTTTGGCCCGGCGCGCGCTGCCTTGCGGCGGATTGCACCATTTACGCGGCGCTAAATTTTTCAAAACGTGCAGCACAAAGAACTTTGTTCCACAAAAATATCAGGCAACCTCGCGCAGCAGCTTTTCCCGCAGCCGGTCAGCACGCTCTGCCATGCCAGCCGTGTCGAAATCCTTGACCGCCGCCAGTATGGCCACCATATCCCCGGCGTGGGGCGTGCCCTCAACCAGCGACATCAGTGCTTCCAAAGCGCCTTCGACACCGCCCCAGTCCGTCTCCACGCGCTTGGGCAATTCGCCCAAAAGGGCCAGCAGCGCGGTTCGGTGTTCCTCGGCCAGTTGCAAATTGCCGCTTTTTGTTTCGCTGGCACGGGCGTCGATTGCTTGAACATACTCAAGCACCTGCCCCATTTCAATGTCAAAAGCCTTGAGCAACCCTGGGTCCAGCGGATTTTCAGGCAGCGCGTCTTCCATCATTCTGGTCAGCCGGTGTATGCGGTCAACGCCCAAGTTTGCCGCCACCCCCTTGACCGTATGCGCCATGCGGGCTGCGGCATTGAGGTCGCCGTCACGCAGCATGGCGCGCAACCGCACGGGGCTGTCGCCGTAGTGTTCAACAAAACGGAGCAAAAGCTCAAGATACAGCTTTCTGTTGTTGCCAACAGTGGCAAGGCCAGCTTCAATATTGATGGCAGGGCTATGCTGTCCCTTCATGCGGGCCTGCATGGCCTGCAAACGGCTTACGCTGCCATCTTCACTACTGGAACTGGCGTTATCCGTTTTGATAACCGCAGCATTTGCGAGCGGAGAATCCGCCTGCAAGTCCAGACAGCCCATATCCTCCGAAGGCGTTTCCCTGGCGGGATTGCGCCGGAGTTCCCCGGGCAGCCATTTTTCCAGGGTGGCATAGAGCATCTCAGGATTCACGGGCTTGGTGAGATAATCATTCATGCCCACGTCCTTGCCGTCCATACGCGAGGCAATGTCTGTATGGGCCGTCATTGCCACCACAGGCAGATCCTCGGGGCTGAAGCCCAAAGAACGGATGCGCCGGGTAGCCTCAAGGCCGTCCATAACCGGCATCTGCACGTCCATGAGCACAAGGGCAACGTCTGACGGTGCGGAATTTTCCAACTGGTCAAGGGCTTCCTGCCCATTGGCGGCCAGAATAACCTCAAGGCCCGCCTGCTCCAGCAGTTCACGCGCAATCTGGGCATTAATGTCATTGTCTTCCACCACCAGAACGGTGAGGGGCAAAAGCGCAGCAGGGTCTGACGTCATGTCTGCTGACTGATCTGACGGGCCTTCGGCAGTGGAAGCGCCCATATCAGCTGGTCCCGCAGCAGGCTCTGCGCCATAGTGCCCGTCGCCGGGGCTTTGCCCTTGCCCATTGAGCATCTCCACTGGCATTGCCGCAGATACCGTAAGCAAGGTGGCAGCCAGGGCGGCAGACCTGAAATCCCCCTGCCCCTCAAGCAACGTACTTTCTGACGTCACTTCCAAGGCATCGGGCTTTTGGGAAAAAAATGCTGAAGAAACGGTGGGACGGACAGGAATGGAAAAAGAAGTTTTTTCAGAAGAAGCTACGGGCGAGATGGAACGGTCTGCCTTGTCCATTTCTACAGAAAACGAAAAACGGCTGCCCTCTCCCGGCGCGCTCTGCACTGACAGCTCGCCGCCCATGAGGTTGACCAGTTGCCGCGCCAGGGCAAGCCCAAGCCCCAGGCCGCTGCGGGCACGGGTCATAGACTCATCCCCAAGGGAAAATGGCTCGAAAAGTTTTTTCCATTCTTCGCTATCAAGGCCGGGGCCAGTGTCCGACACCACAAAGGTCAGCCGCAAAACCCCTTCTCTTGTGGCCGGCTCGTCTGACGGCACCACGCGAAACTCAACGCCGCCGCTCACAGTATATTTGACGGCATTGTCCAGCAAAATACGCAGCACCTCTTCAAGGTGACGCTCATCGCCCACCACGGTAGCGGGTATGGCCGGGTCCAGCGTAAAATTGAGCAACAGCCTCTTTTCCAAAGCCGTGCCCGCCACGCTCTGCCGCAACAGCTCCATAAAGTAGGGCAAGGCAAAAACCTTGCGCTCCATACGCATGGACCCTTCGCTGGCGCTGGAAAAATCCAGAATCCGGTTGACCATATCCAGCAACACACTGCCAGATTTGTTGATCTGGGCGAGGTAATCGCGCTGCACGCTGCTGAGATCCGTTTGCAGGCTGAGGTAACTCATGCCGATGATGGCATTGAGCGGCGTTCTGATTTCATGACTGATGCGCCGCAAAAAATCGTCCTGCACATGAGAGGCCCGCTGGGCAAGCTCCAGAGAGGTCAGCGCCTGCGACCGGGCCAGCACGGCCTGTTGACGGCTTTTGCGCGCGCGCCTTTCGGCTTCTTTCAATTCTCTAATGCGGGAAAAAAGCGTGCCCTTCATGCGTTGCAAAGAGGCGAACATGAGGGCCAGTTCATCCCTGTGCTTGAGGCGCAGGGGATCTGGATCGAATCCGGCGGCAACGCTTTCGGCATAGCCGCTCACCTGATCCAGCGGATTGACCACGCGGGCTTTGAAAATGTAGGCGTTGCCGAGCACAGTGCCCCCGAGCAGAACCAGAGCGCCTATGGCCGCCAGCATGGTCCAGCGCAAGGGAGCCTCGCGCTCTCCCAGATGGGTCAGAAGTTCGGCGTACTGCGTGTCGCCAAGTTTGCGGGTGGCGTCAGCAATGGCATCGGGCAGGCGGGCCAGATTGTTCTCGTGCATCCAGCGCAGGGCCGCATTTCTGTCGGCCAGAGTCTGGGCGGCGGTGCTGCCCTCTCTCTGCGGGCCCAGAGCAAGAATGATGGCGGCTTCGGTCATCGAATTGAGCATGTCCACCTGAACCAGAATGGACCGCAAGCTGGCACGCGTGGGCGCGTCTATCTCCAGCCTGTCAGCCAGGGCTGCCAACGACAGCGTCTCCCCGGGGTCCAGTTGCGCTTTTTCCGGGCGGGGAACCTCGCCCCGCTCCACGCGCAGCAGCTGCTTCCAGCGCTCAAGGTACCTGGCATCACCCGCAGAAGTGAACTCAAGGGCGGCGCGGTACGTTTCACGCGAGGCGCTGCTTATCTCTGCAAGCAGATTCTCAAAGCGGTAGTAGTTGTGCAGAAACCCGTTGACCTCGTACAGGCTGCGGCCCAGCCAGACCGTGCACAGGCCGAGCATGAGCACCATGCACAATTGCGTCATGTTGGAGGATTTGATGAGGGCCCTGATAGTCATGCCTTATGCTCCAGCGTCGCGGGGATGAACAACGGCCTCCTGCCCTGTAAATCTGATGTATCTCAGCATGGCGGGCCCTGTACCGGCTCCGGAGACCTGCCAATGGCCCGCCCCGCGCCAGCACGGCGCACAGGTTGAACACGAACAGCCATCAGGCTAGCACAGGCCAAGTAGGCCGTAAATGGTTGGCATGTCCAGAGACTTCTCAACCGTATCCGCCAATCTGTCCAGCTCCGGGCCAAGGGCGTAGGGTGCGCCTTCAAGAGGCGGCATACCGCTGTCGACGCGCAGGGAAGCCAAAAAGGCGTGACGGAATGCGTCCGCATCAAACAGCCCGTGAACATAGCTGCCCCACACCCGTGCCCGCCCGGCGGAATCGCACAGCCCCCAGCCAAGAGGCCGCCCTGAAGAATCTGCCATTATTACACGCGGCTGTGGAATCGCAGATTCGCAGGGCCATGAAAAATTGCCCGTCTGCCCAAGCAGCGGTACGGTGCGGCCATGATGTATCTCATAGCCCTCCACTTCCTGCGCCGGAGCCAGCAGCTCTTCACCCACCGCCGCGCCGCCTCTGCCTGACGGAACGTTCGCGGTCAGGCAGGCGCAGGTTCGCCCTGTGACGCGCAACAGTTTTTTATCGGCTTCCAGGCTGGTTGCCAGCGGCAAAATGCCCAGGCCGCATTCGCTGCCGCCTTCCTCAAGCGCCAACGGGTCAGCAATAACACTGCCAAGCATCTGCAATCCCCCGCAAATGCCCACCAAAGCTCCACACGATGTTTCAAGGGTTGTGCGGGCAAAGTGCAGAATGGCGTCCGCCAGCCCCGTGGCGCGCAGAAAGCGCAGATCCGCAACGGTATTCCGGCTGCCGGGCACAATGACGGCATGCGGGTGCCCCCAATCCTCGGCATGTCGCACAATGCGCAGGCGCAAACCAGGCTCCTGCCGCAACGCGTCAAGATCAGTGGCATTGCTGATGTGGGGCAGATCCGGCACCACTACATCCAGCATATCCGCTGCCGTAGCATGGCATTCTCCCATACGGAGACCAGGCGTGATGCCCATTTTGAAACTGACGGAATCTTCTTCGGGCAGGCGCAGGTTTTCCAGCATGGGCACTACGCCCCAGAAGGGTTTGCCCGTGCGCTGTGTGAGGATTTGCAATGCCGGGTCCAGCAGTGTGGGATCACCGCGAAATTTATTGAGAATAAACCCGGCCACCCGCGCCCTTTCGGCCCGCGTCAGCAAGGCCATCGTGCCAGCCAGCGCCGCAAAGGCCCCGCCCCTGTCAATATCGGCCACAAGGGCCACATGGGCGCGGGCGTAGCGGGCCATACGCATGTTTACAATATCGTGAGCCTTGAGGTTGATTTCTGCCGGGCTGCCTGCGCCCTCAAGCACCACCACGTCGGCTTCGGCAGCAAGACTGCGGTAGGCGCGGCGCACGGCCTTCCAGGCTTCGGGCTTGTAACGCAGGTAGGCCCCCACGCGCATCTGTCCCACAGGCTCACCCATGACGATGATCTGCGAGCCTGTGTTTGACGTGGGTTTGAGCAACACGGGATTCATACGCACATCCGCGGCCAAACCGCAGGCGGCGGCCTGAAGCGCCTGAGCGCGGCCCATTTCTTTACCATCGGCGGTGACAAAGGAGTTGAGCGCCATATTCTGCGCCTTGAAGGGCACAACCCGAAGCCCCCTGCGTGCCAGCAAACGGCACAGGGCTGCTGTGAGCAGGCTTTTGCCCGCATTGGAGCACGTTCCCTGAAACATGATGGCGGGTGGCATATCTGCCGGGCCTTCAAAGGAACGGACAGCCGGCGGCGCCGATACGCCTGAAGACTCACATGGAGGGGACAAGGGCGGTCTTTGGCGAGACGTGTGCGAAAGGGGTACGGACGGCATGTTTTTTTCATACGCGCAAGTGCTGCCCGGGGCAAGAGAACCCCTAAAACCAACGTGGGGCAAGGGCTGGGGACGAACTTGCACAGTATTTACGGTTTTCGTATAAAGGAGAAAGTTGGTAAAAGAGCCGGAGCATGTCCGGCAACGCTTTTGACACTAATCCGCGTTGTGCAGTTGGGCCCTTATGGAATCAAGCCCGCCGCGGCATACGAGCCACGAGAGTTTTTGGAGATATAATGAAACGTTTTCTGCTTTGGACCACGGGCGTGTTGCTGGTTATTGCGGCAGCCCTGGCCATTGTTCTCAGCCAGATAGACACCGCGTTTGTGGTGCGCCAGATCGCTGACGCCACGGCCAAGGCCACGGGCAAGCCTCTGGTATTTGAAAATGCCCCGCAAATTTCCTTCTTTCCCCCGGGCGTGCGTTTTGGCCAGGCCCGGTGGGGGCAGTCCGATCAGGGCGACTCCCTTGCCATTTCGGTCAAGGGCGGCATGGCGGAGCTTGAATTCATGCCCCTGCTTTCAGGGACAATGGTTGTACGCGAGGTACGTTTGGACAACCCCGTTGTCAGGATGCGCCAAGGGGAAGTGGCTTCCGCCGCTGCTGCCAAGGCCGCGAAGGTAACGTCGGGCGAGAACCAGTCTGACGCTGCAGCCCCTGCTGCCACAGATACTTCGGAAACCACGCCGACGGCCACGCCGGAAGATGCGCTCAAAGACGCGGCAAAAGCCGTCGCTGCGAGCCCCAATCAGGCCGCTGCCAGTACCCAGACTCCCGCCATTGAACTGAAACGGCTTGTGGTTCGGCAGGGCTCTCTGCACTTCACAGATGACCAGGGGCAAACGCTGGATCTCAGCGACCTGAATCTTTCTGTGGAAAATCTGCGGCCAGGGCAGGAAGCTGTTGCCCAGTGCGACTTTACCTTCACCGCCAATCTTGTTGATAAGGAAAAAGGCAGCAAAGCCAGGGCCAGCACCCCCCTGTCGGGCAATCTGGCCCTGTCTGCCAAGCTGCGCTATGCCCCGCCCCAGTTGGCTTTGCGGCAGACATCGCTGACCCTCAGCCCGCTGACAGGCCCGCTACCCAAAGAAGCAGGGCCTCTGCAACTGAATATTGAAGGCAACGCAGATCTGAACACCCTGAGCATGCATGTGGCCAAGTGCTGGCTGACCACGCCGCAGGCGCGCCTGGGGCTTCAGGGCGAGGCGTCTTTCAGCCCGGTTGCGTTTACAGGAAATCTTGAACTGGACGGATCGCTGCGCAAGCTGGCGGCCTTGGCCGGGCAGACGCTCAAGCCTGCCCCCAAGGGCATTTCGGACGGCATCAAGATCAAGAGCAGGCTGGCCTATGGCAACAACAGCCTCAACCTTTCGGACATCAGCGCCCGCGTGGACGATGTGGACCTGCGCGGCCAGCTCCGCCTTGGCATGGAGCCGAAAGCACCGCTTTCCATAACGGCTGAGGCGCAGGTCAGCGCCATCAATCTCGACAACTACCTGCCCCTGCCGGAAAACGGCAAAAGCCAAACGGCCAGTGAATCGAAAGATAAAAAAACCGCAGAAGACGCTTCCCCCCTGCCGGACATCAACGTCCGGGCGGCGGTTGCGGGCATCCGTCAGGGCAAACTGCAAATCAAGGACGTGCAGGTGATCGCTCAGGGCCTGCGCGGCAATTACAAGATTTCCACCTTCAACTGCGTCCTCGGCAGCGGCGGCACGGTACGCGCCTCAGGAGCGGCCAATATACCGGTTTCGGCCTACGCCGTTAACGGCACCGCGTCCGACGTGAATCTTGGCGCGCTGCTGGAAAGTCTCGGCAAGGGGCACCCTGTCAACGGCTCAGCCCGGCTGGACGTAGACCTGACAATGAGCGGCAAAAACGCCACGGCCCTGCAGAACAGCCTTGCTGGCAAGGG
The DNA here is from genome assembly GCF_014202345.1 of Desulfovibrio intestinalis. Lineage (NCBI taxonomy): Bacteria > Pseudomonadati > Thermodesulfobacteriota > Desulfovibrionia > Desulfovibrionales > Desulfovibrionaceae > Desulfovibrio > Desulfovibrio intestinalis. The sequence continues at coordinate 194,668 of NZ_JACHGO010000004.1, forward strand.
CGAGCTTGAAGTGCGGCAAATGCACCTGGAATCCATGCCCACATTGCCAGCCAATATTCCCGGCATCACAGGCAAGCCATTGCCAGACACTTTTGACCTTGTTCGCGTGCCGTTTACAGCAAGAAATGGCGAAATTAACGCCAACCCCATAACAGTTAGCTCGTCAGGTCTTAACGCACGGGGACAGGCAAGAATAAGCCTGCCGCGCCAAAACGTGGACGCAACCGCCAACGTGGAAACTCTGGGCATGACCGTCCCCGTTATCGTTAAAGGGCCTTTCAGCAATATCTCTTACAGCGTCGACCCCCGTTTTGCTCTGGACATGGCCAAAAAACTGCCGGGACTATTGCAGGATACGGGCAAAAATGCTGGAGATTCCGCCAAGGGCGCAGGAACGCTGTTGCAGAACGGTGCGCGCGGGGCGGAAGGCCTGGTTCGCGGTTTGTTCGGCAAATAGCCGACCTGGAGCAGATTAACTTTGAAAGGTTTTACATTTCAAAGTTATCATTCTGCCGATAATACGATTTTCGGCAGAATTCACGCCGCATTGCGGTACGCTGCACTCTTGTGCAGCGTTAGATCATTTAAACTTTTTCAAAGGTTAAATGCTCTAGAATAAATAATGAAGTAGCGTAAAAACAGACATACAGGCAGAATAATCCCTGCTCTGAAGCCGTTCAGAGAGTATGCTTGAGTCTTGACGGGAGTATTTTTACCCAACCGGACTTGCCTTTTCCGCCCGACAGGCTAAAGCTTTTGTGCGGGCAGGCGTTAAGAAGATAGGGGCCCCGGCCTGCACACGCCACCGACGCATGTTAGCGACGAGCTGATGCAGCCCAAATGGGGCTTTGACTGCGCGGCTTCATGCTGGCATGCTTGCAGTTATGGGGCCGACAGCGGATCTGCGAACCAGCGGTCGCCCAAGTGCGGGCAACCGGAATACGGCGCAGCCCCGCAACAATTTTCCGGGGCAAGGTCTTTTCCCGGCACGGCAGGTGATGGAACGACACAGGAAGAATTGAGCCTACAGGCGGCAATATGTATTTATTAATTGGACTTGGCATCGTCGCGGGCTCGGTGTTTACCGGATACACCCTGGCCCACGGTGAATGGGGCATACTTTTTCAGCCCGCAGAATTCATCATTATTCTGGGCTGTGGCCTGGGGGCATTCTTTGGCTCTCAGACCAAGTATACATTCGGGCTCGTTCTCAAGAGCATGAAGCACCTTTTTGCTGACCCCGGCTCAAGCAAGGGTCGCTATCTTGAAACGTTGGCTCTGCTCTATACCCTCTTTTCCAAAATGCACCGCGAAGGTGTCATCAGCATTGAAAGCGATGTGGAAAAGCCTGAATCCAGCCCTATTTTCAGCAAGTATCCCAATGTGTCCAAGGACACAAAGATCGTCAATTTTATTGGCGACACATTGCGTGTCTACCTGACCACTGGCGACCCTGCCGACATTGACAGCCTCATGGATGTGGACATTGCCACCATGCGTGAGGAAGGCAACCTGCCAGCTCATGCGGTTTCGCACATGGCCGAATCACTGCCGGGTATGGGTATTGTGGCCTGCGTGCTTGGCGTGGTGCTGGCGATGGGCAAGATTAACGAGCCGCCGGAAGTGCTCGGCCACTACATTGGTGCGGCCCTTGTTGGTACATTTTTCGGTATTCTTTGCTGCTACGGCCTGTTTGGTCCTATGGGCTCCAAGCTTGAAAACTATGTGGCCGAAGAACATTTTTACTACCATTCCATAAAAGAGGCCGTGGCCGCCGCCATTCGCGGTTCCACCCCTCTTATCGCCGTCGAATACGGGCGCAGGGCCATTCCTTTCCCCTTCCGCCCCACCTTCGCGGAAATGGAAGACAGACTGAAGAGCGGCTAGGCAAGGCCCCGCCGCTACCATCCCATGCCGACGCTCCGGCCTTGCGTCGGCAGCCCCGGCCTGCCATACTGGCATGAAGCCGGATGAGGAAAATACGCCAATCCCGGTGAGCAGCAACCCTGCCGCCGGGTTATGGCTTTCATGTAACGGCCTGACAGTCCATCGCAAAAAACTTTTGCGCGAGGCATATACGGTAAGGAGTCAACTCTATGGGCGGCGGCGCATGGAAAGTCGCGTATGCCGACTTTGTTACGGCCATGATGGCCTTCTTTCTCCTGCTCTGGGTTCTCAGCATGGTGCCGCCAGATACCAAGGCGGGTCTTGCTGCCTATTTCAGCGGCGAACGCAATTTCGACTCCAGCTCCACCTCGCCTATCTCGAATAACCCCTTCATTCAGAATACGGACAAAATCGACGCGCGTGATATCAAAATCAGCGAAGTGGAAAAATCCCACTACGCCATCGCCCAAAAAATCAAGCAGCTGCTTATGGCAGACGCCGTGCCCCAGAGCGCTTCGGGCATCAGCGCCGACGATGTGGGCGTTCAGTTGCGCGTCAATTCCGACATCATGTTCAGGCCTGGCAGTGTGGATCTGTTGCCCGAAGGTGAAAAAGTACTGGAAGCCGTGCTCAAGCTTATGGAAGAATACAACCTTTACCTGGTTGTGCGCGGCCACGCCGATTCGGGCGAGACAACCCCGCCCTATACTTCGGCATGGGAACTGTCAGGAGCGCGCGCCTCGGCAATGGTCAACTATCTGGTGCAACACGGCGTCAAAGCCACGCGTATGCGCGCAGTCAGCTACGGCGACACGCGCCCGCTCAAGCCGGGCATTGACGAGCAGAGCCGCGCGATGAACCGGCGTGTGGAGTTTTTCTTCCACAGACCGGAAGTTATGTCTTACAGCGTGGTTTATTAGAGCATTTAGTTTTTAAAAAATTAATCTTCTCTAAGATATTTTTTTCACAGAAGAATTGCCGGCAGCGGCGTCCTGTACCCGCACAACTGCAACAGGACGCCGCTGTCTTTGCTTCGGGCGAGTGCAAAAAAGGCGTATGGGTGGTCAAGTGCGCGGCGTCTGGCTGCCGGGCGTATTCTCACGCAATTGACTGAGCAATTTCAAAGGTAAAATGCTCTAAACAGATCCCTGCAACGCGGCGTCACAAGCTGTAGTTAAACCGCTTTAACCTCTGCGCGGCCTTTGCCGGGCAGCTTCAGCCATCAGGAAGTCCCATGCCTCTCATATTTCTTGTCGGTCCCAGAGCCTGCGGCAAAACAACTGTGGGCCGAGCGCTGGCGCAGCGCCTTGCTCTGCCCTTTGCTGACACCGACCTCTATCTTCTCGAAAGTACGGGCCTAACTGTGGCCCAGATTGTTGCTTTAGAGGGCTGGCCCGGATTTCGCCTGCGCGAAAGCGATGCACTGCGCGCAATAGCGGCCAGCCATCCACAAGGAGCAATTGTTGCCACTGGCGGAGGCATGGTTCTTGACGAACAAAACCGTGCCTTCATGCGCAGCCAGGGGCATGTTTTCTATCTATCTGCGCCTGTTGAAACACTGGTGGCGCGGCTCTCCAACAACCCTCTTACAGCGCAACGCCCTTCCCTCACCGGAGGCGGCATAGCCGACGAAATACGGCAGGTGCTGGAGGAAAGATTGCCCCTCTATCAGCAAACAGCGCACCATCATCTGGACGCCAGCCTGCACCCCCGCCGCATTTGTACACTGGCAATGGAGGCGCTGCGGGCATTGGCAACAGATGCTGCAAATGCATCACAGCAGGGCATGGCCGAGTTTGAAGATGAGAAAGAAGAGGCAAAAGCCCCTGTGTTCGCAGACCCACAAGAACCTCGGGATGCACACGGCCCTGACAGTGAATAAGACCGCTCTGCCAGATACTGACGTCAGCCCCCTGATCTCCGTTCTTCTGCCAGCCTACAATGCCGCCCACACTCTGGAAGCAGCACTGCGCAGTCTTTTTGCGCAACAATCTGCCCCTGACGCTCCGCTGCCCTCCTTTGAAATTCTTGTGGTCAATGACGGCTCTACTGACGACACCGCCGCCCTGCTGAGAGCGCTATCCCGTGACAACACAGCCCACGGCAGACTCCGTGCGCTGCATCTGCCGCACGGCGGCATTGTGACGGCCTTAAACACCGGATTGGCTGCTGCGCGAGGCACCTTCATCGCCCGTATGGATGCCGATGATACCGCGCATCCGCACCGCCTGGCCCTACAGACCGCGCACCTTTGGAACAAGCCCGAGCTTACGCTTTCGGCTAGTTTGGTGGCCTTTGGCGGCGATCGCAACTCGGCTTACGGATTTTCGCATTTTGTGGATTGGCAAAACAGTTGCCGCTCCCCGGATGAAATCAGCCGCAGCCGTTTCAGGGATACGCCGATTTGCCACCCGTCAGCCATGTTCCGACGGGACGCGGTTGATCGTTGGGGGGCCTATGCAGACGGTGATTTTGCAGAAGACTGGGAACTGTGGCTGCGCTGGCTTCACAACGGGGCATTGATGGAAAAGCTGCCGCAAACGCTGCTGACCTGGAACGACGCGCCAAACCGGGCCACCAGAGCTGACGCAAGGTACGCCGATGTTGCCTGCAACAGATTGCGCGCCCTGTGGCTGGCCCGTCATCTGGAGAAGCACAACCCTTTTCATCCGCAGGTGTGGGTAATGGGCGGCGGGCGTGTGGCCCGTAAGCGGCTTGCTCCGCTTTGGAATCTCGGTGTGCGCCCGGCGGCCTATATTGATATTGACGCCAAAAAAATCGGCAACGTGGTAGGCGGAATTCCAGTCTGCGGGCGTTCAGCGTTGCCAGAACCAGGGCGCTGCCGCATCCTCAACGCGCTTACCGCACACGGTGCTGCTGAAGAAGCATCTGACTGGCTGGAATCCCAGGGGTACGGGCAAGAAGACTGGATGATTGTCTGACCAATCAAACAATCTGTAATATCTATTCATATAAGGCAAGTGTTTTCTTTCATGACCTCCAAGGCCTCCAATGGCCCCCAAATGCCCCAAAAGGCGTATTCCGCAGTCATTTACTCTCCTGCTATTTATCCTCACTTGCGACAGCAGCTCGGCATGCCTTCAGGCAGGTGTTTTTCAACATGCTAAAATTATTAACTATATTAAAAAAACTTATGGAGTTTGCGAAATTTGTCACCAATACCCTTTGACAGAACAGGGGCAAGGAGATATGTTGCAAGGGCTTAATGTCTTTTTCATTCCTACAATCCGACATCATCGGGAGGATGCGGCATGCTGGATCTTAACGTTACATTGATCTTTCAGCTGGTGAACTTTTTGGTCGCCATTTATGTGCTAAACATCCTCCTTATCCGACCCATCCGCGATATCATAAAAAAGCGCAACGGCATCATGGACGGCATGGCTGAAGAAGCCGAGTCTTTCGAGTACCAGGCAGCGGAACGCCTTACCAACTATGAAGCCGAACTGGCCCGCGCCCGTCAGGACGCTGGCCTTACCCGTGAAGAAGGCCGCGCCGAAGGCATGGTTGAACAGCAGAAGCTTGTGGGCGACGCCCAAAAAAGCGCCCGCGACATCCTTGCCGAAACACGCGACTCTTTGCAGGCTCAGGCCGCCAAAACCCTTGACGAACTGCGTAATCAGGTAAGCGACTTTTCCGCGCGCCTGGCTGCCAAGCTCCTCAAGAGTTAGTTTCACGCGCTTTTCCGGTTCCTTACTGGACGCCCTATGGGCGATCCGGTTTCTTTAGGCACAGTCTACGCTATTGCATTATTCTCTGAACAGAGGGGGGTGGGCTTTGAGCAAATGGAAACACGCGGGTTATATCCTGCCGCTCGTTATTGCCTTTGCCGCGATTGTCTTCATTCCATTGGAGGCGCTGGCTTCCGAAGGACATGCAGAAACTCGCTGGGGCGACTTCGGCTGGCGCGTGCTCAACTTCGTGATCTTTGCGGGCATCCTCTGGTACTTTGTGGGTGGACTGGCCAAGCGTTTCTTCAAGAATCGCCGCGAGACCATCAGCGGAGCGCTGGACGACTTGGATGAACGCCGCGCCAAGGCCAAGGAACAGCTGGCCGCCGTTGAGTCGCGCATTGCCCGCCTCAACGAAGAGCGTGAAGCCATTCTGGCCGAAAGCCGCAAGCAGGCTGAAAACCTGAAGGCTGGCATTGTGGATGAGGCGCACCGTCAGGCGTCGCAAATTGTGGAGCAGGCGCGCATGACCGCTGAAAATGAAGGCCGCGCTGTGCTTGCAGAAGTGCGCGCCGTCATTGCAGACGAAATCGTGGACGCTGCCGAAAAGGCCCTGAGCGGCAAGCTCAATGCCGAAGCCCACGACAAGCTTATCGCCAACTCCCTTAAAAAGGTGGTGCTCCATTGATCGACACCGTGGTTGCACGCAGGTACGCCAACGCTATCTTTGCGTTGGGCAAAAAGGATGGGGACGAAGCCTTGAGCGCGCGTGGCGAATGCCTTGCTGCTCTTGGTGAAACGCTTGCCGCCGCGCCGGGACTTGACCTGACCCTCAAAAGTCCTGTTATCGGCGTGGAGGAAAAGAAGGCGGTTCTTGACAAACTGCTGGGCAAGCTCAAGGCCGACCAGACATTGCGCAACTTCTGCTTTTTGTTGGCAGACAAGGAAAGGCTCGCCTTTCTGCGCGAAATTTCCGCCTGGTATGGCAAACTGCTTGACGAAGCCAAGGGCATCGTGCGTGGCCAGCTCGTCACTGCAGTGAAACTTCCTGCCGACAAAAAGGCAAAACTCAAAGAATCGCTGGAAAAGAAAACCGGCGCTGCCATTGAGCTTACCTTCGCTGTCGACAAGGACATACTTGGGGGTATGGTGCTCAAAATGGGTGACCGGGTGCTGGACGCAAGTCTGCGCGCGCAATTGGGTATCCTCCGGGAGACATTCAAGAGGGGTGAATAGCACATGCAGATCAAAGCGGAAGAGATAAGCAAGATCATTGAGGATCAAATCCAGAACTACGAGCAGCGCGTAGAAATGAGTGAAACCGGCACCGTACTGTACGTCGGTGACGGCATCGCCCGCGTCTACGGCGTGCAGAACGCTATGTCGATGGAACTGCTGGAATTTCCCGGCGGCGTCATGGGCATGGTGCTCAACCTCGAAGAGGACAACGTCGGCGTTGCTCTGCTCGGTTCGGATGTAGGCATCAAGGAAGGCGACCCGGTCAAACGTACCGGCAAGATCTTCTCCGTGCCTGTCGGCGACGGCGTTATGGGCCGTGTGCTCAACCCCCTGGGTGAGCCCATCGACGGCCTGGGCCCCATCGAGGCTGCCGCAGTGCGCCCCGTGGAAATCAAGGCCCCCGGCATCATCGCGCGTAAGAGCGTGCATGAACCAATGCCTACGGGTCTGAAAGCCATTGACGCCATGACGCCTATTGGTCGCGGACAGCGCGAACTTATCATTGGCGACCGCCAGACTGGTAAGACCGCTGTTTGTATTGACGCCATCCTGGCGCAGAAAGAAACGGACATCCACTGCTTCTACGTGGCCATCGGCCAAAAGAAGTCCTCGGTGGCTCTGGTGGCCGATACCCTGCGTCGCCACGGCGCGCTTGAGTACACCACCATCATTTCCGCCACCGCATCCGACCCTGCGCCTCTGCAGTACATTGCGGCCTACACCGGCTGCACGATGGCGGAATTCTATCGCGACAATGGCAAGCACGCCCTCATCATTTACGATGACCTTTCCAAGCAGGCCGTGGCTTATCGCCAGATGTCCCTGCTGCTCCGTCGTCCTCCGGGACGTGAAGCCTTCCCCGGCGACGTGTTCTACCTGCATTCGCGTTTGCTCGAACGCGCTGCCAAGGTGAACGACAGCCTCGGCGCGGGTTCCATGACGGCTCTGCCCATCATTGAAACCCAGGCTGGCGACGTGTCCGCGTACATCCCCACCAACGTGATCTCCATCACCGACGGTCAGGTGTACCTGGAGCCCAACCTCTTCAACGCCGGTGTGCGTCCGGCCATTAACGTGGGTCTTTCCGTATCCCGCGTGGGTGGCGCGGCCCAGATCAAGGCTATGAAGCAGGTTGCTGGCACAATGCGTCTTGACCTCGCCCAGTACCGCGAACTGGCGGCTTTCGCCCAGTTTGGTTCGGACCTGGACAAGGGCACCAAGGCCAAGCTTGACCGCGGCGCGCGCCTGGTGGAGCTGCTCAAGCAGCCCCAGTACCAGCCCATGCCTTCCAATGAACAGATCGTCTCCATCTACGCCGCTACCCGTGGCCTTATGGACGACGTACCGGTGGATGACATCCGCCGTTTTGAAACTGCCATGCTGACTTTCCTGCGTGATACCAGGAAAGACGTGCTGGACGCCATTAAAGAAAAGAAAGTCATTGATGAGGCAGTGGAGAAAGCGCTTACCGAAGCTATTGCCGCCTTCAAGCAGGGCTGGACGGCCTAGGGCCCCAATACCGGGAGAAAAGCATGCCTTCACTCAAAGACGTAAAAATGAAGATCGTGGGGGTCGGTAAGACCAAGCAGATCACCAAGGCCATGAACATGGTGGCCTCGGCGAAACTGCGAGGTGCTCAGGCCCGCATTGAGCGCTTCAGACCGTACGCGGCCAAATACCGCGACGTGCTGGCCGAACTGTCGAGCAAGGTGGAGGGCAACGCCCACCCCCTGCTGGCCGAGCATGAGGAAAAGAAGCATTGCGCCATTGTGCTGGTGACATCCGACCGTGGACTTTGCGGCAGCTTCAACGGCAATATCATTGCCACTGCGTTGAAGTTGGCCAAGGAGAAAAAAGCGGAAGGCCTTGAAGTGAGCTTTGTCTGCATGGGCAAGAAGGGCCGCGACGCCGTAAAGGCGGCCGGTTACAATATTGCCAAAGCGTATGCTGACCGCATGGGCAGCATAGACTTTGCCCTGGCAAGCTCCGTGGCCCAGGAAGTCATCTTCGGCTACGAAACCTTTGGTCTTGACGAAGTGTGGCTGATTTACGGTGAGTTTGTGTCTATGGGCCAACAGCCCCCGCGCACGCTCTGCCTGCTGCCCCTGAAAACGCCTGAGGCTGAGGAAATCGCCGAAGAAGCTGGAGAACCGCGCTGCGAATACGTTTACGAGCCGCAGGAAGAAAAGCTGTTGGCGGAGCTTCTGCCCCGCTACGTCAAGGTGCAGGTTTACCGTGGCATGCTGGACACATCGGCCAGCGAACATGCTGCCCGTATGGCCGCAATGGACAACGCCACGCGCAACTGCAACGAAATGATCAACATGCTGACCCTGCTCTATAACAAGACGCGGCAGGCTTCCATCACCAGCGAACTCATCGACATCGTCGGCGGCGCTGAAGCGCTGAAGGGTTAAGGAGCCAACTAATGAGCAAAAACATCGGTAAAATCGTCCAGGTTATCGGCGCTGTTGTGGACGTTGAGTTCAGCGACGGCAACCTGCCGAATATCTTCACCGCCCTGGAGATCAACAATCCGAACAACACCGACGCCCCCTACCTGGTCTGTGAAGTTGCACAGCACCTGGGCGACAACGTTGTTCGCACCATCGCCATGGACGCCACCGAAGGTCTGGTGCGCGGCATGGAAGCGGTTGACACTGCTCAGCCGATCATGGTGCCCGTGGGCAAGCCCTCTGTGGGCCGTATCCTCAACGTTATCGGACGCCCCGTGGACGAACTGGGCCCCATTAACGCTGAAAAGTACTACCCCATTCACCGCCCGGCTCCGGCCTTTACCGACCAGAACACCAAGGTCGAACTGCTGGAAACCGGCATCAAGGTTGTGGACCTGCTTGTGCCCTTCCCCAAGGGCGGCAAGATGGGCCTCTTCGGCGGCGCCGGCGTGGGCAAGACCGTTATTCTGATGGAGATGATCAACAACATCGCCAAGCAGCACGGCGGTTCGTCAGTCTTCGCGGGCGTGGGTGAACGCACCCGTGAAGGTAACGACCTTTATCATGAACTCAAGGATGCGGGCGTTCTGGAACGCGCCACCCTTGTCTACGGGCAGATGAACGAGCCTCCGGGAGCCCGTGCCCGCGTGGCCCTCACCGCCCTTGCCTGCGCGGAATACTTCCGCGATGAAGAACATCAGGACGTGCTCCTCTTCATCGACAACATATTCCGCTTTACCCAGGCTGGTTCCGAAGTGTCCGCTCTGCTGGGCCGCATGCCTTCGGCCGTGGGCTACCAGCCCACCCTTGGCACGGACCTTGGTTCGCTTCAGGAACGTATTACCTCAACCAACACCGGTTCGATCACGTCCGTGCAGGCCGTTTACGTCCCTGCTGACGACTTGACCGACCCGGCCCCGGCTACCACTTTCTCGCATCTGGACGGCACGCTCGTGCTTTCGCGCCAGATTGCAGAACTTGGCATCTACCCTGCCGTGGACCCGCTTGACTCCACCTCGCGCATCCTCGCCCCCGACGTCGTGGGTGAAGACCACTACTTGGTGGCCCGGCGCGTGCAGATGGTGCTGCAGAAGTACAAAGAACTGCAGGACATCATCGCCATTCTCGGCATGGACGAACTGTCGGACGAAGATAAGCTCACTGTGGGGCGCGCGCGCCGCATTCAGCGCTTCCTGTCCCAGCCCTTCCACGTGGCCGAAACCTTCACCGGTACCCCCGGCCAGTATGTAAAACTTGAAGACACCATCAAGGGCTTCAAGGGCATTCTGGACGGCGCGTACGACCACTTGGCAGAAGGTGACTTCTACATGCTGGGCGGTATTGAACAGGCCGTGGCCAAGTTCGAGCAGCGCAAGCTGCAGGAAGAAAACTAGAGAGTTGACCGTCCAGTGATCGTGCTTTGCGGCACGGTCACTGGACAGCCGCATCTGGCATATCAGGAGCGAAGGAGTACCTATGGGCACACTGCAACTGGAAGTGGTGACGCCAGACAAAACCGTAGTAAGCGGCGAAGTTGAAATGGCCGTCTGCCCCGGAATTGAAGGCGAATTTGGCGTGCTGCCCAAGCACGTCTCCCTGCTCTCCGCTCTCAAGATTGGTGGTTTGCGCTACAAGGTGGCTGGCGGTAAGGAAGAACATGTGTTCATTTCCGGCGGTTTTGCTGATGTGAACAACGATGTGCTTACCGTGCTGGCCGAATCTGCCGAAATGGCGCAGAATATCGACACAGCAAGAGCCATGGCCGCCAAGGAACGTGCTGAAAAGCGTGTTGCCAGCCATGAAGAGCAAGTTGATACGGTTCGTGCTGAAGCCGCATTGCACAGGGCTGTTGTCCGTCTGCAAGTGGCCCAGTTCCGCTAGACCGCTTTGTTCAGAATAGACAGGCCGTGCCGCGTTTATACGCAGTACGGCCTTTTATTTTATGCAATAGCTCCACGGGGCCACGACAAAACAGAACAAATTGCAAATACCTTCAGCCTAAAAAAGCTGTTGCTGTTCACAAGCACGACACGACACCCGCACCCCCTGCTGCAGCTTAACCTAGCTTTGCTGCATGGCACTTAGGAATCCCAGCGATACAAAGCCATTCTTTCCGGCGCACAGGCCAAGCAGCTATTGGCGTTTACTGTCGCGCCAGTAGTAACTTTGTATATTTCCGGTGTTCTAGTCTGAAACCTTGAGCACTATAATCGCCGCAATAATCAAGGAAACATAAAGCGCTTTTTTGATGCTCCTCTTTTCGCCCCAAAACAGAATTCCGCAAGCCACAGTGCCGACCACGCCAATTCCTGTGTAGGACGTATAGGCAATGGAGACATCAATCTGACGCAGCGCAAGGTAAAGAAAAAACAGTGAGGACGACAGCCCAGCCGCGTAAACGAATATTCCCCTGATATAGCGTTTGAAGGCGATATCTCTCACTCCGGCGACAACCGCTATCTCCAGAAGGCCAGCCAGTATCAAATAAATCCAGCCCATAGGGCTAACCTTCTTCCCGCTTGAGGCAAACTATCGAAACAAGGATGACAATAATCGCGGCAACCGCTGTGAACGTCATTTTTTTGCCAAAGAATGAAATATCAAGAAGGTATGTTCCAACAGCGCCCAATGTTACAAACAGCACATAGGCAATGGATGCCTCCATTCTTTTTGTTGCCAGCACAAGGAAAATAAAACTGCCCGCAACACAGCCAAGGGTTGCAACCCAGCCCAGAGGCGAATCAGCATATTTTAATCCCGCAGCCCAGGCGATTTCAAGGCTGCTGGCTATAAACAGAAGAGTCCAGCTCAACATGATAACTTTTCCAGCGGTTATGCTTGGTTTGATGGCTTTTCAAAAATGATTTCGTCAATATCGCTAAAAATGCTCTTCCATTGTGCATCGCTTACTTCCAGCAAGCCGAAGTGACGCAGCAAAAAAGCTCCTTCCGCCGCCAGATAGGCGACTCGCGCGGCCCGCTCTTCCTTGTTCGCCATATCAAGAGTGTTCACCCTGCTGTTGTGCCAGCTGCGTATCCAGTCACGCAGCTCCTGCGACTCCACCAGCATGGCCAGATGGCATGCGGCCCGGGCGTTCAGCGATTTCTCGGCAGCGGTAATCCCAACGTGGGCACGTACTTTTTCCAGACCAGAAATGTCCTTAATGTTTTTGCCCGCAGTTTTTTCAAGGCATTCGTCGTAATTTCTGCCCCACCGTTCGGCCATTGCGCTGACAAGACCACTCTTGGCGCCAAAGCAGGACTGTACTCCCCCCTTGGTGATCCCCGCCGCCCTGGCAACAGCGTCAAACGTCAACGCCGCAGGCCCGTTTTCAGTGACTATTTTCTCGGCCATATCAAGAACCAGATCTCTGTTTATGGAACGTGGCTTACTCATATTTATTTGCTCCGTATGAATACATACGTATGTATTCATACTATTAAGGACTGTCAATACCTCGATCCACAGGCGGCAGCACTATAACGCTGCCTGATAGCACAACAAACTTACACGCAAATCTGCTGCCAGCCTTCGGCTGAGAGCCACAAAACCTTCGAAGGGCACTCTGCCCCCTCTTCATACCCCTCAACGAAACCTCTGGCCTTTGCATGGACTTCATGACAAATCTTAGCTATACAATTCTGCTACGCACCCAGATTTTACGCAGGAAAAAACATGGTCAAGCAGGAAAATATCCGCAACTTTTGCATCATCGCCCATATCGACCACGGTAAGTCCACCTTGGCCGACCGTATTCTTGAACTGACCAAGGTGGTCAGCCAGCGCGAAGCGCGCCAGCAGTACCTGGACAGGATGGATCTGGAGCGCGAACGCGGCATCACCATCAAGGCCCAGACCGTGCGGCTTCCTTACTTTGCCGCTGACGGTCAGGAATACGAGCTGAACCTCATCGACACGCCCGGCCATGTGGACTTCAACTATGAAGTTTCACGCTCGCTGGCAGCCTGTGAAGGCGCTTTGCTGGTGGTTGACGCCACACAGGGCGTGGAAGCGCAGACCCTTGCCAACGTCTATCTGGCACTGGATCATGACCATGAGGTTCTTCCGGTGCTCAACAAGATTGACCTGCCCAGTGCGGAAGTTGACCGCGTCAAGGCTGAAATCGAAGAGAGCATCGGGCTGGACTGCACACAAGCGCTTCCCGTGTCGGCCAAAACAGGCATGGGCGTGGACGCTGTGCTCGAAGCTGTTGTGCAACATCTGCCCGCCCCCAAGGGCGACCGCACTGCACCGCTCAAGGCGCTTATATTTGACTCATGGTACGACAGCTATCAGGGTGTTGTGGTACTTTTCCGCATTATGGACGGCACCGTACGCAAGAATGACAACGTGCGCCTCATGAGCACGGGCAAGGAATACGAAGTGCTGCGTCTGGGCGTATTCTCCCCCGAAGCCACAGACGTTAAAGAACTGGTGGCGGGCGAGGTGGGCTTTCTTTGCGGCTCCATCAAGGAACTGGGCGATGCCCGCGTGGGCGACACCATCACCCTGGCTGACCGCCCCGCCGAAAGCCCTGTACCTGGCTTCAAAGAAGTCAAACCAATGGTTTTTTGCGGTCTCTACCCCACAGAATCCGAAGACTACGAGAACCTCAAGGCCGCCCTTGAAAAACTGCAACTCAACGACGCAGCTTTTTCCTACGAGCCGGAAACGTCGCAAGCTTTGGGCTTTGGCTTTCGCTGCGGCTTCCTTGGCCTGCTGCATATGGAAATTATTCAGGAGCGGCTGGAGCGCGAATTTGAGGTCGGCCTTATCGCCACTGCGCCTTCAGTGGTCTACAAGATCGACACAATGGACGGCAAAACGCTGGAAATCGACAACCCCAGCCACCTGCCAGATCCTACCAAGATCAACACCCTGTACGAGCCCTACGTCAACATGGATATTCATGTGCCCAACGAGTATGTGGGCAACGTCATGAAGCTCTGCGAAGAAAAGCGCGGCACCCAGAAAAACCTGCACTATCTTGCCTCCAACCGCGTGGTAGTCACCTACGAACTGCCCTTTGCCGAAATCGTTTACGACTTCTTTGACAGGCTCAAGTCCGCCACGCGCGGCTATGCTTCGATGGATTATCAACCTCTGGACTACCGGTCCTCTGATCTGGTGCGTCTGGACATCATGCTCAACGGCGAAACAGTGGACGCCCTGGCGGTCATCGTACACCGCGACCGTGCATACACCTACGGGCGCGGCCTGGCGCTCAAGCTCAAGCGCAGCATTCCGCGCCAGCTTTTCCAGGTTGCCATTCAGGCGGCCATCGGGCAAAAAATCATTGCCCGTGAAACAGTTTCCGCTTTCCGTAAGGACGTTACCGCCAAATGCTACGGCGGCGACATCACGCGCAAGCGCAAACTGCTGGAAAAGCAGAAAGAGGGCAAACGCCGCATGAAGCGTATGGGCAACGTTGAACTGCCCCAGGAAGCCTTTTTGGCCGCACTCAAGGTGGGCGACGACTAAACGAAAGCTGAAATACAGAGAACCTTTTTGCGGGGAAGAATCTTTACAACGAAGATTCTTCCCCGCTTGCATTTCTGTTTTCCAGATTGGATGGACTGGGAGCCTGCACGCGAGACGGGTGCAGTGGATGCTCAAGGCGCGGGACGAAGCTGTGTGTGTTTAACGAGCTATCAGCGCAAAATTTTTTGGATCAGATTAGCTTTGAAAGCCTCAGGCGGCTGCGGGAGCAGAGACTCATAGTGAAGCCATAAGAGCTGGTTATTTGAGCGGATAAGCGCCGCACCGGGCGTTCCCGAATCTTAGAGAGTATACATTCGCAAACCCGCGCTGCCCAGATAGGTTGCAAGCCAGTAAGCATTTCATCCCTGGGCGCGCGAGGCTTCATATTCTTCAAGACTGCCCCTGCCCAGCAGGCGTGCCAGACAGCGGTGCCGCTCCACTGCCATATTTTTCCCCACACTGCGCGCACGGCGCACTTCACGGGCATAGCTTTCCAAGGTGCCCTGCGAAAGCGTTTCCAGCTCGCACCGCAGATAGCGGCGAAACATATCCCCCCCGCCGCGTCTTATCACGTTTGGAAAAAGAACGCTGGCCTCTTCCAGAAAAGCCAATTCCGCGTCGGCAACTTCGTCCAGCAGCGGGCTTGTGCTGAGGGGTGGAAGACGGTCGTCCATACGGGCGTATTTTTCCACCATCAGGTTTCGCCCCACTGCTGCTGCCGCTTGCAGGTCAGCCAGATAGAAGGCCAGCGTGGTGTCGTCCAGAGGCTCATGCGTCATGCGCCGCATGACCCGGAATGTTTCTGGCCGCTGCTGACAAGCCGAAATACCGCCTTCATTGGGCGTGGCAAGAAACATGTCCAGCTCAAGGTCAACAATTTTGCGCAACGCGGCTTCGCGGTCAAATGATTGTGGCATAGCTCTCTTCCTTACCAATGGGCAAATCTGCCGTCGCGGGAAGCGGGCACGCTCCACTGTAAACAGGGTGCACCCGCCATAGGCATTGGGCAGCCCCACGCCCGGTCTCGCCTGCCGCAGGGCTAATAGACTAAAGCATTTAAACTTTGAAAAAGTTAATCTGTTCTAGTCCCGCCGGGCAGCTTCTATTTCTTTAACCTTGCGAAAGATGGTGCTGCGGTCCATCTGAAAATGGCGCGAGAGTTCGCTGATGGAACCATACTGCTTCATGCCCTTTTCAATAACAGCAGTTTCCACTTCCTTCATGATGCTTTTCAACGAACGCCCCTCAATGGAAGGCAGGGCAAAAGCGCTGTCCTTATCATCATGCATAACGGCAGGACGGATACCTGAAAGGTCGCGGGCCTCAATGCTGCCGTGCTTGCAGGTCACCACAAGCCCCTGCACAAGATTTTCCAGTTCGCGCACGTTGCCGGGCCAACTGTGGCCTTGCAGAATATGCTCGGCTTCTTCAGAAAGATGGATTTTTTTGTGATATTTTTTGGCGTAATACGTCAAAAAGCTCTGGGCCAGAGGTAAAATATCGGCCCTGCGGCTGCGCAGAGGCGGAATATTCAGCACCGCCACCTTGAGCCGATAATAGAGGTCTGAGCGAAATGCGCCCTTGGCCACTTCCTTTTCCAGATCCTTGTTGGTAGCGGCAATGACGCGCACGTCCACCTTCTTGGGTCTGGTGGCTCCCACGCGCATGACTTCCCAATCCTGAAGCACACGCAGCAGGCGCGACTGCATGGTCATTGGCAGTTCGCCTATTTCATCCAGAAAAAGCGTGCCAGAAGAAGCCGCTTCCACAAGCCCGGCCTTGCCGCTCTTGCTTGCCCCTGAGAAACTGCCGGGCACATAGCCGAACAGCTCGGTTTCAATAAGATTTTCAGGGATACTGCCGCAGTCTACCTTAACAAAAGGGGCGTCGGCGCGCTGGCTTTTGCGATGTATATGCCGCGCCACCACGTCCTTGCCCACGCCTGTTTCGCCCTGCAACAGCACGGTGGCGTCTGTTTCGGCAATGGCTATTGCTTCGGCGTACAGCCGCTGCATGGCCTGGCTCTGCACCACACGCGGGTACTGATTGCCAGTGATGCCGTCGCTGCTCAGGGTTTGGAACGTTTCCAGCAGTTCCTTTTGCGCCATGACCTCTTCACGCAGCTCGGTAAGAGCCGTCACGTCACGGATAACAGTGACAACATAGGCCACATGCCCCGAGGCATCCTTGACCGGATGCCCGTCCAGAAGCAACGTGCGTCCGTTAAAAAGATTCTGCACGCTGGAGACCTTCTGCCCGGTTTCCACAATGCGCGGGTTGAGAACCACGTCAAAAATGCCGTTCTGCACCATATCCTGAATACGGCTGCCGGTCATTTTTTCCTTGGGAATGCCTGTAAGCTCCGCATGGCGCTTGTTTACAAGCACCACCACGCCCTCCCGGTCCGTAACGCAGATGGCGTCCCGGAAGGTATCGCAAAGTTGTTCAATATATTCAGCCAACATTCGTGGGTTATACATACACTTCCTCCAGGGGCGCAAGAGCGCCCCCATACCGGCATCAAATATGGGGGCGCCCGACTATGGCTACCGCACGGCAGATACGGTCAGCCCTTTGGCCTTGTCTGAGCGGCGCATTTGAACGCTGCTCCGGCAAAGGCTACCAGTTCTAGAAGCCGTCCGCCCCGGCAGGAGCGCCGATGACGGTGGAGGAGACCGTGGCTTCTTTCATGGCCTTATTAGCGCGATTTTCACGGGCAAGCTTGCTCAGCCACCAGGTGGACAGAGCGCTGATGGTGCCCACAACGGCCATGTAGGCGCAGAGGAACCAGGGCGCGCCGTCGGCCATGCCCGTAAGCACGGCGGCAACCATTGGCGTCATGCCTGAAGCAAAGATGGCGGTGAACTGATAAACAAAGGAAATACCAGAGTAACGCACAGAGGCGTCAAAGCTTTCAGAAAACACGCTGGACATGGTGCCGAACACGGCGGCGTGCACGATACCGAAGGGCAGGCCCAAAGCGACAACCACGAGGAAGTAGTTATTGGCATAGTTGTGCAGCACCCAGAAGGCAGGGAAGCTTGAGAAGCCCAGAATCAGGGCGCAAATACCGTACAATTTGGCCTTGCCGACCTTGTCGGCCATATTGCCCCAGAAAGGAATGAAGAGGGACATGATAACAGAGGAAATCATGACCGCCGTAAGCGCGGCAGAGCGGTCGATGCCGTGCTGCTGCGTCAGATAGGTCAGGGAGTACACGCCGAAGACGTTGAAAGATACGCCGTCAATGAAGCGCGCGCCCATGCAGGCAATCATCATCTTGGGGTAGCGCTTGAAGGCGTCCAGCAGGGGGTACTTGGCTTCGGGCAGGCTTTTTTTGGCTTCAGAAAAATCCTTGGTTTCCTGCACGGTGCTGCGCATGTAGCCGCCCACGGCCAGCAGCACGGCGGAGAGCAAAAAGGCCACGCGCCAGCCCCAGCTCAGGAAGGCTTCGTTGGAAAGTGTGGCAGAGAAAAAGCCCACGATGCCCGAGGCCAGCAACAGGCCTAGCGACATGCCGATCTGGGGCAAACTGGCGTAGAAGCCGCGTTTGTGCGCAGGCGCGGATTCGTAGGACATAAGCACAGCGCCGCCCCATTCGCCACCAAGGCCAATGCCCTGGGCCAGACGGCAGATAATAAGCAGAATGGGCGCCCAGATGCCGATAGTGTCATATGTGGGAATAAGACCGATGCAGACCGTGGCTATACCCATAATTTCAAGGGTAAGGATAAGCATCTTCTTGCGTCCGAGCTTGTCGCCGAAATGGCCGAAGATGATGCCGCCGAGGGGGCGGGCCACAAAGCCCACGGCAAAGGTGGCGAAGGCCAGCATGGTGCCGATGCGGGGGTCAAATGACGGAAAATACAGCTGATTGAAAAACAGGCCAGCCACAACGCCGTACAAAAAGAAGTCGTACCATTCGATGACAGCCCCGATAATGGACGAGGCCACAACGCGGCGCAGGTTTTTTTGCTGTTCCGGAGTAAGGTTTTCGGTTTGCATGGTGATCCTTATGGTTGCTGTGCAGATGTATTCACATGCAGGGGCTGCCGTCCAGCCCCTGCCAGCGGAAAAACGCTTTCCGCCGTTCCATTCCGGTAACCGCCCGCAAGCCAGCGCGCTGACAAACCGGCGCTTGCAGCGGGCGCAGCCCTATAGGCCGAGCAGCCTCGCGGCATTGTTGAACATGACGTTTTCAAGAACTTCAGGCGTGAAGGGCAAACGCTTGTAAAGGGCGATCTGTTCCTGAAAATCCATAAAGGGCGCCGCGCTGGCAAAAAGCACCTTGTCGCCAATGAGCGTATTGGCCGCCTGGATGTAGCCTTCAGAAAAAGGCTGTTCTTCGTATTCCGCCAGGTCGATGTAGACGTTCTTGTGCCTGTGTACGGTCATGATGACTTCGCTTACCCAGGGGTAGCAGCCGTGGCTGATGACGATCTTGAGCTTGGGAAAGTCCGTGGCCACCCGGTCGATATGGCGGGGATGGGCATCTTCCATCACGGCTCCGCCCACAAGAGTGCCAGGGCCGGTGGTGATGACGATGGGCACATCAAGCTCGCAACACTTTGAATAGATGGGATAGTATTTGGCGTGGCTGGCAGGAATGCGCGCAAGATAGGGGTCAATGGCCGCCCCGCGCATGCCGTGCTGCGTTACCATTGCCGACAGTTCGTCCACTGCGTCCATGCCCTTGTGGGGATCAAGCCCGGCAAAACCGATGAACTTGTCAGGATAAAGACGCATAAGCTCAAGAATGCCGGGGTTGGCAGAGCCAAGGCCATAGGTGGTTTCGGCATCGCGCCCTGTCACCACGCCCTTGACCACGTTCTGCTTTTCCATATCGGCAACAATTGTTTCGATGGGCTCCGGTTTGGCGCGGTCGGCATACTTGAACAGCTCGAACATGCCCCCGAAAACCTTGTTCGCAAGCATGCCCTTTACAGCGTCAGGCGTACTGGGGCGAAACCGGAAATCTATGATTTTCATGAATAATCCTTTAAAAATTGATGGTGCCCGTGAACTCTTTACTGACTAAAGGCAAGAAGCGTGCCTATTGTGAATTTGAGCGCAATAAATCTGGCTGATTTTCATAGCAAATCACTTTTATATAATCTTTTAATGTTAAATTTAAATTAGTTATATAACAATAAACGCTTTCGTCTTTATCCAAAACTTGGGTCAGACAAGCGAAGAAATACTGCCCTTGTACCAAATCTGGCGAGATTGCCCCAATTATGTGGAAACGAGGATGAAGTTCTATTAATAACATGCTAATATTATTATATAATTTTATCTATAATAGTAATTATTTGTAATGACATTACAATAATTACTACCTTGTTGCTTTTTTGCAACAAGGGTGTTTATCATAAAATTTTTTTAAAATAAGCATGTTATAGCATTTTTTACCTGCAATGTGTGCAAAAAAACACACCCCACAGCAGACAATTGTGTAAAAAAACACAATTGTCTGCTGTGGGGTGAAAATGCGCGATTTTTCAATTTTTGCCAGCGGCACGCGCGCGCCATACGCGGGACTCAGCCTTCAGAATCACAACGCACGGGCAAGCTCGTGCGGCCTATTGAGCCAATTCCCGCAACCGCTCCATGCGTGCTTCGTCAGCTTTCACGTCATCAAGTTCATACCGCCGGCCAAGATAGGAATACTTGGGCTGCCCCATGCGGTGATAGGTCAAAAGCTCATATTCAATATTGGGCCTGCGCGGAATAAACTCGCGGATGGCAAGAATATCATCGTCAGAATCGTTGAAGCCCGGCACAACAGGAGTACGCACCAGTATGGGCAAATAGGGAAAATCTTCACAGATAGCGGTGAAATTTTTAAGAATCAGAGCATTGTCCACGCCTGTAAACTCTTTATGCTTCACCGGGTTAAGACTCTTTATGTCGAAGATAAGCTTGTCGAGGTGCTTGCAAGCTTCATAAAGATGCCCATAGGGATAACACCCGCAGGTTTCTATGGTGGTATTGATATGGTGTCTCTTGCCTTCACGCAGCAGGGCGTGGGCAAACTTATGCTGGGTAAGTGCCTCGCCTCCCGAAAGGGTCATGCCCCCGCCAGAGCGGTGATAGAACACGCCGTCTTCTTCCACCTTGTTCAGCACCTGCTCAACACTCATGCTTTCACCGTAAATGCTCTGCGCGCCTGACGGGCAGGCGTGAACACAGGCCATACACTCCGTGCAGCGGCTGCGGTCATGCAGAATGATGCCCTCCACCAGCCCCAGCGCTCCAGAGGGACAAACCTTGAGGCAGCGCCCGCAAACCTGGGCGGAGAGGCAGCGTGAAGGATTGAAGGCGTGTTCCGGCTTGATGTTTTGTGATTCAGGGTTGCTGCACCAGAGGCAGTGCAAGGGGCAGCCCTTGAGAAACACCAGGGTACGGATACCTTCGCCGTCGTGAACGCTGAACTTCTGTATATTGAAAACAGTGCCTTTAACTTGTGCGTCCGTCATGGGTCATCCTTGTGTTGCGGCCCGGCCGGGCGCGCCTTCGTGTATGAAAAAAGGGGGAAGGGGTGCTCCCCTCCCCCCCGGGTTGGTCGTGTTGCAGCTATGCCCTAGAACTGGGCGTGCTCTGTGCGGTCGATGATGTCATTCTGCAAGTCGCGGGACAGGTCGCAGAAATACGCGCTGTACCCGGCGATGCGCACCAGCAGGCTGCGGTAGTTGTCCGGCTCCTGCTGGGCCTTGACCAGAGTTTCCTTGTTCACGATGTTGAACTGCAAGTGCCACAGCTTGAGGTCGCACCAGGTACGGATGAGGTTGACGATCTTCTGCGTGCCGTCTTCACCAGCCACGCACTTGGGCGACAGCTTGATGTTCAGCAGGCGTGAAGCGCGGTTGGTCATGCCGTAGTTCTTGGAGTGGTAGTTCGAGAGCAGCACCGCGGTGGGGCCGTTTTTGTCCGCGCCGTGAGAGGCCGAAGAACCGTCGGACAGGGCCGTCCAGGCGTGACGGCCATTGGGCGTGGCAGAAACAACCTTGCCAAAAGGCACGTGCGAGGTGATGGGCACATAGCGCACGTCCACATGCACGCCGCGTTCACGCGAGCTCTTGGCGGCTTCAACCTGGGTAACGCGGTCCACGTCCTTGGCTACGCTGTCGGCATAGGCATCGTTGTTGCCGTAGCAGGGGGCGTTGCGCAGCATTTCGCGCACGGCTTCGTGGCCCTTGAAGTCGGCCTTGCAAGCCTCAACAACTTCCTTGAGGGTCAGCTTCTTGTCTTCAAACACCAGTTTTTTGATGGCAGACAGGGAGTCCACCACGGTGCCGTAACCAAGGAATTCAAAGTAGGAGTAATCCACGCCGCCGGGGATCTTTTCAGCGTGCAGGTCCATGAGGTTTTCCATGCACAGGTTGTGCAGCACGGAAGACATCGGAGCCGAGAAGTGCTGGGGACGCAGCTTGTCCACCACATGCTGCTGCTGGAAAGCCTTGCGCAGCAGGTTCAGGTGCTGGGCCTTGTAGGCTTCGTAAAACTCTTCCCAGGTGTTGAACTTGGTGACGTCGCCGGTTTCAAGGCCGATGACTTCATCGCCATAGTGCAGCATGCGGCCATTATAGAGCAGCATTTCCAGCGCCGTGGCAAAGTTCACATACACGCAGCCAGAGGTGTAGGTATCGCGGTTGGGCATGCGCGTTTCAGTGCAGCCCGACACGGCGTAGTCCAGAGCTTCGTTGACCGGGCAGCCCTTGATGGCGTTAAGGAAAACCACTTCTTCGTCATTGATGAGCTTGGGGAAGCCCGAGCCGTCCTTGATGGTCAGAGCCACTTCGCGCAGGAAGCGTTCTGGCGAGCGGGAGTGGATACGCGCGGCCAGGTCGGGGTAGTTCAGGGGGAACTCGCGCTTGGACTCAAGGAAAAGATAGCTGAGGTCGTTGGTGGCGTCTTCGCCTTCGGGAGTCTGGCCGCCGATGGTCACGGCTTCCCAGTGGGCATAACCTTCCTGAAATTCAACGCCCGTGGGGTTGATGTACAGATCGATGAACTGGGCCATATCCACCCACATGCATTCCAGCAGGTCCTTGGCTTCTTCGCGGGTGATGCGCCCTTCATCAAGGTCTTTTTTATACAGGGGGTAGAGGTACTGGTCCATGCGGCCGTTGGAAATAATGGCGCTGGCCTTCTGCTCGATGCGCGAGAACATCTGCACGAACCACTGGCACTGCATGGCTTCACGGAAGGTGCGGGCCGGATGGGCAGGCACATGATCGCAGGTTTCGGCGATCTGCAGAAGCTCGGCCTTGCGCTTGGGATCAGATTCCTTGGCGGCCAGTTCACGGGCGAGGTCGGCGTGGCGCTTGGCCCAGATCATGATGGCGTCGCACACAATAATCATTGCTTCAAGGAAGGGTTTTTTGTCCCAAAGATCCACTGAGTTGTTCAGATCAAGGTTGGCAAGTTTTTCCTTGGCTTCGTTCTGAATGTCGATGAAGCCGCGATTGATAACTTTTTCGTAGTCCGGCACCCACTGAAGGGCCGAGCGGTATGAAGAGGTTTCGCTGACCACGAACTTGGACTTGAGGCCGCGTTCGTCGTGATAGGTCACGCCACGGATGTCTTCGGGCAGCGCCTTGTTAAGGTGCTCATGGTAGGTCTTGCCTTCCCAGTAGGGGGCGATTTCTTCCATAACAACCTTGATGTCTTCCTGCGAAATCTGGAAGGGGCTCTTGTCGCGATTGGCGAGGTCAGCCAGCACTTCGCGGTAAAAGTCACCGTCAATTTCAGGGTAGAGGATGCCGTAGCGGCCAAGCATGCCCACGCGGCCAGCCAGCAGCTGGTTGGGCGTGATCCAGACCGTGATTTTTTCGGCCACGTTCTTCAGCGCCTTGGCCCAGCGCAGGGTCAGCAGTTCGCCCTCGGTTTCGCGCATGGATTCGGTGAAATACTTGGCGCGTTCCACGTCCACATTCGGCAGGGTGAACTGATTGCTCTCCAGAATACTGTAGACGCGTTCACGCCCCTGACGATTGACGCTCTTGTTGACAACGCGCTCTTCCTGGGGGGACATGCAGCAACCGCACTGGCTCATAATAAAACTCCTGAATGGGTGTTATGTTCTTTATTTGGGTGATTGTGATATTCATCCCAATATCCCCTCTTGAGCATCATTCATGCCATTTGCGTAACACTATTTTATATTTGGATATTTTTTAAATTATGCGTAATGCCAACAAATATGCCAAGGCTGCGATTGTTGCAAAAAAACAACAATAGTATCCACAATTATGCAAAATCATTGAATAAAATTATTTAGTGTTTTTTTGCAACGGTGTAAAAAAACACTTTTTCACAATCTCTCCTGAATAAAGCCCAATTTTTGAAAGCAGCCGCTCTTCTTCAGGTCATCAAGCCCTTGAAGCACTCTGTCCTATGGGCAGCAAAACAAGCTGTAAAATTCTGCGAAAAACAGGCTCTGTGAGCGCATAGGCCAGTCAGGCAAAGACGCCTGCCAATGCGGCACAGCGCTGACTCAGCCCCCTTGCGGTGTTTCTGCTTGCAGCGCATTTGGCTCGCAACGGATGGCTCTTGCAGTGCTTCTGGCTGCGGCATACGGCCCCCCCGGCGTTGTCTTGCCTGAGCCAGCCTGCGCGCGGCAGCGTAGCACGCGCCGCTCATCCGGTCACTGGCGAACCAGCTCAGACCGTGCACTTCAATACAGCGCAACACGCCGCCGTGACGTGACCAGAAAAACATGGATATTGCTTGAAAGAATATGCTGGCGAGATAAGGAGGGCTATGGCGCGGCGCAGGGCATAGCCGCTGTAACTAGCTGCTTGCCCTGAAAAAAATTTAACCCCGACCGGAGTGGGCCGGTCGGGGTTAGCAAGGAGGCTCACGGGGATGAGCATGGGCGTCAGGCGGGCGTTCTGGGTGCGCCCGCCTGACGCTTCGGGGTTGTCACAGGAGGAGGGTGTGGACAATCCAATCTGCGGTCAGCCCCTGCCTGGAAGGCTGGCCGACTAAACCATTAGCGGGAGCATTATACTAATGGCAAGAGGCGTGCCAGGCATGAGATATTCTCATATCATGCTGCTTTAATAGATTAAATAAAAACAAATCCCCATGAGCCATTCAACGATTGTGCTACAATTTTACTCATTCATATCCAGACGGTGCGTAATAATTACTCACACTATTCCTCGTCTG
This sequence comes from Desulfovibrio intestinalis, assembly GCF_014202345.1. Classification (NCBI taxonomy): domain Bacteria; kingdom Pseudomonadati; phylum Thermodesulfobacteriota; class Desulfovibrionia; order Desulfovibrionales; family Desulfovibrionaceae; genus Desulfovibrio; species Desulfovibrio intestinalis. The sequence continues at coordinate 219,599 of NZ_JACHGO010000004.1, forward strand.
TCCAAATCCCGGCCAATCTTGCATATGCGCCGGGCGGCACGCGCGGCAAACAGCTAGCCGAGAACAGGCAGGCGCAATACCAGCCAGACCACAAAAGGGGCCAGCGCGGCAGTGATGATGCCAGCCAGAATAAGCGCCAGACCAGCCATAGCCCCCTGTTCCTCACCTTCCTGAAGGGCCGCAGCGGTTCCCTGAGCGTGAGACACTGTGCCCAGGGCCAGTCCTCTGGCAAAAGGGTCAGCCACATGTGCAAGGTTCAGAGTCCAGCCGCCTATAAGGGAACCAAGCGTACCAGTGGCTACCACAAAGGCAGCCGCCAGCGACGGTATGCCGCCATACATGCCTGCGATTTCAATGGCAAAGGGGATGGAGACGCTCTTGGGCATGATGGATATGACAACTTCCTGCGGCAAGCCGCCAACTCTCGCCATCAGCCCCGTGGAAAACATAGCCACAAAGGCTCCGGCGCACACGCTGCCCATAATGGCAAGTGCGTAGCGCAAAAGCACAAGGCGGTAGCGGTACAAAGGTAATGCCAGAGCAACCGTGGCAGGGCCAATGAAGGAAGTCATAATCTTTGAAGCAGGCTCGTACACGGCGTAGGGAATATCAAAGCCCACCAGCACAATAATGACCGCAGCGGCTCCAAGAGCCACGATATTCAACAAAGGATGCTTGTAGCGCAGATACAGCGCACGCACCGCCATATATGCCAACAGCGTGCCCAGAATGCACAGCACTGTGCTTATGCTTACATAGGATTGCATGATTCGCCCTCCCGCCTGCGCGCCCTACAGCGTAAGGCACGACCTAACAGCCCCACGGTGAGCAAGGGCAAAACAGCGCCCACAACTATGGCTACCAGCAATATCCAGCCGTAGTCATAAAAAACGCCGCCCCACTGCATGAGGCCAACAGCAACAGGCACAAAGAAAAACACCATATGCTTGAGCAAAAAGTTGGCCGCTGTGCTTATGTGGTCTTCCTTGACGATTCCGGTGAGCAAGAGAAGAAAAAGCACCACAATGCCAAGCACATTACCGGGCATTGGCAGCCCGGTGGCGCGTACCACCCAGTCCGAGCCCCAGAACAGACCCGCCAGAATAGCCATCTGCCATAAAAACTTCCATGCCTCTTTCATTTCCAAATACCGCCAGTGTTGGGCCTTTGCGCGGCAACCGCGCCATAATTTGATGGCAATCCGGCACATCCGGCAAAATTGTGAACTGTGCCTCCACAGAAAAACGCGGCCTTGCCCTACGGCAAAATTCCCGGCTCTCGCAACGGATCCCACTCTCCGCTGTTATTGGGCACTTTCCGGTTCAGAAACCTTGCTGACAGTCTGTAAAAACAGCCAGTTGCCACTTACCATTGCAAACAGGTTATACAATGGCTATATTCATGACAAATGAATATAAATAACAAAGAACATCAAAATTGGTGAATATATGGAATTGACGGACCTGCGCACTCTTGTCAGCGTTATGGAAACGGGCAGCATTACAGCCGCCGCCAAGGAGCTGAACCGCGTTCCCTCGGGCGTGACCACGCGTATTCTTCAGCTGGAAGAATCGCTGGGGGTAAAGCTTTTTCTGCGTGAGAAAAAACGCCTCCATCCCACGGACAAGGCGCAAACCCTGTACGATTATGCCCTCAAGATTCTTGCAATGGTGGACGAAGCCGAAAATCGCGTCCAAAGCATGGCTCCGGGCGGCAAATTTCGCATCGGCGCGCTGGAAAGCGCGGCGGCTGTGCGGCTGCCCGAAGTTCTGGCACGCCTGCACGCGGGGTATCCGCAAATATCGCTGGAACTCTCCATCGGCACCAGCCGTTCGCTGTATGAGGACATTCTGCAAAACAGGCTGGACGCGGCCTTTGTTGTGGATATGCCGCAAGACGAAAGACTGGCGCGTATGGACGCATTTTCTGAAGAACTGGTGGTTATCGCACCGGAAGGACACGACGCCATCCATTATCCCGACGACATCGGCCGCAAGACGGTGCTGGCCTTTCAGGGCGGCTGCGCCTACCGCGACCGTCTTGTCAGCTGGTTTAGGGCATTCGGGCGGGAGCCGGAACGCATAGCGGAACTGGCTTCCTACCACGCCATTGTGGGTGGCGTTATTGCAGGTATGGGCGTGGGCGTGGTGCCGGAATCGGTGCTGCACCTTTGCCGCTCGGACGGAACACTTTCCGTGCATCCGCTGGAGCATCCGCTGTGCAAGGCCACCACAGAGCTGGTCTGGCGCAAGAGCATGCTTTCCGCCAACATGACGGCCCTGCACCAGTGCCTGCACAGGCAGGAAGCGCAAAACACCCGGGAGTAAGTCAACGGCTGCACGATTTGCAGGGAGGCTGGCCGCAATTTTTGCAAAGAATATCCGCGGTACACGCTCACAGAACGCCCGCCGGGTAACAATATATGCCAGAGGCTACAAAAAGCCGCCGCAACAGTTGCCCAGCCGTAGGTGTGGCGACACATATATTCAGGCACATATGTGCAGGCAGAAATATGCAGACAAAAGCGGGACGCTCATCCAGTGGAGGAGCGTCCCGCTTTTAATGTTTGTATCGTACCTGCGTAATTTTTACTCACCAACTGACGGCCTTTTATTCCGCGTCATTCCAGCCGTGGTATTTCACTGTGGAGGGTTTGTGCCCCGCAAAGAATTTAACGTAAAAATGTCTGGCTGCTCTTTCTAAGGAAGCACTGATTAACGAGCCGGAAACGCGCAGGTCTTTCGTTTGGCAAGGCGCGATCTTTTTTTGAAGCAGGAGTGGACTCTTCCATCCCCGACTGTTTCAAAAAAAGTGAAGCAACGCAGCCAAACGGAATAAATCAGCGTTTTCTTAGACCAATCGCTATCCCTGCAAACCCTGATGCATGGCTTCACGTACGGCCCGCACGCTGGCCGCCACGTCAGGCGCGCCCACCAGTTCGGATACAAGGCAGCAGCAACGTGCCCCATGCCGGGCCACGTCAGCGATATTGTGGGCCTTGATGCCCCCAATAGCCACAAAGGGCAGATCAATATTGGCAGCAACCCAGTCCAGATAGGCAAAGCCCACTGGAGCCACCACATCTTCCTTGGTCTGCGTGGCGAAAATCGGCCCCACGCCCAGATAGTCGGCGCCAAGTCCTCTGGCTGCCAGGGCCTGCTGCGGCTCATGCGTGGAAAGGCCGATAATCATGTCCGGCCCTACCAGTTTACGCACTTCCGGCACGGGCAGGTCTTCCTGACCAACATGCACGCCGTCGGCTTCAACCAGCATGGCTATATCCACATGGTCGTTGACGATGAAGCAGGCTCCGGCTTCACTGGTCATGCGGCGCAACAGGCGGCATTCTTCAAGCATTTCGCCACCCTTGAGGTTCTTTTCGCGGTACTGCAAAATGCGCACGCCCGCGCCCAACAGGGCCGAGGCTACTTCTTCAAGTGAGCGTCCCAAAGACAGGCGCGAGTCCGTGATGGCGTAAATATCTGCTTCACCAGGAAGAATTTTGGGCATTATCAGTTCCTCATTTTTTTATGGCTGCGGCAATACGGCGTATGCAGCTCTGCACAAAGCGTGCGGGATGAAAGGAAGTATGGGCAAGCTGTTGTGGCAGCTCAAAGCCGCGAGCATCAAAATTTTCTGGCCGCAGCAGGGGAAAAGCCGTTTCCGTGCCGGATGCCGCGCTGCCCGGCGCTTTACGGCGCATCAGGGCCGCCCCAAGAGGCACAGCCTCGGGCGCAAGACCAAACACCGCGTACAGGGCTTCGTCCAGAGCAACAGCCGAGGCGCTGGCTCCCATCAGCTTGAGCACAAAAGGCTTGCCCCCTGACGGCCCGGTGACGTGCATGGCCACACCGCCGTCGGCAAGGGCCGCCACTGGCGGCAAGGTGGCCCACAAGGCAGCCAGACAGTCAGCAAAATATTCCGGGTCGCGCCCCTCGCGGGCGTGGGCCACGGCCTTGTGCAAACCGCTCACGCAGCCAAAACAATTTTTTACTGCCAAGGTGAGCAACATCTGCCCGTGCGCCTTGACCCGTGGCAGAGAAAGAATGAAATCGCATTCCCGCACGGCGCTTGCCACATGAAAACGCGGCCCGCCCTTGCCTGAAAGCGCTGACCGAGCGCCTGACAGCAACGGCAACGTTACGGGTACGGGTTTATCCAGCTGGCGCACGGCAAGCCCCAAAGGCCGCAAGGCGCTCTCAAGCCCGATGGCACGCGCCACAGACTCGGCCCGGCCAAAACCGGGAGAATCCGCCACGGCCATCTGCGCACCGTGGTCACGCAGCCAGCGGCAGGCGGCCACAACCACCCCCGGCGAGGTGCACGCCAGCGACTTGCCCATAAGCAGGTTGGGCTTCACAAGCACCTTGGCCCCCACTTTGAGGGAACAGGATTGAGCAATCTGAGCGGCGTCCAGCACGTCCCCCACCAGTTGGTCAAGGGATTTGCGGTCGTAACCTTCACAACGGGCAAGAGCCACGGGCACGGCATGGGCGGAGACGGGTTGTTTTTCCATTGGCCGAATATGCCGTTGAGCGGTCGCCTTGTCCAGCCCCGGTTGCGCCAGAAAGCCTGCGCGGCGGCAGGCAGGAATGGACATGCCGTGTCCTACCGGAGTCACGGCCCCCAGCCTGCGCTCTTTTCAAAGCTCAGCTCTTGGCGTATGGATTCAGAACGGCGTAATGGCAATGATGTCACGCCGTTTTTCATGCGCCCTGCGGGAAAATTCCCCTTTCGGGCAGTGACGAAAAACTCCTGCAGATCCCCTTGAGGTTGTTCATGCATTCCATATCCCGTTTTCTTGCTTTCTTTCTGCTGATCCTGTGCTGTTTCATGACGGAGCAGCGGGCCATGGCCGCTGAAGCCGCTGCGCCGCAGGAAGCAACTGCTGTTGAAAAGCCCCGGCAAGGCGACGCCGCTCCCGCCAGCGACAGCCCTGCCCGCACTGCGGACACCGCAGCAGCGGCTCCTGTTCAGCCGGAGCCTCCGGTTGGACGGCCCGTCTCCCCTGAAAGCGTGCCTGCCGCCGCTCAGCCCCAGCCTGTAGCGCCTGCGGCAGAGTCCGGCGCGAACACGCAGCAGCCGGAAAAGGCTGACAAGCAGGAGAAAAAAGAAGCTCCCAAGCCCAAGGCCGAAAAAAAAGCAGCGGCCAAGCCCAAGGCTGAAAAAAAGGACACCGCAGCGCCCAAGGCTGATAAAAGCGAAGGCCGCGCTGCCGATGCAGACAAAAAAGACGCCCAGGAAGGCGAAGACGCCGCGCAGGAAGAAGATAAGTCCGGCGTGCTGCACGACCCCTGGTCAATGGTCTGGAGCAACCAGCACAACATGCTGGATGAGGTCAACGCCAAGGCGCTGGCCATGAGCGACACCTTTGGCGACCGCGCCTTCAACGTAAGCGAAAAAGTGCAGCCCTTTATTGAGGAAGCACGCCGTCTGCTTGTGTTGAGCAATACCTATAAAAACTGGCCCAATGCAATGGAGGCCGTGAGCCGCCGCCTTACGGTGACCATTGCGGAAGTGAACAAGATTCTCGCGCCTATGACGGTAGCGCGTGTTGAATCGCAAGCCTTGCTTGAACGCATCAGCTATCTGGCCGACAGCCTGCCTGAAGACCTGCACGACGAACGCCTCAGCCCAGAGATGCAGGAATACATCCGTTCTCTGGCTATGACCCGCCTGCGTCTTACGGCGGTGCTTGCGCAGTACGACACGGCCCTTGCCCCTTCACTGGCGCTGCTCAACCGTCTTGAAAAAACGCGCGAGGAAATCGCCTCGCAACTGCCCGCCCTGTGGAAGGACTATTACCTGCAAAAGCCGGTGCCCTGGCTCAGCCCCACCGCCTGGACAGATTTTTCCAAGCAGATGACCTATTCCTTACAGGGTATGCTGCTGCGCATCCCCGTCGAAGTTCCCATTACGCTGGAAACCTGGGGCACGGCCATTCTGCGTTTCTTCGTCTGCCTGCTGTTTACGGGCGTCATCACGGTGATGCTGTCACGGCGCTGGCTGAACGAAAAATCCAGCCCAACGGTAAAACACATCTTCCATGTGACCCTGCCCTGGCTTTGCGTGGGACTGGCGCTTCTTGGCAGTTCCTTGTCAGCCTCGGGCGAGTTCTTCCGGCTATTTCTGGCTTTCGGCAACCTGAGCCTTATTGTGGCCCAGATATACCTGGCCTGGGACTTGCGGCAGCTCAAATATCCTGAAGTGCAGATCGAGCGGTCGCCATTGTGGCACCTTATTCCGCTGACGCTGTGCGCCTATGTGCTGCTCTATCTGCCGCTGGTCAAACCGCTGGTGCTCATCATCTGGATGGCCCTGCTTATTGCGGACATCATCCGCATGCGCCGCCGCAAGGAACAAGACCTCGGCCCCCTGCACGCGGAAACCTCGGTGCTGGAAAGCGAACCCGTGGTGCTGTGGATATGCCTCATCATGAGCATCTTCGGCCTGCATCTGTACAGTATGGTGCTCTACCTCTGCTTTGTGTCCTGCTCCATCGCCTTGCAACTTTCGCTGGGCGGCATGAGCTTTGTGACCACTGTAAGCGAAAAATTGCCCCAGGAAGGCGTGCGCGCGGCACTGGCCCACATGGCCGTGGCCCTGGCCGCTCCTGTTGTGCTGGTGCTGGCCTTTGTGGGCGTTACACTGTGGGTAAGCACGCTGCCCGGCGGCCTGCCCCTGTTGCAGTACTACATACTGCGGGGCGTCAACGTAGGTACAACGCAGTTCAACATACTGCATCTGCTTATGATCGTCAGCGCCTTCTATATCACGCGCACAGCCGTGGGCATGGGTTCCCGCTTTCTGGGCCGCCTGCCCAAGCAGGGGCTGCAAATAGACTCCACCCTCATTCCCCCGATGCAGACGGCCTTTTCCTACGCCCTGTGGTGCTGCTTTGGCCTTTTTGTGCTCAAGGCGCTGGGTATGGAACTGAGCAATCTGGCTATGGTGGCTGGTGGTCTTTCCGTGGGTATCGGTTTTGGCATGCAGACCATCGTGAACAACTTCCTTTCCGGCCTCATCCTTATTTTCAGCCGCACGCTTCAGGCTGGCGACGTGGTTGAGGTGGGCGGTACCCAGGGGCGGGTACGCAAAATCAGCGTGCGCGCTACAATGGTGGAAACATTTGATAATGCTCTCATTATTGTTCCTAACTCTGAGTTTGTGGCCAGCCGCCTGATTAACTGGACACGCAACAGCCGCACGGTGCGCAAGGAAATCAAGATAGGCGTTGCCTACGGCAGCGACACGGCCACTGTCATGCGCGTCTTGCTGGCCACGGCCAATGCCAACAGCAACGTACTCAAATATCCCCCGCCAACCGTTGCTTTTGCGGATTTTGGGGCCAGCACCCTTGATTTCAGCCTGCGCTTCTGGGTGCGGGACTACGACGTGGGCACCTCCACCGCCTCTGATATCCGTGTTGAAATCGAGAAAGAGTTTCGCAATCAGCGTATTGAAGTGGCCTTTCCGCAACTGGATATCCACATCAAGGATATTCCGCCCCGCGTGAAAAGCGCGCGTCCGCCGTCGGAAGAGCGCGCCGTCAAAAAGCCGACCCGGCGTCCCCGGCGCAGACCCCTTGCCCATGGGGCAGCGGGAACCGCTCTTGCCGTGCCTGCGCCCGCCACGGCTGATGACGATGAAGACGAAGCATAGGCAAGCAGAACGCGCCCGGCCCGGCACTGCACAGGGCCAAAGCGCTCCACGGCTGCAGCTCCCCCAGGATCGCAGTCAAACACAAGGTACAAGGAGAGCATATGATCTATCGCGCCGACGCACTGGACGGATTTGAAAAAGAAATGTTTGGTGGCCCCGGAGCTGCCAAGTTCACCAAAATTGTCAATGAAGACGGTCTTGCCGATAAGGGCCGCCTGTTCAGCCATGTGCATCTCAAGCCCGGCTGCGCCGTTGGCAGCCACAAGCACAGTGGCGAAATGGAAATCTACTATGTTCTCAAGGGTCAGGGCACCTATAACGACAACGGCACAGACATGCAGGTCAAAGCTGGCGACGTGACTGTCTGTAACGACGGTGAAGTGCACGGCATACTCAACAGCGGCACTGATGATATGGAAATGATCGCCCTTATTCTGTTTACGAAATAGCATCGGCCTGCGCAGATTTGCGCAACAAGCCAAATGCTCCTTTAGAGCAGGATGCAAAAAACACTGGGGATACCGTACAGTATCCCCAGTGTTTTTTTGTTTTCTATTTGTGACAACCCGAAATCAGAGCATTTTATCTTTGAAAAAGCTTACATGCTCTGCGCTGCACAAGCGTGCAGTGCGCCACAATGCGGTTTGGGTTCTGCAGAAAATCGCATCTTCCGGCAGAATGACAACTTTGAAACGTACTGCATTTCAAGGTCGCTCTGCTCTAGAATAGATTATCCTACGGGCTGAGCTGCCTAATACTGAATATAGGCAACGTGGGTTTGCAGGTATTCCATAAGACCGTGCTTGCCGTCGGCTCCGCCAATGCCAGACTTGCGCCAGCCAGCGTGGAAGCCCTGCATGGCCTCAAAGTTTTCGCGGTTTACATAGGTTTCGCCAAACTTCAGCTTGTTCACCGCCTCAAGGGCGCTGCTGATATTGCGCGTGTATATGGAAGATGTCAGGCCGTATTCGCAGTCATTGGACAAGGCAATGGCCTCATCCAGATCGCGGAAGGTCAGCATGGGCAGCACCGGGCCGAACACTTCCTTACGCACGATTTCCATATTCTGATGGCAGTTGCGCAACAGGGTCGGCGTGTAAAAATAGCCGTTGCCCCGTGGAGCACGCGCGCCGCCGGTGACTGTTTCTGCCCCGTCAGCCTGGGCACGGGCCACCATGCCTTCAATTTTAGCAAGATGTTCCGCGCTGATCTGGCTGCACATATCCGGCGCAGGATCGTCAAAGGGATTGCCAAGACGCACATTATTGAATGCCACCGCCAGTTTTTCGGCAAACTGGTCGGCAATGCTTTCATGCACATAAAGGCGTTCGGCGCAGTTGCACACCTGACCGCTGAAGATGGTACGCGAGGCAGTGATGGCCTTGACGGCCAGGTCCTGATCCGCATCCAGGCACACAATGGCCGGAGCCTTGCCGCCCAGTTCCAGCGAAACCTTGGTAACGTTTTCAACGCTGGCAGCAATAATGCGCTGCCCGGCTTCGACGCTGCCCGTAAGGGAAACCATGTCTGCCTGCGGGCTGGAGGCAAGAGCCTCGCCCATGCTGCTGCCGCCGCCAGTGATGATATTAAGCACGCCAGCTGGCAGGTCCACTTCTTCGGCCACCAGCCGCGCAAATTCCATCGTGGTGGCCGGGGCCACACTGCTGGGTTTGATGACGGCGGTGCAGCCCACCAGCAGTGATGGGGCAACCTTGCGGGCCATGACGAAGAAGGGGAAGTTCCAGGGGCAGATGCCCACGACCACGCCGATGGGCTGCCGATACAGCAGGATATTTTCGCGCGGGCGGTCACTTTGGATGATCTCGCCTTCATAAATGCGCGCCCAGCCAGCGTAGTAGTCAAAATAGTCTGCCGTAAAATCCACTTCAACCTGGGCAAGGGGGTGGGTTTTGGCTTGTTCATCGGCCAGAATGCGGCCCAGTACCAAACGATTTTTACGAATGACCGCCGCGAACTTTTTCAGATATTCCGCACGCGCCGCCGACGTCAGGGCGGCCCAGCCGCTCTGCGCCCTGTGGGCCGCTTCCAGAGCCGCCATTGCATCTTCACGCCCGCCATTGGGCGTATGGGCCATTATTTTTCCGGTCGAGGGGTTTTCAACTTCAATCATTGAATCCGAGAGACCGGGTACCAGCTTACCGTTGATGAACTGCAAATATGTACGCATGTTCTCTCCTTGGTTTGCATCAACTTAGCCATAAAAAAGAGTTAAGGTAAAGCCGCCCGGAAATGCCGCAGTGACGCGCCCTGGCGTCCCACGCATTGAACCTTGCCGTAATACTTGCCGTTCTCAATACCAGTCAACGCAAGCCTTAAACCCAACTCCCCCCACACACAGGCAAACTGCGCTTGCCCGCCATTTCCTGTAATCCCCAGTAGTGACATTCTGTAATCCGTCACCACAGAAAGGAGAGCTGCGGTGTGCAAGCCAAGCTTTTTATTATTTTTTATCATCAAAAATTAGTTAGTTAGCCCTGATAATGACAGCAGGAGAAATCTTTCTTCAGGAGAGTTATTGACATATGCCATAAAATGGCCATATTTTATTTATGACATATGTCAATAAATGTATGCGCCACTGTGGCGTATACCCACCAACTAAATTGAGGAGATTTACTATGTATGATAGCAATTCTACAGGCCGCAGAAGCGCAGGCCAGCATTCAGGACACGGCTTTGGCAGATGCGGCAGAAGGGCCACCACAGACGCCATGGCCCCCGAAGGAATGTCGTATGGCGGGATGTGCGAGGAAGACATGCGTCAGGGCGGAATGCAGCAGAACGGCATGGGGCAAAATGGCATGCGCATGCGCCACGGAAGACGACACGGCGCTTGCCAGGGCATGTGCCAGGGCAACCAGAACGAAGGGCGTGCCCCTGCCCAAGGCTGTCGTCAGGCGCATGGCCGCGGACACGGACACGGTATGTGCCGTGACCGGAATATGGATTCCGCTCCTGCCTGCCCAACTGTCTGCCCCACAAGCGACGACGCCAACTAGCCGTTTTTGCTTTGAAAAAGGTTAATCTGGTCTAGAACAGATTAACCTTGAAAATGTGTATTTTCAAAGTTTAATACAAACTAGTTACGGCGCTTAATCGCACAAATAAATAGCCGTAAGTCTTCATCCGTAGCTTCGCGGCAGCCGTCGCCCCAAGAGCTTACGGATGGCGACAGCGATTGCATGGAAAAAACAGGGTTGTTACACATGCTGTCTTTAGGCGTAGTTTCCTTCGTCACAACGCTTAAAGCCTGCATAGCAACGACTGAAGCTGCGCTTGCGCCTCAACGGCGGGCGTTTGCTCACGCAGCCACCTGAGCATTTCAAAACAGAGCAGATAAACAGTTGCACTATGAGTCAGTTTGCGAGCCAGCGCGCCTTTGCCGCCGATCCGTATCTTCTGATGCCATAAGGCCGCTCCCTGCCGGGACGGCTTCACGTTTTACCAAGAGAAGCTCATGCCAAGACCCAAAAAATGGCGCAGAGTCTGCTGCATGCCCCAGAGCACCTGTTTCGGTCCAGTGGCCGGAACCGACGCCACTGTGGCTGAAACCGACGGCACTATGTCTACGGAGGAAACACAGGGGCGTGGCCGTGGAATGCGTCGCGGCATGCACGGTTCAGGGCACGGCGGGCGCAGAGGCCATGCCGGGCACGGCATGCACGGCGAAGCAGTCATTATGACCGTTGACCAGTACGAAACCGTGCGCCTTATTGATCTGGAAGGACTGACGCAGGAAGCTTGCGCTGAAAAAATGCAGATCGCGCGAACCACCGTGCAGAGCATCTATGCTGAGGCACGAAAAAAGCTGGCTGACGCGCTGGTGAACAGCAAGATGCTGCGCATTGAAGGCGGAGAATACAAACTCTGCGAGGATGCGGACGAACCGTGCGGGCATGGCGGTTGCCGCCACCACCACAGGCAAGGCTTCTAGAGCTTGCTGCACAGCCATTGAGCAACCGCTTACGGCTACACTTTAAACACATACATGCGTAAAAGTAAGTACCATCTTTTTTAAACGTATATAGGCGCTTGCCCTCGGATAGAAAACACGCCGTTCAGCGATCCGAAAAACCGCGCAAACGCGCACGGCCCTGGGGCATATGGGCGGGTGCATATGTCTTGTGCACTCCTTGCGTTCACCGCTGCCAATAGGCCATTTCGAACATGCCCAAAGCACCGCAAAGCATCTTGGCTCTGAACAGCCGCCAGCCCATTCAGACAGGGTCAGCTTCCTTGCACACGTCAACCCAAACGCCTCCGGTGATGCGCTCAAGTTCGTCCAGCGCGATTCTTACTGCATTGTTGGGCGCGCCCGCCGCTGGATATACAGGATCAAAACGCCGGAGGCTGGCATCCAGATAGATGCGCACATTGTCGTGTAACGCAAAAGGACACACGCCGCCCATCGGGTGGCCCACCAGCTCCAGCAGATCTTCAGGTTTGATGAAGCGGGGTTTGCAGTTGAAGGTGTCCTTGAATTTGCGGTTGTCCAGCCGGGCCGTACCCATCACCACCAGCACCATAGGGCCGTCTGTTCCCATAACAGAAAGGCTCTTGGCAATACGTCCCGGCTCGCAGCCCACGGCTGCGGCAGCCAGATCCACAGTGGCGCTCGACACCTCGAATTCCATATATGCCTCAGCCAGACCGTGACTCGCCAGCACGGCCTTTACTGCATCCACACGCATGACCCATCCTTGGTTTTACATTTCTCTGCAACATCAAGCTGCGACAGCAAAGCCAGATACAGCGTATGCCAGCCGTTGCGGCAGCATCCTGCTGATTATGGCCTTGCCAATGGGAGCACGTCATGCCACCAATACAAAACGCCGCCCCAGATATTCTCATCCCGGCATGCTTTTCTTATTATATCAAAGAGAAGAAACCTTTATGCTGAGAGTACGGTTTTTGCCGCTCGACCAGGATAAAAGGGAAAATTCCATGCAGAAATAGCAGACAAGGCTTGCGTGACGGCACTGCCTAGCGCCTGAAAACCAGTGCCAGTCCAACCAGTACCAGCACGAAACCCAAAAGCCGCGGCCAGCCAAAGGGCGTCACGGGCAGGCCAAACCAGCCGTAGTTGTCTATAACAGCCGCCATAAGCAGGTTGCCAAAAATCATTGCCAAAGCCGTTGCCAGCACTCCGATACGCGGCACGGCAATGATGGTGTTCAGCACCATAATGGCCCCGAAAATACCGCCAATCCATTGCCATGACGGCGTTTCAGCCACCCGCCAGATCTGCCCGCGCCCAAAAAACAGCGTGGCCAGCCCTAGAAACAATGCCCCGCAGGCAAAAGAAATAAAACTGCTTTCCAGAACGCCCACGGTGCGGCTCAAGGCCGCGTTAATGGGCGACTGCATGGCCGTCAGGCAGCCTGCCAGAATCATGAGAGCAATGTACAGCATAACCCCTCCGGCAAGGTCTGAGGGTAGGAGCGCCCTTAATATAAAGACACTCCGGCGGCGACGAGTGACCGCCGCAAGATATTCGCCGCCGTATGGCTGGTGCAAGATGGTCACCGAAAAGTGGCAGCCGAAAAATGTTTGGCACAAACCGTCCGCGCCGTGCGCATACGTCAGCTCACAGGATGAATATGGATCGAGGTCAAACAGTGGTGGCCCTGCTGCCTTTCACACGTGCAGAACCCGCAGCGCAGAAGACACTTGCAGAAGCCGCCGTGCTAGAGCAGATTAACTTTGAAATTCATTATATTTCAAAGTTGTCATTCTGCCGAAAAATGCGATTTTCGGCAGAATCCACGCCGCGTTGCGGCGCGCTGCACGCTTGTGCAGCGTTAGAGCATTTAAACTTTTTCAAAGTTAAAATGCTCTAAAACCGTCGCGTAAAAACCACCATGCAAAACCCGCAGGCTGCTTATTCGCCGTTACGCAAAAAAGGCGTGAGGGCTACGGCTACAAGCAATCCTTCGGGACTGAGAAAACGGGTAACGGTCTGCCCCCACGGCTCCTGCTTCAGGCGCACCAGCATAGTGTAGCCGTTTTGCTCAAGCACCTGCGTGGCGGATTCAATATCTTCCACATCCAGCTCAAGCCATGCCTGAGGCACAGGCACCTCTTCCGGCCACTGCGCAGTGCCGAAGCAGGAAAGCGCGGCCTTGTCCAGAGGCCAAAGGGCAAAATGCTTCACGCCTTCCACGGCCTGCGTGTGCCAGTAGCCTTCATAACCTTCGGTGTGTTCAAGTGGCAGGCCGAACATGTCCCTGTACAGATGTTCGCTTTCCTGCTGCCTGTTCACCACAGGGCCGAAGCCAGAAACAAAAAGAACTTTTATACCTTGCGGCAGATTGGGCTGCATTGCTGTCTCCAAACCGGGCAAGGTTTCGTGCCGGACACAGGGCTTCAACCCCGGTCCGGCACGGTGCCCTGTTTCTGTTCTTACTCTGCGAAAATGCCCTTGGGCAGCGCGCCGAAAACAGCTTCATAGCGCTGACGGAAGCTCGCCGGGGTAATGACGTGCTCCTGCGTGCCCATTTTTTCCAGGGCAAAGCTGGCGCTGACAGAGCCCAGCTTGGCGGCTTCGGGCATGGCAAGACCATGCACCAGCCCCTTGATGAGGCCAGCCCGGTGGGCGTCGCCCGCTCCGGTGGGGTCCAGCACCTTATCAATGGGCACAGGGGCAATGTGAACGGTTTCGCCCTGGCCGCGTACCTGTGCGCCTTCCGCGCCAAGTGTCGTCACAAGCCAGCTGGTGCGGGCCGCAATTTCGTCTTCGCTCTTGCCCGTGGCCTTGCAGATCATGTTCAGTTCATAGTCGTTGGTGATGCAGGCCAGGGAGCCTTCAATGGCTTCCAGCAGCTCTTCGCTGGTGAGCACGGGCAACTGCTGGCCGGGATCAAAAATATAGGGCACGCCCTTTTCGCGGTACATGCGGGGCAGACGGCGCATGTCTTCCACATTGCCGGGCGACACAATGGCGATGTCCTGCCGGGCATCCATGCCGGGGAAGTCGTACACGGCGGGCAGGGTCATTGCGCCGGGGTAAAACCCGGTGATCTGGTTGCTGTTCAGGTCTGTGGTGATATAGCACAGAGCCGTGAACACATCTTCCGCACGGCGAATGCCGTCCAGGGGCAGACCATGCGAGGCCAGCGTTTGGGCGTAGGACTCAAAATCGCGCCCGGCGGCAGCCACAATTACGGGCTTTTCATCAAGCAGGGCAAGAGTATAGGCGATATTGCCCGCGCAGCCGCCACGCCTTTCGTCCATGCCGTCCACCATAAAGCTGACATTAATCATGTGCAGCTTGTCCATGAGAATATGGTCCTGAAAATTACCGGGAAAGGTCATGATGCGGTCAAAGGCCAGCGAACCGGAAACGTAAATGGCCATAGGGTCCTCGCGTTATATGGTGAACAAATATTTGTTGAAAACTGTCTGGCAGATTCAGACAGGCTCTGCCCGCCTCAAAGACCCGAATCCCGCATTACCGTCATGATTCGGACATGGGCGGCTGGCTGTTTTCCTGAATCCAGTGCAGAAAAGGCCCATGCCCCGCCTCAATGGGCACAGCCACAATGCAGGGCACCTCATAGGGGTGCAGGCGCCTAACCGCCTCTTCAAAGGCAGGCAGGGCCGCGCGGCTAACCTGAGCCAGCAGCAGGCATTCTGCCTCGTCGTGAACTTCGCCGCGCCAACGGTATATGGAGCGCGCCCCGGGCACGATATTTACCCCTGCTGCAAGCCCCTCGCCCACCAGGGCGCGGGCAAGATCAAGGGCAAGCGTTTCATGGGGCGCAGTGACGTAAACGAGAAATGACATGCTGTGCCTCCGCCGTGGGATCTGAGGGCAAGGTTATACCCAAACGCGCAAAAAACAAAGACCGCAACAGGCGGCAAGGCCACAGCACGAACGCGCAGCACTGCTTGTATGCGGCCGGATTCACAATCCGCGCTGTTTTTGCAGGATTATCACGCCACATCCAGCAAGGCGCACATTGATTTTATACACGCAAAGCCACAGAATCAATGACGCACACGCAATGCCAACTACGGATATGGGCACGGCATCAGCCTCACGCACCTTGCGGGCATTTTGCGCCTATGGCATAGGACAGCCATGAAGGCGAAAAATATCCGTCAGGCGAGAGCGCAAAAAATACTTGAGGCATTGCGAACCCGCTATCCTTCTCCCCGCACGCATCTGGATGCGGCAACCGCGTGGCAGTTGCTGGTAGCCACGGTTCTTGCCGCCCAGTGTACGGACGCCAGGGTCAATACCGTGACCCCGGAACTGTTCCGCCGCTGGCCCGGCCCCAGCGACATGACGAAGGCGGCCATTGAAGAAATTGAGGCGATCATCCGCCCCACAGGCTTTTATCACAGCAAGGCAAAAAATCTGCTGGGGGCTGCGATTCGCGTGTGCGAAGTTTACGGCGGTCAGGTGCCAAAAACCCTTGAAGAGCTCATTACCCTGCCCGGTGTGGCGCGCAAGACTGCGAATGTGGTGATGTTCGGGGCCTTCGGCATCAACGAGGGACTTGCTGTAGACACGCACGTCAAGCGTATCAGCTATCGTCTGGGGCTTACTGAAGCAACCGACCCTGTTCCCATTGAGCGCGACCTTATGGAACTTTTTCCGCGTGAGGAATGGGGCGATGTGAACCACCGCATGGTCTGGTTTGGGCGCGAGGTCTGTGAGGCGCGCAAGCCCCTTTGCGGCCAGTGTGAGATGGCAGATTTTTGCCCGAAGCTCGAACCGCCCAAAACGCCCCGACCGCAACGCAGCAAAAAATCAAAGCCTTAAGAAATATGTTTCCCCGTCGATGAGAACTACAGCGCTCTGCCATTCGGCCAGCGCCCCCGTCTCTTTATTCAAGACTCAGCCGTCCACTCGGCTCGGACATACAGGATGGAAGCCATGTCGCAAAACAGCTTGCTCAACGTCAACAACAATGAACTTGAAATCATTGAATTTATTATAGACGAAAAGCAGCCTGACGGCAGCTCCTACAGTGGGCACTACGGCATCAACGTGGCCAAGGTGCTCGAAATCATTCGCCTGCCCAATATCACCAGCGTACCCAGCAAGTGCGACTCGTCGGTGCTGGGCACCTTCAACTTGCGGGGCAAGGTGCTGCCCATCCTCAATCTTGCCACATGGCTTGGCAAAACAATGACCGAAGAATCCAACGCCAAGGTCATTGTAACGGAATTCAGCGGAGTGCAGGCCGCATTTCTTGTTTCGTCCGTCACCAGCATCCACCGCATGACCTGGGACCGCATCGAGCCGCCGAACCAGTATGTGCAGACATACTCGCGCGACAGTATCACCGGGGTTCTGCGCATTCAGAACAGGGTACTCTTTATTCTGGATATGGAAAAAATTCTGGCCAGTCTGGACAGCACGCTGGACATGTCGCAGATCAAGGTGGACACCTCGCCCGTTGAAGGCGCGGCCCAGTTTCACCTGCTTGTGGCAGACGATTCCAATTCGCTGCGGCACATCATCAAGTCTTCGCTGCAAAAGTCCGGCTTTCAGGTCACAGCTGTGGCCAGCGGACGCGAAGCGTGGGAGTTTTTGCAAAAAACCCGTGATGAAGCGCAAAACGAAGGCAAGGAACTTACCGATATTGTGCATCTGGTTATCTCTGACATCGAAATGCCCGAGATGGACGG
The DNA here is from genome assembly GCF_014202345.1 of Desulfovibrio intestinalis. NCBI lineage: Bacteria > Pseudomonadati > Thermodesulfobacteriota > Desulfovibrionia > Desulfovibrionales > Desulfovibrionaceae > Desulfovibrio > Desulfovibrio intestinalis. The sequence continues at coordinate 236,924 of NZ_JACHGO010000004.1, forward strand.
CCATATGCTCACGGCTAAAATACGCGACACTCCCGGCATGAGCACCCTGCCCATCATCCTTTTCTCTTCGCTCATCACCGAGGCCCTGTACGCCAAAGGCGTCAAGGTGGGGGCAGACAAGCAGGTTTCCAAACCCGACCTCCCCGGCCTGAGCAAAATCATTCGCGAGCTCATCGCGGAAAAGCTGAACAAATAACTGGCAGAAACGAACGGGCGCCCCTTTGAAAGGCCTGAGTTTCACTGCAGAAACTCAGGCTCTTTTCGTATATTTTCGTATGTTTTCGTATGGCTGTCAGTTCCTCTGAGGCGAGCCAGACCAATGACAAGTCCCCCTTCACAGGGGCGAAACCTGCTTTTCTGCATTGTGTTTTAACCGCCGCACAAACTGAAAACCCGCCGTTTGCCTGCCCGGCACCCATATTTTTGGTCTATGCCGTTGGCACATGCCGCCTGAACATCTCTGACACAAGTACCCCGCCAGTGGGGATGGCCTTAAAAACCCTGTATCTTTACGCCCCGTGCTGTCGCTGACTCACTCGTAAAAAGCGCTTCCTCACGCAACCGCTGCACGTCTTTTCGGGGAGATTCGCCGAAAAGGCGCTTATATTCCCGGCTGAACTGACTGAGGCTTTCATAGCCCACCGCCACGCCAGCGCTGCTGGCATCCATATTCTGCATAAGCATAAGGCGTTGTGCCTCATGAAGTCTCAGCCTCTTCTGGAACTGAAGCGGACTGAGCGTCGTTACTTCTTTGAAATGCCTGTGGAACGTGGAAGGAGCCATGTGGACTTTTTCCGCCAGCTCTTCAACCTGCACTGCTGCGGCAAGATTCTGTTTCAACCAGGTTATGGCCTGGGCCACATGATTACCTTGAGAGCCCAGGGTATAAAAAGAGCGCAACCTGTGGCCGCTCTGCCCTGCCAGCAAGAAATAGTGAATCTCACGCACGATCATCGGCCCGAGAACCAGTAGCTTTTCCGGGCAATCAAAAAGCTTTGCCAATCGTACGTAAGCGTCCAGAAGATCGGTGTCGAGTTGCTGAACGTGTATGCCCTTGACCACGGAAGCCGCCTCTGCCGGCTTGTGGGGCATTTCCAGCGCCAGCTGCGCAATCAGGCTTTTGTCCAGATCAATGGCGATGGAAAGGCTGGGAACGTCCGGCGAGGCTTCACAAATCATACTCGCGCCCGGCATATCAACGCCTGTCACCAGAATGTCGTCTTCACCATACCGGTATTCATCCTTGCCCATAAATGCCCGTTTACACCCCTGCGCCATTTTGACGATCACCGGTTGATAAAAGCATGTTTGCGGTTCTGTGGTTTTGTCGCGCCGGTACATACGCACCCCGGCAAGACCGGTTTCATAAACACCGGGTCTGGGCATGCGCTCAAGAACGCTACGCTTGAGAAAGGCTTTTGCCCTGTCAATATCCACCCACATATCGTTCGCCATATGCCCTCCTTCACCACCTTGCATATTCTCAGACACCACTAGCATGAAGCTGCCCAATTGACATATCCATGAGAGTATTAGGCAAACAATAGGCAGAAATGTGCCTTCAGACAACTCTATTCAGACCTTATAAACAACATTAACGACCACGTTTTGCCAAAAGGGGTATGAAATGAACGAGTCTGATAATATCTCCCGCCGTTTTTTCCTGAAAAGCAGCGCTGCTGCCGTGGGCGTTGCCGCACTTTCCAGCATGGCTGGCGGCAGGGTCTGCGCCGCCACGCTCTCCACTACAAATCCGAAAAACGATGAGCAAGGCAAGGCAACGGTATTTTTTACCAAGGACCTCAGCGCCGCAGGCCTGCGCAAACTGTATGCCCGCGTCAACCAGGGCATGACCGGAAGAATAGCGGTCAAACTGCACACGGGAGAACCCGGCGGCCCGAACATTATCCCCCGGGAAATGGTCAAGGAGCTGATGCATGATGTCCCAGGCGGGGTCATTGTTGAATGCAATGTGCTGTACGACAGCCCAAGAAAAACAACTGACGGACACAAAATGGTCATTGCTGGCAACGGCTGGACCTTCTGCCCGGTAGACATAATGGATGAACACGGCGACGTGAACCTGCCCGTCAAAGGTGGCAAGTGGTTCAAAGAGGTCGCCTTTGGAAAAAATATTCTGAACTACGACTCGATGCTTGTGCTCACTCATTTCAAAGGTCATGCCCTGGGAGGCTTTGGCGGATCACTGAAAAACATCGCCATCGGTTGCGCATCAGGAAAAGTCGGTAAGGCACAACTGCACGACTCTGACGGCAGCTCATGGCCTTCCGGCCCGGATTTTATGGAACGTATGGTTGAAGGCGGCAAGGCCGTTGCAGACCATTTTGGCCAGCACATCACCTATATCAACGTGCTGCGCAACATGTCCGTAGACTGCGACTGCGCAGGCATCAGTGCCGCGCCTCCTACCGCGCCGGATCTGGGCATTTTGGCTTCAACGGACATTCTGGCCATCGATCAGGCTTCCGTTGATATGGTGTACGCGCTGCCCGAGGCCCAAAAGGCCGATCTTGTGGAGCGTATGGAATCCAGAAGCGGCTTGCGCCAGCTTGAATATATGAAGGAACTCGGCATGGGAAAATCCGGGTACGAACTGGTAGTCATCTAAAGCAGATTAACTTTGAAAAACTTCACATTTTAAAGTTGTAATGACGGTGAAGTCATATGAGAAAATTTATCCAGCACGAAGCCGCCTCGTTTTCAAGGCGCTCATTTATAACAGCAATAACCGCAGGCATGTTCGCAGTGGCGGTGCATCCGCTTTTGGCTCCCACCAGTGCGGCCAACGCAAAACCCGCATCAGGGGGGCAAAAAATGCTGATCGTATACTACTCCCGCTCCGGCAATACCCGCGTTGTGGCGGAAAAAATTCATGCCTCTCATGGCGGCAATATTGTGGAATTGCAAACAGTGAATCCATACCCGGAAGAATACCGGGCTACCACAGAGCAAGCCCAGAAAGAACTGAAAGCAAACTACTTTCCGCCCCTGAAAACCAGTGTGGACGACATCAGCCCATACGACGTGATTCTTGTGGGTTCACCAAGCTGGTGGGGCACCTTTGCATCGCCCGTAAGAGGTTTTTTGGCGCAGCATGATTTTTCGGGCAAAAAAATTGCGCCGTTCATCACGCATGAAGGCAGCGCACTGGGTAAAAGTGTTGCCGACCTCAAAACGCTTTGCCCCGGCGCGACCATTCTTGATGGTCTGGCGGTACGTGGCGGCCGTGTACAAAATTCACAGGCTGAAATCGACCAATGGCTGAAACGCCTTGATCTGGGTAAATAGGAGAAATGGTATGCAAACGCGCACATTGGGTACTGACGGCCTGAGCGTCTCCTGCATGGGCCTTGGCTGCATGGGCATGAGTTACGGCTACGGCCCTGCATCTGATAAAAAGGACATGATCGCCCTGATCAGAACGGCTGTGGAAAACGGCGTTACCTTTTTTGATACTGCCGAATGCTATGGCCCCTTTACCAACGAAGAACTGGTGGGCGAAGCGCTGGCACAGTACCGCGGTCAGGTCGCCATTGCCACCAAATTTGGAATTTCCATCATAAACGGCAAGCAGATAACCGACAGCAGGCCTGAAGTAATCCGCCAGTCTGTGGAAGGCTCGCTAAAACGCCTTCGTATAGAAGCCATCGATCTGTATTACCAGCACCGGGTTGACCCTAACGTGCCCATTGAAGATGTGGCCGGAACAGTCAAAGAACTGATTCAGGAGGGCAAGGTCAAGCACTTCGGCCTTTCCGAACCAGGGGTGCACACCATACGCCGCGCCCACGCTGTACAGCCTGTGGCGGCAATCCAGAGCGAATATTCGCTCTGGTGGCGGCGGCCAGAACAGGATTTGCTCCCGACCCTTGAAGAATTGGGCATAGGGCTGGTGCCATTCAGTCCTCTTGGCAAAGGCTTTCTTACTGGCAGGTTTGACGCCGCAACCACCTTTGACAAATCCGACTTCCGCAGCATCCTGCCGCGCTTTACCCCGGAAGCCCTGGCCGCAAACCAGGCACTGGTGACGCTGCTTCAGAATTTTGCCGCACAAAAAAATGCCACCCCGGGGCAAATTGCCCTGGCATGGCTTCTTGCGCAAAAGCCCTGGATCGTGCCCATTCCTGGCACAACCAAGCCCTACCGCCTTGTAGAAAATGCGGGGGCCGCAAGCCTGCATCTTGAGGCGGACGAACTGAAACAGCTCACCAGAGCGGCGTCTGAAATTCAACTGACAGGCGAACGGTATCCCGAAGAACTGGAAAAACGTACAGGACTGTGATGAACTTTATTCAAACCCTTGCCATAGCCCTGCTTCTTCTGGCCTTTAGCGTATGTGGCACAGTAACCCTTGCATCGGCAGGAGATACAGCAATGAGTAACATCATTATCACACGTAAAAATTCCGTAGAGCCCGCCACCGGCCCGGAATCAGTCTTTACAGGCGACGTCAGTGTTGAATTTTCTGTTCCCCGGCGGGGCGAGTCGCGTCTGTCTGGAGGCTTTGTCACATTTCAACCCAAGGCTCGCAGCAACTGGCATACGCATCCCTACGGCCAGCTTTTGATTATTGCCACGGGCAAAGGCCGGGTTCAGGAATGGGGGCAGCCTGTTCAGGAGGTTTTTTCCGGTGATCTGGTCTGGTTTCCGGCGGGCGTAAAGCACTGGCACGGCGCTGCTCCGGATCAGGCCATGTCGCACTACGCCATTCAGGAAGAACAGGACGGGCAGGCCGCAAACTGGATGGAAAAGGTCACGGACGCGCAGTACAACGGCCAGTAAAATTCCGGGGGCCCAATGCGAAGAGCAGTCATAACAGGCGCAGCGGTTCTGCTGCTGTGCCTGTACGGCATAATATCCGAGGCAAAAACAGTGAATACCACGTTATCAAGCAGGCAACAGGCCATTGTGCCCATTGCCGCATTTGCCGCAAGCGGGCAAATACCAGCCCTGAAAATAGCGTTGCACGACGGCCTTGACGGCGGACTGACCGTCAATGAAATCAAGGAAATACTCGTGCAGCTTTACGCTTACGCGGGATTTCCCCGCAGCCTGAACGCACTGGGAGCCTTTCAGCAAGTGCTCGGGGAGCGCGAAGCAAAGGGCATACACGACGAACGGGGCAAAGAGGCAGGCCCGGTTTCTCAAGAAAAAACGAGCCTTGAACGTGGCACAGAAGTACAAACCGCGCTGGTGGGGGCTCCTGTCAAAGGCGGGCTTATGGATTTTGCCCCGGCCGTTGACGAATTTTTGAAGGCCCACCTGTTCGGAGATATCTTCGGGCGTGACAATCTGGACTGGCAAAGCCGTGAAATCGCCACAGTGTCAGCTCTTGCCAGCATGGATGGAGTGGAAAGCCAGCTTCGTTCACACTGCCGCATCAGCAGAAATGTCGGCCTGACAGCAGAACAAATGCAGGCTCTGGCCGCAGTTCTCCGGGCCAAAGTCAGTGATTGCGCAGGAAAGAAGGTTGATATGATCCTGAAGGAAGAAGACGGCAAATAGCCATACGCCAAAGCCTGTTCACAAGCTTTACACATTGCCCGGTGCCGTTTGCAGGTACATCCCAAACGACTGCAAGCGGCACCGTGGTGAACTGTCTGAAGAGTGTAACGTGTCCCAGCAAAGCCGTGTAGCAGCAAGCAGACCCGCCGTTACGCGGCTTTGTTGCGGCAACATTTGAAGCAACCCCTTGTGGACGTTTCAAGAATAAAATGCCCAAGGGGGCGAAGCCACATATCCACCGTCAAACCGCACTTCAAAACTGCCTTGCTACTTCGCCCTGCTCTCCAGCAACACAAACCTGTACGCAGTATTTTGCCAAATACTCGTTAGCGGACTCAGAAACGATGTAGCTGGCCATGTCGTATCCATACATATGCCCGCTGATGACCCAACCGCGCTTGGCAATGGTTTCCAGCATGCGGCCATAAACGGCCTCATGACTTTGCGCCTCACCCCGATGATAAAACCTCGCATAAAGCCCCGCAGGCCTGATGCGCAGGTTTTCTGCTCTGGTTCCCCGCGATGCGCCGCAAAAAAAATACCCGGCAATATAGGAAGGAAGGTGTTCCCGCTCTGTCAGAAAACCAAAAGGCATGGGGGCTGACCTGCCCAGTTTTTCAAACTTGTCGGCAAACTCGGCAAGAATTGCGATGCAGCCCTCTTCCGTAGCCTGATCTTCCGCGCTTACAGACGTCACTTCAAGCTGTTCTTCTTCCAGCTCTACCAAATCCAGAACATCGTATTGGGCATTCAGCGCTTCATGTCCCAGGGCTATGGTCGCTTCCAGCATTTTTTGCCTGGTGGCAAGACGCAGGCGCTCCTGACGCAAAAGCTGCCTTTTTTCTTCCAGATGTTCCAACAGGCCTGCCGGATCAGGCTCACGCACGAAATTGCGTATTTCTTTCAACGAACTGCCCGTTTCTTTAAGCATGGCAACCATGTCGAACTCGTAAAACTGGCCTATACTGTAGTGCCTGTAGCCATTTTCCGAAACATGCCGGGGCTTCAGCAACCCCTCTTTGTCGTAAAACAGCAGGGTGTCCTTGCGCGTTCTGCACAATTTGGCAAATTCTCCGGTACTCAAATACTTCATAGTTTTCCCCTTGACTCTGGAGTTACTCCATACCTTATGGTGACTGACACCATTATGAATAGCAAGCAAATTGCCCATTCCAAGCCTCAAGAGGAAATAATGCCCAGATTTATAGATATCTCATTTCCCCGCCGCAGCCGATTCATGCCGCGTTTTGCCGCCCTGCTCTGCCTTTGCCTGTTGCAGGCGGGCTGCAATGACGGCCCCTCCCCAATGGAGAACGCGCCGCAGGTGCGCTATACGGCCATTGCCCCTGAACGCCTTGTGCTCACCAGTGAATTGCCCGGACGTGTGGCAGCTCTGGTCACGGCCGAAGTGCGCCCTCAGGTGGACGGCATCATTCAGCAGCGGCTTTTTGAGGAGGGAGCGCCCGTAACAAAAGGGCAGGTTCTCTACCAGATTGACCCCGCCGCCTATGAAGCGGCCCGCAACACGGCCAAGGCTGAACTGGAAGAAGCCCTGGTGCACGCAGCCGCGCAGCAGAAGCGTGAGACCCGCGCACGGGTGCTGGCCAAGGCCAACGCCGTAAGCCAGCAGGAATGGGATGATACTGTGGCCGAACACGGCAAGGCCAAAGCCCGTATTGCGCGCGCAAAGGCGGCCCTGGAAACTGCGGAAATCAACCTGAACTATACGAGCATCAAGGCTCCTGTGTCCGGCAGAATAGGCAGATCTGCCGTCACGCAGGGCGCACTGGTTACAGCCAACCAGACAAACCCTCTGGCTGTCATTCAGCAAATTGATCAGGTGTATGTGGATATTACGCAGTCCAATGCCAGCATGTTGCGCCTGCGCCGCCTTGCCGCCGCTCTTGGCCCCGCATGGGGTAAGGGCACAACCGGAGCGCGCCTCATTCTTGAAGACGGCACGCCCTATGCCGCACCCGACCCTGAGCACGGCGAGACACAATGGCATACGGGCGATCTGCTTTTCGCAGAAATAAGCGTGGCCCAGACCACGGGCAGCGTGAATCTGCGCGCCCTGTTTCCCAACCCTGAAGGGCTGTTGCTGCCGGGCATGTATGCCAGGGTGCTGATTGAAGAAGGCGTCATAGAAAATGCCCTTCTGGTTCCCCAACGCGCTGTCATGGCTGACGGAAGTGGACGCCATTTTGTACTCACGCTGCAAGAACCGGAAACATCGGCAACGGCCCAAAATGCTGCCCTTTTGTTCACGGTGCAGAAAAAAAACGTGGAGCTCGACCGCCCCTTTGGCAACCGCTGGCTTGTACGCTCCGGCCTTGAAGCCGGAGATCTTGTGATTGTGGAAGGTATTCAGAAAGCCATCCCTGATGGCAAGGCCATAGGCGAGCAAACGCCCGACGATACGCAAGACAGCGGTGCTGCGCAAAACAGCAAAACCCGGGATGGGCAATAATGGCAGCTTTCTTTATCAACCGCCCCATCTTCGCCACGGTGCTGGCGATTCTGCTTATGCTGTCTGGCGGGCTGGCCTTGCGCAATCTGCCCATTGCCCAGTACCCCGACATTGCTTCGCCACAGGTATCCATCTTCGGCCAATACCCCGGCGCTTCGGCGGCAACGGTGGACCAGAGCGTGACCCAGCTCATCGAACAGCAGATGAAAGGCATCGACAACCTGCTCTACATGCGCTCTTCCAGTGATTCCAGCGGCACTATTGAGATGGTGTTCACCTTTGAGGCCGGAACCAATATCGATATTGCCCAGGTGCAGGTCCAGAACAAGCTGCAGCAAGCCATGCCCATGCTGCCTGAGGCCGTTCAGCGTCAGGGCTTGCAGGTCAGCAAGGCCGTGGAAAATTCCTTTATGGTCATAGCCTTCTATGTCACTGACGCTTCAATGACCGCAGGCGGCATCAGTGACTATGTGGCAAGCAATCTTATTGACCAGCTTAACCGGGTGGAAGGCGTGGGCTCCACAACGCTTTACGGCGGCGTCAACGCCATGCGCATCTGGTGCGACCCCGCGAAAATGGAGCAGTACAGGCTGAACCCGCAGGATATCGTGGCCGCAGTACAGGCCCAGAACGCCCAGGTTACGGGCGGCCAGGCAGGCGCAGCCCCCGCCTTGCCGGGGCAGGAGATCAACATCACGGTCAATGCCGCCTCACGGCTGCAAACAGTGGAAGAATTTCAGCAGATACGCCTGCGCACCGAAAGTGACGGGGCAGTGCTTCGCCTCGGGCAGGTTGCCCGCGTGGAAATCAACGAGGAAAACTTTACGGGGCAATCGCGCTTTAACGGCAACCCGGCCGTTGGCGTGGCCGTAAAGCTGGCCTCCGGGGCCAATGTCATAAAAACCACCGACGCCATCAAGGCGGAACTGGCATCCCTTGCCCGCTTTTTTCCTGAAGGAATGAAGTACGACTTCGCTGACGACAGAGCCCCTATTGTAGAAAAATCCATCAGCTCTGTGGTGCGTACCCTGCTGGAAGCCATTGCCCTTGTGGTAGCCGTGATGTTTTTATTTTTGCAGAATTTTCGCTCAACGCTCATTCCCGCCATTACTGTGCCCGTGGTCTTGCTGGGCGTGTTTGCCGTGCTGTCTCTGGCAGGATACTCCATCAACACCCTGACCATGTTTGGCATGGTGCTCGCCATTGGCCTGCTGGTAGACGACGCCATTGTGGTGGTTGAAAATGTGGAGCGCCTCATGCGGGACGAGATGCTCAGCCCCAGAGAGGCCGCACTCAAATCCATGCGGGAAATCACAGGCGCGCTGGTAGGCGTGGCCGTGGTTATTTCTGCCGTTTTCGTGCCTATGGCCTTCATGTCCGGGTCCACAGGCGTCATTTACCGCCAGTTTTCCATAACCATTGTCACGTCAATGGTACTGTCGGTGCTGGTTGCCATTGTGCTTACGCCCGCCCTGTGCGCCACGATGCTGCACAGGCACGCGCACAGCCAGGGAGAAGGCCTGTTCGGGCGCTTTAACCGCTGGTTCGACCGCCTGACCCGGCGTTACGCCGTCAGCCTGCGCCCCATGCTGGACAAACCGAGGCGCTGGGTTGTCATCTTTGGCGCGGGGCTCGCCGTATGCGCTATTCTGCTTTTACGTCTGCCCAGCGCCTTCTTGCCAGATGAGGACCAGGGCATACTGTTTCTTGATGTTCAGCTGCCGCCGGGGGCTTCCTTCGAGCGCACGGCGAAGGTACTGGCGCAAGTGGAAGACTATTTTCGCCAGGACGAAAAAGAAGCCGTGCAAAGTATTTTTACGGTTATGGGCTGGAGTTTCAGCGGTTCTGGTCAGGCTTCGGGCATGGCATTTGCCCTGCTCAAGGACTGGAGCGAGCGCGGCAAGGGACAAGGCGTATTTGATGTCATGAACAGGGCAAACGCCCGCTTTGCAGCTACCCCTGAAGCCCAGCTTTTCGTCATGGCCCCCCTGCGGTTATGGAGCTTGGCAATTCATCCGGCTTCAATATGGAACTGATGGACCGTGGCGCCAGAGGACACGAAGCGCTTATGTCCGCCAAGGACGCCCTTTTGCAAAACGCGATGAAGCAGAAAGCCCTCGCCTACGCCCGGTACAGCGGTCTTGATGATTCAGAGCAATACCGGCTGCTTGTCGATAGTGACAAGGCAGGAGCACAGGGGCTGGACATGGCCGTGGTCAACGGAGCCATAGGCGCATACTGGGGCGGAGAATACATCAACGACTTTGTGGACAAGGGCCGCACCAAGAAGGTCTATCTTCAGGCAGAGGCAGGATTCCGCTCCAGCGCGGAGGATTTTTACCGCTACTATGTGCGCAACAGCGCGGGTGAAATGGTGCCTTTTGCCAGTTTTCTCGGTGTGGAATCCATCACGGCTTCCCCCAAACTTACCCGCTACCAAGGTGTGCCTTCAGTGAAAATTGAAGGTGAGGCCGCACCGGGGCAAAGCTCCGGTCAGGCCATGAAGGCTATGGAAGCCAGCGCCAAAGCTCTGCCCCCGGGCTTCGACTTTGCCTGGACAGGCCTTTCCTACCAGGAACTGCTGTCCGGCAACCAGGCTCCCATGCTCTACGCCATTTCACTGCTGGTGGTGTTTCTCAGTCTGGCAGCCCTGTACGAAAGCTGGAGCATACCCGTATCCGTTTTGCTGGCCGTGCCTACGGGCCTTGTGGGCGCTCTTGCCGGGGCTTGGCTGCGCGGACTGAATAATGATATCTACTTTCAAATCGCTGTGCTGACCATTGTGGGCCTGTCAGCCAAAAACTCCATTTTGATTGTGGAGTTTGCCCGCGCCCAGCACAGGGCTGGCAAAAGTCTGGCCGCTGCAGCCATTGAGGCATCCCGGCTGCGGCTGCGGCCCATCATAATGACATCCCTGTGTTTTATTCTCGGTGTCATTCCTCTGGCCCTGAGCAGCGGAGCCGGGTCAGGAGCGCAAAATGCCCTGGGTACTGTGGTGATGGCAGGAATGCTCACCGCGACGGCCCTTGGCGTTTACTTTACGCCACTGTTCTTTGTGCTGGTTGTGAATATATTTCGCAAACCGCGCAGCAAAGGCGGTAAGTAGCAATACTGCTGGAAAATACGGCAAAAAACATCGGCACGCCACGCAAGCCGTAATGACTGTGGCGTGACGGTATTTCAAAGCAAGCATTCACCGGGAGCGTGATCCCGGTGAATGCTTGCTGCATCACGAAGGGCGGCCCGGTCTGCCCACTGCCACGCATTATGACGCAAAAACAATGCTGGCTGTAACAAACGCATCCTATGATTTTTTTATGAGCACAGACAATCCGAATACACACAGTGCGCCCCCACAGGGCGCTCCTGTTCAAAAGCGCCTTTCCAAGGGCGCACGCTGGCGGGTGCTTATTGCCGTTATGGTGGCATGGTTGCCCATTGCCACGGACATGACCATCCTGCATATCGCCGTGCCGTCGTTGACGCTTTCGCTACAGGCCACGGGCACGGAAATACTCTGGATTATTGACATCTACCCGCTGATTATTGCCAGCCTGCTGGTGCCAATGGGCACGCAGGGCGACCGCATCGGCCCGCGCAAACTGCTCTTGGTCGGGCTGCTCATCTTTATGGCCGCTTCGCTGGCAGCGGCCTTTTCGCCAACGGCCAAAAGCCTGATTATGGCCAGGGGCCTGCTTGCCGTGGGCGGAGCCATGATAATACCCAGTGTGCTGGCCATCATACGGATTACATTTGACGACTGGAAAGAACGGGCCATGGCCCTGGGCATCTGGGGTACGGTAAGTACCGTGGCCGCCGCCATGGGCCCTCTGGCGGGCGGCCTTTTGCTTGAGCATTTCTGGTGGGGATCTGTTTTTCTTATCAATGTGCCGATCATTCTGATTATCCTGCCCCTGGCTGCCCACCTGCTGCCCAAGCCCCAAATCAAGGCCAAAGGCACATGGCCCATCGGGCAGGCTCTGACACTGGCCGCGGGCCTTATGGCGACGGTGTATGCCATTAAGGCCGTTTTCAAACAGGGCTCTTCAATGCTGCTTTGCGGCGGCGTGCTGGCTTGCGGTATTTTTTTGCTGGCATTGTTCATACGCAAGCAGCTGACTGCGCGCGCGCCCATGCTTGACCTTGGCCTGTTCCGCATGCCTGCCATCCGCGTGGGACTCGTGACAGCCCTTATTGTTTCAGGCGCGCTGGCTGGCGTGGAGCTTACCATTGCCCAGGAGTTGCAGTTTGTTCTCGGGCGCACGCCCTTGCAGGCTGGCATTTTCATGCTGCCCATCATGGCGGCTTCTGCCGTTGGCGGCCCTTTGGCCGGAAAACTGGTCGTTTGGGGTGGGCTGCGGAGCGTCTGTACACTGTCGCTGCTGGCTGCCGGAGCCAGCCTCGCCGGGCTGGGTTTTGCGAGCTTTCATGACGCTGGCTGGCTGGTGTTCTCGTGCATGGTCATTTTGGGGCTTTCACTCAGCATTGGTTTGACGGCCTCATCCATTGCCATCATGGGCAGCGTGCCGCCGGAAAAAGGCGGGGCAGCAGGATCCATTGAAGCTCTGGGTTATGATCTGGGCGCGGGCTTGGGCATCACGGGCTTTGGGGTTCTGCTGTCAGTAAACTACAGCGCGGCCTTGCGTTTGCCGGAATACATACGCCAGAGCCTGCCGCACAGTGTCGTGGATTCTATCAGCGATACGATGGTTGCCGCGGAGCTGGCTGGTGGAGAAAAAGGCAAAGCCATTGCCGAGGCCGGACAAATGGCCTTTTCCTCCGCACACAGCACAGTGCTGCTGTCTGCGGCGCTTCTGGTATTTCTTTTGGGCTTGTGGGTTTTCAACGGATTACGCCACTATAACCCAAAGGAACAAAGTAAAGGCTGATCCGGCAAGGGATGTCCTGTCGCCAAGCACACTGGCAAGACAATCCATGCAGAATCACGTTGACTGGAACCAGGCAGGCCGAGCTGATTTGACGAGAATGTATCAGGTAAAAACTGACGCTGCAAAAGCTGAACTGCCCAGAGCTGGTATGGTAAAAGCTTGTCTGCAAAAGTTGTTCTGAAAAAATACCGTGGCAAGGCCCTTCCTGCCGTAAATTCACAGGTAAAATTGTCCTCCTCCAAAGCCCTGCCCCCAGCGGGGCTGACAAGCCGCAGCGCGTCACCCTTCTGACGCGCTGCGGCGCAAAAAGACTGCATTTTTTGGCAACCATTTTGCAATCCCCTCCGGCATGGACGTGTTCAACTACAACCAGGCTGAGATTTTAAGTCTCATACTTACCATGATGCGGGTAAGTATTGTCATGTTCATGCTGCCTGTGTTTTCCACCAACAATATCCCCGTACAGGTCAAAGCCGCCATAACCCTGGTGTTCACGCTGGGCGTATGGCCGCATCTCGCCCTGCCGGGCAGCCAGATGCCTGCCCATCCCTTCGACATGGTAATCATGATTCTGGGCGAGGCGGTGCTGGGGCTGGTGCTGGGCATGGCCGTCAATTTTCTGTTTATGGGCATTCAGGCGGGTGGTGAACTTCTGGGCTTTCAGATGGGCTTCACCATGATAAATTTTGCCGACCCGCTCACCGGCAACCAGACGGGCATAACGGCGTTTTTTCTCTGGATGGTTTCTCTGCTGACCTTTCTGGCGCTGGACGGCCACCTGTACATGATCAAGGGCTTTGCCGAATCCTTCAAGCTGATACCGCCGGGGGGGCTTTTCATCGGCTCCAACATCATGTGGCAGATACTGCACCTGGCTTCGCAGATGTTTGTATTGGCCCTGCAAATTGCGGCTCCGGTAATGGTGGCGCTTTTTATGGTGGAAGTGGCCCTGGGCCTGGTAGCCCGCACCTCGCCGCAGATACACATTATGGAATTCGGCTTTCCGGCCAAGATTGGCGTGGGATTTTTCTTTGTGGGTCTGCTGCTGGTCATTATGGCTGACCATGTGGAAACCTTTATTCTGGGACTGGACGGCCTATTCACCAACCTGCTGCGGTCTATGAGCCCTCTGTATCAGTAGCGTTAAAAACCCTGTTCCAGTCCAAGCCGGAAGACCATATGCGGATAAACCTGCTCCGCATGCAACTTGTCCCTATGGTACAGCAGCTCTTCAACAGCGGCCATGGCCCCCTGGCAAGAGGCTGCCAAAGGATCGTCAAAAACCACATATCCGCCAGCAACCATTCGGTCTTTCACGCTCTCATATGAGTAGGCAACGGCGTCGTAGATATCACAGTCAATATGTGCCAGGGCAAAAGACAGTTTTTCCTGAAACAGCGTCGGGACTGTGTTTTCAAACAATCCTTTGACCAATATCAAGTTATCCAGACCGAGCATCTCTTTCCGCCTAAGCATTTCCCCCATCAAGTTATCTTCCTTGAAATCCCCTTGTTTGTGGTAATCTTGCGCGCTCTCGGTCAGGGGCATGCCCTCAAAGGTGTCCAGCGCGTATACGCGCCTGCGGCTTTTTGTAAATTTGAGCAGGTAGGCCATAAACAGGGCCATCCCTCCCCGAAAGGTACCAAATTCAATAATATCTCCTTGTGCATCCAGCTTCGGCAGGTAGTACTTAAGAAGAATAAACATATTCAAAAATCGCTCTCTGGTGACAAGAGAAAGCCCATGCGCTGCACGCTGAGCGCCATGAAAAAGCGGATCCGCTTCACAAAAAGCCCGCAGTTTATCTTGTTGAAGACTTATGCCTCTGGCGGCCCCATCATGCAGGGATACTCCTTTTCTGGCGCCAGGCAGGGGCAAGCGCAACAAGGTATCGCTATCAAAAATATTATACAGGAAATTATCGGACTCATCTTTGATTTTTACATCAAAGGGCGAGCATGGCCTTAGCATACAGCGCGTCACCAGCAGCCTGGTTCCCTGACGAACATAAACGCGAATTTCGACTGATTGACTATCCCGCTGAAGGTCAAGGCAGGCAACGGCCAACAGATTTTTTTCCACTGTTGCTACGCGGCCTCTAAACAAAATGCACTGTTGAGCGCTGTCTATCAATTCATAAAAAGCGCCAACATAACTGTCTGCATGGCCGTACAGGGCGAAGCGGCAAGGTCCTTTGGGAAAAGGCCCTTGAACCTGCTTAAACATCATGCCGTCGCCCGATCCATCGGCAAGCACGCCAGCCATATCAGGAACCAGCTTTCCCACGCCTGTCGCCGAGGCCAGCAAAAGTTCCTTTGCTTCACTGTCACTCATCTCTGCAAGCTTAGTCATGGCACTCTCCCCTATGCAAAGACCTTGGAAAAACCGTCCAAAACTGGTCTTCTTTGAGTTTTCCTGTATAGCATCATCTGATGTATCGCATCTTTTTTTTCTGCCGTATTATTTATCACATCGTACTCTAGCGGGGACGAAAGCCTCTTTTCAAGGCGATAAAAAGACGACAAAATTACCTCTGGCGATATACTTTTCCCACATATATATTTGTTAGGACAAGTGTCACCATTAAACATATTAACTTTATTTGACCTACACAGGTCACAACGCTCCTGAGAAAGAGCATGCTCATTGGCAATATATCCAGAAAAAAACTCTGGTTCACTATCTGAAAAAGATATTACAGATCTTGTTCCCACGGCTCTTGCCATGTGCATCAATCCTCCAATGACACCAAGGAAGGCACTACTATTTTTTATTATAGCAGCAGTTTCTCTTAACCCAACATGAAGGCAGTTTTTCGTATTTGGAAGCAATGGATCGCTTTCTGCTCCAATCTGAACAATCGTATAGTTTTTACTTAAAACTTTGCTTACCACAGACCATGTTTCATAGCCGGCAGTTTTCCATACTGCGCCATAGCTTTGCATAACAATATATTTATCATTTACAGGTCTGTTTTCTTCAATTTCCTGATCGCTCAGGTATATTTTTGGATAAATCTTGATATCGCCATACACTTCGGCTCTGGCACAAAGCTTTGCTATCATATGTGTTTCTGGATAACGCCAATGATAAAATCCATTTTTGCATTCAAGATCCCAATAGTGAGCATAAAATGGAGCGACACCACGTTGCAACAGGGCATCATGCACGTCGCGCGAATTAAAAACGGCATGTGCGGGAGTATCATTCAAAACAATATTTGGGTTATGCTCAAGAAGAGCATTGTATTTTGTTGAAGCCACGCAAAGGCCACAGTTCTCGGCAATTGCCGAAACGAGGATGGCATCGCCTATGCCGCCATCATTAAAAATCGTTTTTGTGCGTTGGGCCATATGAACAAATCCTTACTGGATACGGCGGTCAGCGGGGCGTCTTGCAAGCGCGAGCGATCACGCGCATATCGCGCCCTGGCACATGAAATTTAGCCTGATTATCTAGCACAAGAACTTCAAATCCGGCTTTGATCAATTCACTGGCCATTTCATTTTTTGTCCAAACGTAGCGGTGTGTTTCATAATCAAGCCTGTCCCACTGGTTGCCATAAAACTGAGAAAAACCCAGATTAAGGGCCCCCAGAGGAGTATCAATGCTGGCCTGGCTTTCCAGATACATTTTTATGCAGGCATCAAGGTCTGGATGCTCCATGAGAAGAAGCCCTTCCGGTCGGAGCAAACGGTGAAATTGAGCCAGAAGGTCTATGGCGGCCCATCGTGTAAAATGCTCAAGCACATGAACAAGAAGAATGCGGTCTACACTGCTATCAGCGGCATCCAACGCGCGGATATCCATCTTTAAATCGTAACATGACCCGCTTCGTGAGGTATCTTTCCCCTCATAATCATAGTTATCAATGTTTATCCAGCCCTCAATATTTTCCCCACCGCACCCAAGGTGCAAATTTATCTCATTCATGCCTTGGCGACTGGCATAAGAATTAATTGAGTTAAACATGTAAACGTCCTCTTGATAAAATGACACTTGGCATGACACCCCAAAGTCCATCATCACAAGGAAAGCCTGCCGTGCAGCCTCTTAGGGCATCCCCATAAACATCACGTAAAGGATTTTGAAAAGCCTTCTGAGTTAGCAGACGCATTGGCTATCACAGCGCTTGGCAGTCTTCCCCGTAATCCTGTCATAAACCACCTGGAGCTGTCCCAATGAGTGTTCCAGGGAAAAATCACGCCCAACATGCACCCGCCCTGTCTGCCCTGCGGCTCTGGCAGCCTCTGGATGCCTGGACAACCAGCCAACATGATTGGCCAAAGCTACTTCGTCACGCCCGTCCAGCACAAATCCGCTTTGTCCATGCACTACCACATCGGCAGCACCGCCACACCTGGTGGTCACTATGGGCACCCCTAAGGCGTGGGCTTCCAGGAGCGCATTGGGCAATCCTTCCACATAAGCCGTATGTAAAAAGACCGAGCAGAGCGACAAAAAATCGGAAACATTCTTGATCGCTCCAGGCAGAAGGATGCGATCAGCATGCGCAGTGCTGGCCACTACGTTCTTTAGCTGCTCATACATCGGACCGTGCCCAGCCAGAACTGCATAAAGACCGGGATTAGCCGCACATACGCGCATAGCTGTGCAGATCCAGAGCTCCGGGTCCTTAATCGAGACAAAACGGATAAGACCACCCACCACCGGGGATTTTTCAGGGATGCCGAGTTTAATGCGCAAAGCGGCTACATTCTCTGGCTCAGGACAAGGCCAATCCTTTAATCGAAGAATATTTGATGTCAGCGAAACACTTCCCGCGGGCAGGTTGAGCCATTCCTCATAATCGATGCATCCGGCGCGGCTGTTGTTGGTCATAACTACGCCTGGCATCTGCACGGCCCTGCTAAGAATAGCGTGCGCCAACGATTCATCAACACTTTCAAAGCCATATGGTGCTCGACTGCGCGGTGCAAGACTGCGCCCGGCAATTATTATATTTGGAACACCCGCAATAATCGCCGCCAATAGGGGTTCGAGATGATCGGCATTCCAGATATGCAGTAATCGAGGCATTAAACGCAAAAACCAGGCTGCATAAACGGCAACACTATCCCGAAAAACAGGGGGAGGATTTTCAAAAGCAGCATCTACAACTCCGCGTGCCGCCTGAAAATCTTCAACCTTTATCTTATCCAGAGAAAATTCAAGAACAGCCTTACAGCAGTTCTTGGCTTCTGCCAGAAAAAAATCATTTCCTCCTGCGGCAGACAAGGTCCGGCACAGCAGGACAATGGGGGTTCCTTTATCCTGAAAAGCTTTAGCTGAAGCCAAAATTTGGCGCTCAACACCGCCGCAAGTCAGGGAACCGTTCCACCATGCCACCGGGCCGATGAAATATTCTGGCTTGCGCAAAGGAGAGCCTTTAATGAAGCTCGCAGCATTGGCTTGTGCGTCTGACATGGTGATACTCCAACTGCACTGTAGTTTTGGCGCGCATAAAAGATTGCAACATCGATGCCAATAAAAAAGGGACTGCACATGGCAGCCCCTTCCACAAAACACTCGCACATGATCAGATGTGCAGACCTGCCCCACTTCTACCCCGCAGCCTTCTCCAGCCGCGCCAGGGATTCTTCCTTACCCAGAAATGCCATGATTTCATTAAGATGCGAGCCGCCCATAAAGCCCATAAGGGCCGTGCGCAGGGGCGGGGCCACTTCTTTGAACTTGAGGCCATTATCAGCCACATAGGCGTTGAGGGCAGCCTCAATGCTTTCAGCCGTAAAGGGCTCGCAAGCCGCGAACACTGAGACCAGCGCGCTCAGATGGGCCTTGCCGCCATCCGTCAGATGTTTGGCGGCGTCTTTTTCGGCATATTCCAGATCAGCGGCGGAAACCAGCAACGGCCGGAAGCTTTCAGCCAGTGCCTTGAGGTTGTTGGCACGCTCGCGGAACATGAGGCACAGGGGTTCCAGCCGTTCCTGCGTCAAAACGCCAAGGCCGGCTTCCTCCACAAAGGGCGCAGTCAGCGCGGCCAGTTCGGCCAGAGGCATTTCGCGCATGAAGTGGGCATTGCACCATTCCAGCTTGGCGGGGTCAAAGGCTGCAGCCGCAGGATTGAGGTTGCTGCCGTCAAAAAATTCCACCAGTTCTTCGGGCGTGAACAGTTCCTGATTGCCGTGGGACCAGCCAAGCCGCACCAGATAGTTCACAAGAGCCTGTGGCAGCAGGCCGTCCTGCTGATACTCGATGACGGCCCGCGCGCCGTGACGCTTGGAAAGCTTCTGGCGGTCAGGGCCGAGAATCATCGGCACATGGCCGAAGCGCGGCACAGGCAGGCCCAGAGCTTCATAGATAAGGATCTGCTTGGGCGTGTTGGAAACGTGGTCGTCACCACGGATCACGTGCGTGATGCCCATGTCGTGATCGTCCACCACCACGGCCATATTATATGTGGGCATGCCATCGGCACGCCTGATGACCATATCGTCCAGTTCATTCACGTCTACCGCGATCTTGCCCTTGACCAGGTCGTCAAAAACCACCTTGCCTGCCAGCGGAGCTTTGAGGCGCACACAGCGCCCTTCGCCGGGGCCGAGGTCGCGCGTGCGGCAGCAGCCGTTATAGCGCGGCTTGAGGCCTTTTTGCCGGGCTTCTTCGCGCATGGCCTCAACCTCGTCAGGCGTGCAGGAACACCAGTAGGCGTGGCCGTTTTCCAGCAGCTTGTCCACATAGGTGTTATACAGGTCGGTGCGCTGCGTCTGATAGGCCAGATCCCCGTCCCAATCCAGACCGAGCCAGCGCATGGAGGCCAGAATGGAATCGGTATATTCCTGCTTGGAGCGCAAAAGATCCGTATCTTCAATGCGCAGATGAAAACGGCCGCCGGAATGGCGGGCCAAAAGCCAGCAAAAAATGGCGGTGCGTGCGCCGCCGATATGCAGGTGTCCCGTGGGGCTGGGGGCAAATCGTGTAACCACTTGCGTCATGTTACTATCCTTGACTGAGCTTTTGAGGCAAACAGGCTGTTTCCCGTCTATCTCATATATTTATTAATTTTTCTGCAAAATAGTCTCGGGCAAGCCGCGTGCCGGGCGCCAGCGACCAGAGGCAATACTTCTCCGAATACACCCGAGTACGTCAGGATGCCCCGAATGCGCCCGGAGACGCCCAGATTCGCACGGTTGCCCCGGATTGGCCCAGATGCCCCCGGAGACACCGCGCGGCTCACAAATTCCGGCTGTCTGTATTGTGCGCGGCTTCGCGCCTTTCATCGCAGGTGCGTGCAAGACGTTTGAGGGTAAGGGTAAGCTCCCTTACGTCGATGGGTTTGGTCAGATGGGCGTTCATGCCCGCCTGAAGACTGCGCTCTGCGTCGCCTCGCATGGCATAGGCTGTCATGGCCACAATAGGCACATCCACCGCGCCGGGCAATCCACTGGCCCTGATTTCGCGCGTGGCGGTATAGCCGTCCATAACAGGCATCTGCACATCCATAAGAACAAGGTCAATTTCGTCCACATGCTGCCGCCATGCGTCAAGGGCTTCCTGACCGTTGCTCACGGCCATGCATTCCACCCCCATGCCGCTGAGCAGCACTTCCATAATTTCGCGGTTTATGTCCCCGTCTTCAGCCATCAACACGCGCAACCCTTGCAGGCAGGCAAATTCCACCTTGTGATCGGCCTCGGCCAGATCAGGGGCAAACATGTCTTCCTGCCCTACGCCAAAGGGCAATTCCACCGTGAATACGCTGCCCTTGCCGGGGCCGCTCTGCACGTTGATGCGCCCGCCCATAAGTACGGCCAGACGGCGGCAAAGGGCAAGCCCCAACCCGGTGCCGCCGAAGCGGCGGGTAATGGACGTGTCTGCCTGGGAAAAAGGCGTAAAAATACGCTCCTGTTCTTCACCGCTCATGCCAATGCCTTCATCGCTGACGATACAGGCCAAAGTGACATTATTAAGTTTGCGGCGCACCAGCTGAAAGTCTATGCGCACTGTACCGCGTTCTGAAAATTTGATGGCGTTGCCGCCCAGATTCAGTAATATCTGGCGCAGCCGCAGGGCGTCGCCCATCAGGGTGGGCGGTATGCGCGGATCTATGCGGCTCTCAAGCGTGCAGTTCTTGTGATGGGTGCGCGGGCGCAGCAGGGCAAGCACGGCCTCAAGCTCTTTTTCGGGCTGGAATGGCAGATTTTCCAGCTCCATATGGTTGGCCTCAATCTTGGAAAAATCCAGAAGATCATTGATAATATCCAGCAGCGACTCACATGTGGAATGAATTTTTTCCACATAGTCCCTTTGCTGTGGATTGAGTTCCGTATTGAGCACCAGGTGCGCCATGCCCATGATGCCGTTCATTGGCGTGCGTATCTCATGGCTCATGTTGGCGAGAAATATACTCTTGGCCGCGTTGGCGGCCTCCGCGCTTTCCTTGGCCTCGCGCAGCACACGTTCATGCTGGCGGTGCTTCGTCACATCGCTCACATACCCGGCGATGCGGGGTTCTTCCTGCGTGCCCACGACCTCATAGGCCAGGGCAAACCAGCAAAGGCCGCGCCAGGGATGATTTACCCGAAGCTCCACATGCTCCTGAAAACCCACAGTCCAGCCTTCAGCACGGCAAAGATTGCGCCAGCGCTGCCTGTCTTCAGGCAGAATGCGCTTTTCCATAACCGCGAGCCGCTCTTCGGCGCCAGCCCCTTCGCGCAGGCCGAACTGCTCGTAAAAAACCTCATTGCAGGTAAACTCCAGCTTGCCCTTATGCCGTCCCAGTTCAAAAACACCCAGCCAACCCAAACGGCAGGCCAGCGAAAGCCGCGACAGGCTTTCACGCAAAGCCTGATGGGCTGCATGAAGTTCGTTTATGTCCTGATGGTAACCTGCAAGGCGCAGGACCTTGTCGCCTTTCTGGGAAACACGCCTGCCACCGCAACGCACACGAATGGAACCCAGCTGCGGATGGTTGTATGAGTAGCGCATTTCGCGCATTTCAGTGTGCTTTTTAAAATCTTCAAGGCTTTCCCATATGCGGTTTATGTCGCGGCTGTCCACGTGGGTGCGCCAGAATTCCGCACAGTCTTCAGGACTGATGTCGTCAGGCACGCCCAACAGGCGGCGCGTAACTGCGTTGGTAAGCAGACGCATCTGCCCGGAAGCCACATCGCGCTCAAGAACCCAGAGGCCAACACTGGCTGCAGCCATGGCCTCCTGTCCCCACGAAAGTCCTTCCTCAAAGCCCTGCTGTGCCTCTAACACCATTGTGCCTCCATAAAACTTGATGTGCAGGCTAGCGCTTTTGGCCCGGCAATACAATGCCGTTTTGCGTTGCCGCCCCGGTGCCTGCCACCCGTCTGCCATTCATTTTCACGCTTTCAGCGTAAAATGTCGGAACATTGTCGTTTGTTTGACTTCCTACTGGCTTGCGCGCCACATGGCTGGGTGTTAATTTGAACAGCTGTACGGACATACCGAATATTCTGCAACAGGAAAGACAGCGCCCACGCGGGGCTGCCCGCTGCCTGTAAATAAGGAAGACACATGAACAACGCCAAAGTTGTTATAAAGTACGGCGGGCACGCTATGGACAAGCCCGAGCTTTGCACGGCTTTTGCCACTGACCTTGCCCAGCTTTCGTCTCAGGATATGGGATTTGTGGTGGTGCATGGCGGCGGGCCCCAGATTTCCGCGCTGCTGGCGCGCCTGAATATTGAAAGCCGCTTTGAAAACGGTCTGCGTGTTACTGACGAAGCCACAATGGAAGCCGTGGAAATGGTTTTGTGCGGCCAGGTAAACAAGGCCGTTGTGGCCTCCTTTGCCGCGCACGGCGTGCGGGCGGCAGGCATTTCCGGCAGAGACGGCAACTTGCTGCGCGCTGTGGTAAAAAATCCCGCGCTGGGCCTTGTGGGCGAGGTAGAGACTGTAGACGCAGCCCTGCCCCTTTGCCTGCTCCAGGCTGGCTTTGTGCCTGTTGTGGCTCCGGTGGCCAGCGGCCCCGAAGGCCAGGCCCTGAACATCAATGCCGACACGGCCGCAGGCGCTCTGGCTGGAGCTTTGGCTGCGGATTACTTTGTGCTGATCTCCGATGTGCCGGGCGTGCTTGATGCCGAGGGCAGGCTTATTCCCGCCCTGACCCGCACAGAGATAGACAAGCTCCGCGCAGAAGGCGTCATTACCGGAGGCATGATCCCCAAGGTGGAATCCTGCCTGCACGCTCTGGACGCAGGCTGCCAGCGCGCTCTTATTCTTGATGGCCGCGCGCCCTCAAGTTTGCGCCGCTACCTGCTGGACGACGCCCCGCTGGGCACCGTTGTTGTGGGCTAACCGCACGCCAGACAAAAATACAAGCGGCAGCCGGAATTCCGGCTGCCGCTTTTTTTATGTAAAATATTCTGAAGCTGTTTCTACTGCACAATGCCCACAGTCTGGGCAATAAGCACACTCCAGCCGTCAGGCAGGGGTAGCTTGCCGTCCAGCGCGGAAGCGTTCGAGGCATGCACATAGTTGCCCAAACCTGCCGACGCGCAGAACAGGCCCGCGTTCTGATACAGCGAGCCCACATGCATACCCGACCACTTGTTTGCCGCCGGAGCCGCAAACAGCAGCACCAACGAACCACCGCCAAGCTTGGAGCGCCAGTCTCCGTCCAGAACCTTGACCAGGGCGTGGGCGGTTTCATAACGCCACACGCCGTTTTCCAAAGCTACAAAAACCTGCACTTCCTGCCTGTTCAGGGCTGACGGGGCGGTACGGCGTCCGTCTTCCCGGTTGACGCCCCAGGTGGCCCAAAGCAGGTCACTGAGTTGCTGCGCGGGAAGCGGCGCGCCGCTGTAGCCTTTTTTGGTGGAATGGCGCTGGGCAAAAGCCTGCATAAGCGGCATGCCCCCGGTCTTGTCAGGCGCGGGCAGTTCCATGCGCGGAGCGCCAGCATCCACTGGGGCTGCGTTGACAGGGGCAGCGGGAAGCAAGGCCAGAGAAGCCAGTGACAGAAAAAGAGCAAGGTTACGCCGAATATTGCGGATCATAAAATACTCCGTGGATGGGCTGGTGCCCACGAGTGCTCAAGGGCACCCCCAAAATGACCAGGCAAGCAGAGCAACCATGAAAGGCTAAATATTTCAGGGTTGGTATGCAGCCCAACTACGCGTCTGGCTGCCCCCGCGCTGCATCGCAACGGGCGGCCCGGTCTGCTTGCCGTCGGGCATTGTAACGCTGAACATGCTGCAATGCTCTGAAAAAGCCGTGGCTGGAGTATGATGGTCTTTACGGAATCTTTCAAGCAGCCCCGAGAAAGGCGAGTCGCCTGGCAGCGCCACACACCGCGGGGCCTGTGCTGCTGCTGCCCGATGGTGCTCGTGGCAGGATGTGCAAAAAGACGGCGCGTTGCGGATGGCAAGCCCCGAATTGCAGCAGGGCGAACTACGCCCGCATGTATTACTGGAAAAAAAGCAGGGCCGTACCGGGTATTGCGGCTGAAAAGACCGCGCCTGACGCGCCACGGGTCAGGAATTCTCCCCGGCCAGCGGATGGAGCTTTCCTCCACTGTCGAGCAGGTGCTCAAAATCTTCAAGGCTCATTGGGTGAGCGTAATAAAATCCCTGAGCCTGAATGCGGCCCAAACGGGACAAAAAGTCACGTTGCGAAGCGTTTTCCACTCCCTCGCACAAAACCCCCATATTCAGGTCTTCGGCAAGGCGCACAACGCTGTTGATAATGCTTTTGTTGGTAGGGGCTATTTCCCCTGTCCCCAGGAGTCCTCTGTCAATTTTAATAAAGTCGAAGGGCACATCCTTGAGCACGTTAAGACTGGAGTAGCCCGCGCCAAAATCATCCAGCCAGATGGAATAGCCGTACTGCTTGAACTGACGCACGCTTTCACTGATTTCTTCGAGCTTTTTTACAAAGACGCTCTCGGTGATTTCCAGCCCAATCCAACAGGGCGCAATGTCATGCGCCTGCACCAAAGAATGAAATTCTGATACAAAAGTGGGATTTCTGAAATGCTCGCGTGAGATGTTCAGGGATACAGGCACCATCGGCTTGCCGGACTGCTGACGGCGCTGCATGTGCTTGCAAACCTGACCATAAATGGTGAAATCCAGGCTGGTTATATCGCCAGATTCTTCCAAAAGCGGCACAAAGCTGTCGGGCATTATGATCTTGCCGTCAGGCGTGCGCATTCTGGCCAGAGCTTCGACGCCCACCACGGTTCCGGTAACGATGTCGATTTGTGGCTGTAGCAGAAAAAACACGCCCCGGCTTTCCAGCGCCTTGGCAATGTCTTCATAGAGACTCTGCCTTTGCAGGCGGCAGACCTCCATAGCTTCGGTGAAAATTCCGCAGCGTGATCGCAGGGTAGGCTTGAGAGCGCGCCGCGCCTTGTCTGCCCGGCTTACCAGAGGGTGCAGGCTTTCCGGCGTGCCATCCACAGCGCAGATGCCGCCCACAAAAGCCAGGTGACTGCGCGGGTGCAGATTGCGTTTTTCTGCAAGAAACTGTTCGCCTTCGGAGACAAGTTTTTTGGCCATGCCCTGCAGGCTGAAGTCCGGGGGGATAGTGAAAAGCATTGCGAACTGATCGGCAAAAACGCGGCTGGCGCAGACATAAGAATCGCAGCGGCGCAAAAAAGTGGCAAAGGCACGCAGCATGCTGTTGCCCGCACGTTCGCCATAGATGCGGTTGAGAACCTGAAATCCCTGCATATCGGCGTGCAGGATGCCGAAACGCCGCCCAAGACATTCAGTGCGCACCACTCGCAGTGCCTGTTGCAGAAATGATTCATACTGCATGAGCCAAGTGGTGCGGTCATACTGTTCCATACGGCCCAGCAGACGGCGAATCTGGCAGCTTTCCCAGCTCTTCAGGTTGATTTCTGATCCGGGGTCGCCTTCTGTCCGGCCAGAGGGCCACGCGCCACCCTCAAAAAGTCCCCCCGCCCCATCCTCCAGAAAGTGCATGCCTCCCCCTTTTTCGGTCCGGCGCAAAGACTCCACTGTGGTGTCTTTCTACAATTCTGGGCTAGGCGAGGCTAGCTCACTCTGAAATATTTTGTAAAGAATTTTCTATGTTTGTAAAAATAGCTATCACTAGCTCTTTTGACCGCGGCGCACCCACCAGTCCTTTTCAACGCGTCCATACCACCATCTGTTATGGTCGGTACGCAACACAACTTGGGCCAGCTCTTCAGCCGCCGGGCTGCGCAGGCGCTTGACCGCGCTTTCAAGCCATTGCGCGGCAAAAGCGTTGCCCTTGTCCAGCTCTGCTTTGAGGTTACAGATAAGGTCAAGCTGATCCGCGTCGTGGGCCAGGATTGATTCCGGGCTTGCGCTCGCATCCAGCTCATCCCAAAGCGGCAGCACATCGCCCTCAAGCCCGGTTCCTTCCACACAGTCTTCCAGGGCACGCCGCGCCTGGCATTGGTCGTAGCGATGGTTCACATAGTTGAAATCGCCCGTGCGCGCCTCATGCAGATCATGAAACAGGCAAAGAAATGTGACCCTTGCAGGATCAATATCGCTCATGCGCGCCAGCACATACCCTATAACGCTGACCCGGTACGAGTGTTCGGCCACATTTTCCTTGCCGGAACCAAGAAAGGCATACCCGGTGCGGGGCGTGTGCCGCAGCATTCCAACTTCATTAAAAAAATCTGCAATGCGCTCCAACTGGTCAGGATTGAAGGTCTTTGCGGCTACCCGCTTGTCTGTGTCGCTCATGATAATTCCGGTAAGATGATTGGCAAAATTTGAAGAGCATCAAAAAAGGTCACTCAAGACCATACTTACGCAACTTGTTATGCAGGGTGGCGCGGGTAATACCCAGACGGCGCGCGGCCTCGCTTTTGTTATCCCCGGCCTGCCGCAGCGTTTCTTCAATGGCCCTGCGCTCCACGGCATCAAGAGGCAGGCCAGCCAGCGATGCGTCCGGCTCCGCCGGGCGCACGTCTTCCTGAATTGCGCAAGACAGCATGGAGGGTAGTTCGCGCCCGGTAATAAGGTCGCCGTGGCACAGTATGACGGCGCGCTCCACCGCGTTTTCCAGTTCACGCACATTGCCCGGCCAGGAATAACGCAGCATGGTGTCCAGGGCCTGAGGCGAAAATCCGCGCACGACCTTCCGGTTGCGGCTGGCGAAGCCTTCAAGAAAATGCGCCGCCAGCAGAGGAATGTCCTCCTCCCTTTCGCGCAATGGCGGCACATCAACACTGATGACGTTGAGCCGGAAAAACAGGTCTTCGCGAAAACGCTTTTGCGCCACTTCCTGCCGCAGATCACGGTTGGTTGCGGCCAGAACGCGCACGTCCACAGTAAGCTGGGTGTCCGAACCTACGCGCTGCACTTCACCCTGCTGCAAGGCGCGCAACAGTTTGGCCTGAACGGACAAAGGCATTTCGCCCACTTCATCCAGAAAAAGCGTACCGCCGTGGGCCTGAGCAAAGCGGCCTTCACGCCGCCGCTCCGCCCCGGTGAAAGAACCTTTTTCGTGGCCGAAGAGTTCAGACTCCAGAAGATTTTCAGCCAGCGCGGCGCAGTTCACCGTAACAAAGATTTTATCGGCACGGGAGCTGTGCGCGTGCAGGGCGCGGGCCACCAGCTCCTTACCCGTGCCGGACTCTCCTGAAATAAGCACGGTGGCCTCTGTGGGAGCCACGGTATCTATAATTTCCTGCATGTGGGCAATAGCGCTGCTGCGGCCTATAATGCCCGGCATGGATGCGGTGTTGCTCAACTGACGCCGCAATTCACGGTTTTCAACACTCAGGCGCGAATGTTCGATGGCCTGATGCAACACGCTTTTCAGGTTATCAAAATCCAGGGGTTTGACCAGATAATCATAGGCTCCAAGCCGCAAGGCTTCCACCGCAGTTTCTACGGAGGAGTATGCGGTCATAAGCACCACTGGCAAGGCGGGATTATATTCAAGAATGCCCTTGAGGGCATTTATGCCGCTCAACCGGGCCATACGCACATCAGTCAGCACCACGGCAAAAGCTTTTTCGCGTACCAGAGCTACAGCTTCATCTCCGTCAGAAGCCTCTTCCACCGCATAGCCCCAGGAACGGAGCATGGTACGCAGCATGCCACGATGCGCTTCGTCGTCGTCAACCACAAGAATGCTGTTGCTCACCCTGCCCTCCCCTCCTGATCTACACAGAGCACTTTCACGTTGAAATTGCCGCTCTGCGGCAAGCAATGCTTGCCAGCGCCAACCTCACATGCCCTGTAACGTTCGGCTTCACAAAGCCAGAGCATCTTACCGTACAGATAGTTTACTCGGCAAAACGCCATATAGCTTTATACATAAGAAGCTGTCTTTTCCTGTGCGGGAGTACCCGTCACACGCGCTTTCTTTTTCTGCGCTCAACAAATGGCGGCGGCTCGGGCGATGCCTCTGGCAGCCAGATGCGGAAGATGGTTTCCCCCTTTCCATCCCCCTGCGCCTGCCGGG
Organism: Desulfovibrio intestinalis; assembly: GCF_014202345.1. Taxonomy (NCBI): domain Bacteria; kingdom Pseudomonadati; phylum Thermodesulfobacteriota; class Desulfovibrionia; order Desulfovibrionales; family Desulfovibrionaceae; genus Desulfovibrio; species Desulfovibrio intestinalis. The sequence goes on from NZ_JACHGO010000004.1 coordinate 265,223, forward strand.
AAGTAACGCTGATCTCGCCATTGTGGGCTTCGACAATCTTGTGCACCATAGCCAGCCCCAGCCCGGTGCCTTGCCCCTTGGTAGTAAAGTAGGGATCAAAAATATGCGGCAACTGACGCGGGGGAATGCCTATACCCGTGTCGCGTACCATAAGGCACACGCCCTTTTTCTGCCAGGCCACGGCCAACGTCAGCCTGCCCCCGTCGGGCATGGCGTCCAGAGCATTGATGCAGAGGTTCAGCAAAGCCTGCCCCATGCGCTCGGGGTCCACCATAGCCTGCGGCACGCCGCGGGCAACCCTGCACTCAACCTCAACGCCGCGCTTTTCCGTATCCTGCCGGATAAGGCGTACCACATGCTCCACAACCCCCGTGATGCTGCCTGCCCGGGGAAACACGTCGCTGGGGCGCGAAAGCCCGATAAGATCCATAATGACGCGGTTGAGCCTGTCCACCTCGTTGACCATAACATTGGCCGCGGCACGGTCTTCGCTGCCTTCGGGAAAGCGCTGGCCGAAATATGTGGCGTAGCCCTTGATGGAGCTGAGGGGATTGCGGATCTCATGCGCCACCCCGGCAGCCAGATTGCCAACAGCCGCCAGCTTTTCCTTGCGGCGCACCTCGCCCTCAAGACGGCGCACTTCCACTTCGGCCTTGCGCTGCCGCTGGCGTGATTCACGGGCACGTTCAGCATAGTAAAGAGCCAGAAGGCAGACCAGCCCCACAAGCAGGGTCACGGCAGAAAGCATGGCCACATAGTCCCGGTTCTGGCTGCGCGTGATCTCAAAAGGCGAAATATCCAGGCCAAGAAATATTACAGGAGTGGGGTATCCCTTGGCAGCATCGGTCGCACCGGGCGAAAACTGGCGGTACACGGCAAAAACCCTGCGCCCCTCAAGGTGCATGATACCCCAGCGGGCCAGCATGCCAGGCCCCAGCTCGCGCATGCGCGCCTCGTCCATCTCCACGTCTTTAACCTGCAAAATTTCGCCAAGACGTCCTCGGTCACTGTGGGCTACAATGGTGCCGTCGGGCATGGTTACGGCAACAAAAACAATGCCCGGGCTGGCCGCCATTTCTTCCAGCAGCACCTGAAGGCGTACCCCAGCCTCGCTGCGCATGCCGGAGCGCAAAATACTTTCAAAGGCAATGATAAATGAAGAGCCCTTTTCAGCCAGCAAACGCCCCATGGCTGCTTCGCTGCGCTCAATGGAAATATACGCAAGCAGGCTTATCATGAGAGCCAGCACAAGCGCTGCGCCCCCCATCAAAAGACCAAGCGGAGCGCGCAGCACTCCACGCGCGCCTTTCAAGGAAGCGTAAAGCCTCCCGCCCGGGCCTTCCAGCATGGCTGGCTTCGCCCCGTGCGTCTCTTCATGTTTTATACTCATACAGCAGGTATAGCTTCATGAGGCCACGCTGTCACCCTATGGTGCCGGCGCCTCGAAATGTTTGCACGGTTTTTGCTTCGTAATATACATATAGTCCAATATATGTTGTTAGAGCAACGCATACTCTGCCGCCCAGGTTGAAAGAAAAAATCAGGCATCAGCCCATATCCTACCGCCTGACATAACTGATTCAGGATTGCTTGCGCCATGAAAAAAACCATTTTCCTTCTTGTTATGATGGTCTGTCTGCAACCGCCAATGCGTTCTCCGGCACAAAATCATGAATACGATATTTTGCCGTCAAATCCACCACGGCAGCCCTTTAATGCACTGGGCATGCCATTGGAACACCTGCCCCCGCAGCAACGCATAAAAGCATTTGTTATCATTAGTGAATTTTCGCCAAAGGTGTATGAGCTACGCCAGCACATCATAAACAAGAAAAGTGAATTGGAAGACCTTAATTTTGATAGAAAAACATCACCCGATACGCTGTCTCGCCTCGGCTGGGATTTGCTGGTGCTGCGCGACGAACTACGCTCGGTGCTGACTCATGCCGACCAGCGGATGCGGCTTGAAGTTGGCATTCCTCTGGGTACGCCCAACAGCAGGGGATGCAGCATGGGCTTTGAGCAAATGCCCTGTAAATAGGGGCAAAACCAGCCCCGCACCAACACTCACCCCTATCTGCACAGACCGCGAGAACCATTATTTTTCAGCTTTTCGGCATCAGAATACCTGGGTACGCAGACTATCCAGATGGCGTGGCTAGGTTGTTTAATAATTATACATATCAAAATACATATGCATAAAAAATATACACATTTGAACTTCTGCAACAAAACCCTAAAAAAACCAACAGTCGAATGAGTTCAGCATATTATAGAAATACACTCCATAAAATCGATATTGGCACAGCAATTGCTAATATTCATGCATGACTACAGAAAACAGATAGAATAAATTTAAAAACAAATAAAAGTCTACCAGCGCAAGAGCAAGCTTCTCAGTCCGACCATAATAGTGAAACCCGGAAGCGGCAAAACAGCGCCCAACGGCTGCATTTATAAAATCTTAGGCTGTAAGCGACGCCGCTTCGGAGCCGACAGAAATGTTCACTGCCGGATCCTCAGAATCTGGACCCGGCAATTGGCAGGAACAGCCAGCCCAAGGCTTTGCGCCGGGTACACCGGAGCGAGAAAAAACAAGGCTGGTCCGAGCGAAAACATGTCGCCAACCCAGCCAATCCGCCGACGGGCGGTAACTATATAAAACCAACAAACTTCCGTGATGTCCTCCGCCCCCATTGAGGGCCTCCGGATCCCCCCCCCGAAAACCTCCTCCTTTGAACAGAACCTCTAACCATCGGAACATCCTCCCTCTCTCGGCCGCCGGTTGCCCCCGGCGGCCGCCTCTTTTTTTGGGCCTTTGCCTGCCGCGCACACACCTGAACGGCTTGTCACTTCCACCGCCACATGCCCTGCGCAAACAGACGACAGCCGCTCCGCCCGCACCCGGCACGCCAAATCAGTTGCCACTCAGTTCGTCACCGCAAGCCCCTTGCAGCCAGACCAAGTACGTTCAAGCCAGTTGCCTCCGAGCCAGTTGCCGCCTGAAAATGGCGCTTACCTGCGAATAACGCTCGGCTTCGGATACTTCACAGCAGCAAGCCAGGTACAGTTCCTTTTTATTTTTCGGACATTGCGCCTTTCTCGTTCTAAAATGATCCGGCAGCCAGGCAAGCAGCCTCCCTCCAAGAGGTGTGGGACGTGCAACTGTTGCCGGGTGCGCTTATCCCGCTCGCGGTTTGTTTGCGAAGCTAGCAAAGCGCGCCACGGGATTTAACCGTTGCGGCGCGCTACACCCTGATGCTCTGGATACAGAACCTACGGACAATAACAAGCGTGCTAGCGATACAGATGATTTTCTTGAACAGATGATCCTCTGGAGTCGCCACTGTCATTCATATGCCTCTCAGTCAGGGCCGCCCCGAATACCGCACTGTTTTGTTTGCACGGCATGCACCATATCTGGCGAACCTCAAGCCGCTGAAAATCCTGACTCTCAGAGCAACCGGCTTCGACGCTGAAAGCCGCAAACGAAGCCCCCGCGCCAACGTGTGAAAACGTCAACGCGGGGGCCCCACAGGCTATCACATGGTCAAGGAAGGGTTAGAGTTTTTTAACGGTGCAAGGCATATCCATTACAGACGCCTTGCGACTTTAGGGCTTTCCAGCTGGCAGCAAGACGCCACGGAATTCCACTTCAGTCCGCCTTTCCATTTGCCTGGGAATCAGGTGGGCCCACGCACGCCAGAGGCGTGGACTCGCGCCGGATTCCCAGGCATCATACTGTGGCTAGCCAAGTTTCATCTGGGCCACAAGGTTCTTGAGGGTGTGCGCCTGCGCCGCCAGATCCGAAACGGCCTGCGTAGCTTCAGCCATAGCAATGGCGCTTTGCCTCGATATTTCATTGACGTGCACGATGCTCCGGTTGATCTCTTCGCTGGCGGCTGATTGCTCTTCGCTGGCCGTGGCGATGGCATTAACCTGATCTGCCGTGGATTCCACTGTGGCGACTATTTCCTCCAGCGCCTGCCCGGACTGATTGGCAAAATCCGTGGCACGGGCAATCTGATTTACCGCATTATCCATAGATCCCATACTCTTGGCAGTGCTGTCCTGAATGGATTTGATGGCCTGGCTGACATCCTGGGTAGACGCCATGGTTTTTTCAGCCAGCTTGCGCACTTCGTCGGCCACAACGGCAAAGCCGCGCCCGGCGTCGCCCGCCCGCGCCGCTTCGATGGCCGCATTCAAGGCCAGCAGGTTGGTCTGGTCGGCAATGTCTGAAATGACATTCATAATTTGCGTGATGCTCTGGGCATGGCTATTGAGTTCAGCCATGTCGCCCTTGAGTGCCTCAGACGTATGGCGCACGGACTCGATGCTCTGCACGGCCCGCTCCACAATCTGCGCGCCAGATCTGGCCTTTTCCCTTGTGTCTGCAGAGGCTTCTGAAGCCGCGCTGGCGTTGCGGGCCACTTCCTGCACTGTGGCGTTCATTTCGTTCATGGCCGTGGCAGCCTCGGCAAGACGCTGTGCCGATTCTGAAGCGCTGCGGTCAGATTGTTCAACCTGTGCCGCCAGCTCTGTAGAGGCGGAAGAAATGATGCCAATGGAATTTTCCAGCTGTTCAGCTGCGGCCAGCATGCCATCCTGACGAGCGTTCTCGGCTTCTTTGCGGGCCACCTGCGCTTCTTCCATAGCCACGCGGGCTTCACCTGAGGCCAGCTCAGCCTGATGCGCCTTTTCTTCGCTTTCGCTGAACAACCCGCGCAATTTGCCCACCATGCTTTGAATGCCGCTTGAAAGCCCGCCAATCTCATCGCTGCGTTGGGCGGCCTTGGTCAGCGCTGCCTCGTCCTGTGGCGAAGGATTGAAGTTGCCGCCTGCCACTGCCTGCACATAGCGCTCCCCGGTCTTCAAGGACCGCGATATGCCGCGAGCCACAAATACGATGACGCAGCCCAGCACAACCGCAGTTATAAGACCCATGAGCACATTGGCCTTCAGCAGCTTGCTGGTGGGAGCAAGCATCTCGTCCCTGTCGGCCACCATAACCACATGCCAGTTGCTTTCAGGCATATGACGGTAGTAGGCCACCATTTCGCGGTCGTCGCGCATATAGGTCGTGCGCCCGCTGCCGCCGCCTATGGCAGCCTGTACAAAGGGTTCGCTGCTGCAATCCTTGCCCAGCATAGCCTTGTCAGGATGCATGAGCGCAGTCCCTTTGTTGTCATAGACCGCGCAGAAGCCTTTTGTGCCCATCTTGATGGTGTCTGTGGTGTCGACGCTCAATTTTGCAAGGCTCATGTAGCCGTACAGCACGCCCTGCGTTTTGCCCTGAAGCTTCACCGGGGCCGCCACCATCGTTGACATCTCACCCGAATGGCTGCGCAGGTTTTCCATGCTCATCTGGCCGCCAAGAGCCATCTGCACCGACTTGCGCTCCCGCAAGTTGCTGCCGATCATTTCCCGGGAGGTATGAGCCACTACCACACCCGTGGAATCGACAAGGCCAGCGCCGTCAACCATGCCAAAATGTTGGGCAAGGTCATCAAGTATGCTCTGAACATCCGGCTCGGAAACCTGCAGTATGTCTGACTGGTTGCCCCCGCGTGTGAGCAGGGCTTTTTTGGCATGGGCCGATTCTGCGTTGGTTCTTATAAGGCCGTGCGTCATCTGCTGCACAGTGCCTAGACCGTCAATCTGTTTATCTATAACACTATCAAATTCATGCGCAATTTGATGCGTAAGAGAATTCTCTGCCTGCCAGTAGCTTAGCGCGCACACTGCCGTCAGACCAAGCATGGACGGAACCAGGATAGTGAGCATCATCTTGCTCATAATTCCAATTTTCATGTGTATAACCTCTGAATCTGGGGAATTTCAGATTGTTGGCGCAAAACATCACGCCGAATTAAGCCTGAGGCGGTGACGGCGGGGAGGCCGTCCGAAAAGAAGATACTGGAAGGGGGTATGCCGCTCTGGCAATTCTAGCCAGAGTAAATACACCTATATAGCTTTTCGTATTTTAATGCAAAAAATATTATACCTTTTGCGTAATTTTTTAGTCTTTTTTACATTTTTTTTGTACTGAACCTGCACGCCCAGACATGCAGAAAATGAACACATAAAAACAGACTGTTGCGGGCATAACCCCCTTTTCATCAGCAGCCGTGCGCGCATATACGGACAAAAACAGGAGTATTTTGAAGGGTTACCCTGTTTCTGGTTGTATTGGGGCATTGCTTTTTCCGGGAATAAATTTCGACACGGCAACGATTCTACTGATGAACAATCTAGGCGGTGTCGTCACGAGATGAATTTTCTTGTTATTTCAAGGAAAACGAGACTTTTATGTAGGGAGCGTACTCTGATAGTACTCGACCGGAATAAAAGCCGAAGTTCGACGCGGAAATAACTGGAAAGGCGCTCGTGACGACACTGCCTAGAAGGGCAGGCGACAGCAGTCCGGCTGAAGCGACGGGATACGAAGAAAGGGATCTAGAGCAGATTAACTTTGAAATGCATTACATTTCAAAGTTGTCACTCTGCCGAAAAATGCTATTTCCGGCATAATCCACGCCGCGTTGCGGCGCGCTGCACGCTTGTGCAGCGTTAGAGCATTTAAACTTTTTCAAAGTTAAAATGCTCAAGAGGGAAAGAAAGAAGGAAAGGAAAAACGGAATCAGGCGGTCACGGTCAGGCGCAGAGTTTGCCCGCAGGCAGGGTCAAAGATCAGACCGTCCGGGGGCAGGCCAAGGTTGGCCCAGGCGGCGCGAAGTTCCCCGCGCATTCCCCATATATATCCCTGGCAGGAGGACGGCGCACACAAGGCCTGCAACACAGGCGGCGCATCCGCATCAGAAGCTACCGCCAGCTGTTCAAGGTGTTGCCGCACCGCCAACAATAAGGCACGCCCCATAACTCGGCTGCCCAGGGCAGGGTCAACAGGGCCAGCCAGCAGGGCCGCGTCCAGCGAAGCTTCAGGCGCAAGGCCCATGCGGATAACAGGAACACGGGCCTTCTGGGCCAGAAGCCATCCCTGCGCCAGACAGTCCAGCGTGTCTTTCAGCCCCCACGGGCTATAAAGCCCCTGCCGCCACATGCGGGCAAGAGCCGTACCCTCAAGAACAAGGCAGGGGTAAAACCGCAGCATGTCAGCTCCAGCGGCAAGAGCCAGCGGAACGTCACGCAAAAAGTCGTCAGGGGTATGCCCCGGCATGCCCGGCAACAACTGCACACCGAGCGTCAAGCCCGCCTCTTTCACATACGCGCAGGCCCGCAGGGCCGTAGCCCCATCATACCCGCGCTTTGAGGCCACAAGGGCATCATCCGCAAAGCTCTGCACCCCAAGTTCCACGCAGCCGCAACCCGCAGCGCGCAAGCGGTCAAGGACAACGGCGTCCACGCAGTCTGGCCGGGTCGAGCAGCGGAAGGAATGAATCCAGCCCCGCTCCAGCGCCTTTTGCGCCAGATCAAGGCAGGCCGTCTGTTCCGGCAAGGGCATGGCCGTGAAGGTACCGCCATAAAATGCCAGTTCAGCCGGGGGCTGCCCGAGGGCATGCCTATTTTTAAGGTTGTCGTGAGCCCGGCGCAGCAGGCCGGCAAGGGACGATGCAGACAGAACTGGTGCAACAGAGGCAGGTGCGGCGGCATCTATACAGGCGGAAAGGCCGGTCTGCACATCCTGCGCACAGAACACGCAACGCACCGGACACCCGCTAAAAGGAAGAAAGAGTGGAATCAGGGTCTGCCCTCTATTACGGGGTACAAACCAGGGGAGTGTTAAAGAAAAATTTCGGGCAGATACCGTTTTCATACATGCTCAATGGCTGCGAAGCCGTGCGCGGCGCGCACTATGGCCTATTGCCCGCAGGAAGACAATTTTTAAGAAAAACCTTGCTCTGCCCGTTACTTGCATGTATTTTACACAAAAGTGCCCTTCATGTGAAGTGCACCTTTGTTGCCTACTGGACAGTATCTGTCAGAAACATGTTTTGTGACCACCATACCAGCGACATTATTATGCGCCGGAGAAATCACAATGAAAAAAACACTGACTAAAGCGGACATCGTGGAGGCCATCTACGAAGAAACCGACAAGAACCGCGTTGATGTAAAGAACGTGGTTGAAAAATTGTTGGACATAATGAAGTCCGCCATCAAAAAGGACCGGGCCCTGCTTATCAGCGGCTTTGGCAAGTTTGAATGCTATGACAAGGCTTCGCGCAAGGGACGTAATCCCAAGACTGACGAAACCATCACCCTGCCCCCGCGCAAGGTTATGGTGTTCCGTTTGTCGCGGAAATTCCGCTCGGAACTGAATCCTTAGCAGACTACACACGCCTGTGCCTTCACGGCGGGCTTTGCCGGGCCCTGCCGCGTCGGCTTGGCGCGCACTATTTTAGCCGTCAGCCGTAGCACGGACAGGGTATTTTTTACTCTGTACTTTTTTCGTGTCCCAGTTTCTGCCGTTCTGGGGCTGCGTTATCGTCAGGCTCCGGGCCTTCATGCCGTGAATGTCCGGCGTCAGCGTTCGGGAGCTGCGCATGCTGTTCAATTCCTATTCCTTTCTCTTTCTGTTTCTTCCCTTACTGCTGCTGTGCTGGCGGCTGGCATCAGGTTACGGCGCTACGCGGCTGAGCCTTGTTCTGCTGCTATTCTCCGTAGTCTTTTATGCCCTGTGGGGATTGCCCTTCCTGCTGCTTCTGGCGGTCATTCTGGGCATGAACTACGCCTTTGCGCTGGCTCTGGCCGCGCCGGAGCAGGCAGCGCCCGCAAGCGGCGGCATTCATGATGAAGGGCTGATCCCTGCCGAGGGCGACCTGGACGACATACCCGAAGGCGAATCGCCCCTTCTGGCAAAAAAGCGCAAGCAGTTTTGTCCTTTCAGGGGGTGCAGCCTGAAGCGCACGGGGGCATGGGCATGCAGCCGTAAAGGTTTGCTGACCCTAGCGCTCATATTGAACCTGCTGCCCTTGCTGTGGTTCAAATATTCCTGGTTTTTCGCCCAGAACCTGGCCCTTCTTATGGGCACGGAATGGAACTTCACCCCGCCGGGGCTCCCGCTCGGCATATCCTTCTATACATTTATACAGATCGCATGGCTGGTCAGCGTGTACCGACGGCAGGTCGTTCCGCAGGGCTTTTCACGCCACGCGCTATTTTCGGCCTGTTTTCCCTACGTCATCTCTGGCCCCATTGTGCGCTACGAACAGATGGGCCCGCAGCTTGACGATCTTTCGGGCTCCACCTCAGAAGGCCTGGCGCAGGGCTTTACGCTTTTCACCATCGGTCTTGCCAAAAAAGTGCTGCTGGCCGACGGGCTGGCCGTGTACGCCAACGCCGTATTCAATGCGGCGGAAAAGGCCTTTCCCATCAGCGGAGCCGAGGCATGGCTAGGATCTTTCTGCTATACCTTCCAGCTTTACTTCGACTTTTCCGGCTATACGGACATGGCCATCGGCCTTGGCCTCATGCTCGGTCTGCGCCTGCCCGAAAACTTCGACTCGCCCTACAAGGCCACGGGCATCGTGGATTTCTGGCGGCGCTGGCACATTACCCTGAGTTCCTGGTTACGCGACTTCCTGTACATTCCCCTTGGCGGCAACCGCAAAGGGCGTTTCATGCAGTACCGCAACCTCTTTCTGACCATGCTTATCGGCGGCGCATGGCACGGCGCGGGCTGGACCTTCATCATATGGGGAGCCCTGCACGGGGCCATGCTGAGCACCAACCACTTTTTCCGCGCCTGCATCAAGGGCAGCCTGCTTGAAAAAGTGCTGGCCACCCTGCCCATGCGTCTTTTTTTCATCCTGTTCACCTTCATGTGCATCAATCTGGGCTGGGTGGTGTTTCGCACGGTCAGCCTCGACGGCGCAGCGGCTATGTACGGGGCTATGTTTACCGGGCCTTTCACGGCTCAAGCCGCAGGTCTTACGGCAGACCACGTCGGTCTTTCAACGGCTGGCGCGCTGGCTGCCCAATGGCTGCCCAACAACTACTTTCAGGGTTGGCTGCCCTTTGCCCTCATGGCCATAAGCGTTGTGCTGGTATGGGCCTTCCCCAACAGTCATGAACTGCTGCACGGCAAACGCGACGGCTCGCGCCCGCTTCTCAGTTGGCGGCCTTCGGCGGCATGGGCGACGGGTCTGGCCTGTCTGGCCTTCGTGACCCTTATTCTGGTGTCGCGCAAGGCAACATTCCTGTATTTCCAATTTTAGAGAGGCGGACACATCATGAGCAAAATTCTCACCGAAACCGCCTATCTTCAACGCTATTTCCGCGTAATGCTGTTTCTGGCCCTGGCCGTGGCCCTGCTGGTGCTGCCCTATACCCTTTGGTGGCTCTATAAAAGCGGCGACGTAGGCGTCGAACGTGCTGTGGAAGCACAGTCTTCCGGACAGTTCGCCATTTTCGGGTCCGGCGTTTCGCAGGACTTTGTGGACTACAAGCTGCAACTCTACGCCAAGGTCAAACCGGAAATTGCCGCTGTGGGTTCTTCCCGCGTCATGCAATTCCGTGGAGCCTATTTCCGCAAATCCTTCCTCAATGTGGGCGGCACGGCTGGCAACCTTTCAGTATTGCGATCCACCATCGACGCCATGCTGGTGGAACACAGGCCCGAGGCGCTCATTATAGGTCTGGATTTCTGGTGGTTCATGCCCCAGTGGCAACCCGATCCTTTCAAGGACGAGCCGCCAACCAGCGGTTCCTACAACAGCGGCATTGAAAGCCTGAAAAAGCCCTGGGCATGGCTGCTTGAAGGCAAAATTTCCGCCCACGACCTCATCGCGCCTGTTCTGCTGGAATCCGCTGGCGGCTTCCGCGCCGGACGTTACGGCATCATGGCCCAGCAGACCGACGACGGCTTCGGCCCCGACGGCTCGTGGTACTACACTGCCGAAACCACAGGGCAAAAGCGCCCCTTTGACTATCAGTTTGAAGACACGCTCAAACAGGTGAACCACGGCATCAAGGCCTTTTTTCACGCCAAGCCCATTGAGGGCAGCCGTGACCCCGGCGGCATAAGCTCCGCCCATCTGGACGCCTTTGCCGAAATATACTGCCGCCTCAAGGCGCGCGGTATTGCCACCTTTGTCTTCATTTCGCCATTGTCGGTCAAAGTGCTGGACGCCATACGCCAGCGCGAGGGTGAGTACCCGCACCTTTTCCGCCTGCGGGAGGCCCTGCTGGCACGCGGTATTGACGTTATCGACTTTACGGACCCGCGCACCTTCGGGTCCAGTGACTGCGAATTTGTTGACGGCTTCCACGGCGGCGAAGTAACCTATGCCCGTATGCTGCGGGATATGGCCGACCGCTGGCCCGCCCTGCTGGCCTATGTGAATATGGAAAAAATCAATGCGACCATCCGTGACTGGCGCGGGCATGCCCTTGTTTTTGACGACCGCCTCACGGACAAGCCCGAAATTGATTTCAACAATTTCAACTGCCCCAAACGTAAGCCATAGGCCATAAGCGGCCTTGGCAAGGCTTGGACCCGGCAGCAAAAAGCATCAGACGCACAGCCGCAACCCAAAGGCGTCATCGCTGCGGGATCAGGTCAGGAATGGGAGCCATGCGCCCGAACACCACCAGCTTTACAGCAGGGCCGTCAGGTTCTGCCCCTCAAAATACCCTTACCCGCAGGATCGCCAATGCGGTCCTGCGGGTTCATGTTCTTCGCAGTCCTGAACTGAACCGCCAGCTACGGAGTATTGCCCGCCACAGCCTTGTGCTGGGCAGCCTTCTTATCAGCGCAACCGCCCTGTGCTCTATGAGCGCGCGCCCTGTTCTGGCAGCGGCAGCCTCCATTGCCACACCCACATACACAGAACCCAGAGTTCACGAACCCACGGTTGCCGTACCTACTGTTCAAGCGCCCACTGTGCAGGCGCCAACCATTCAGGCTCCGCCTTTGCAACCCTCTAGCGCAGAGCAAAGGCCGGGCTGGGCGGGCAACAACCAGTCTACGGGAAATGATCAGCCCTCCAGAGGGCGCGAAATAATGGGATTTCTTTTCGGCGGCCAGCTGGCAGAAACAGAAACTGGCACGCATCAGCCGCAGGCAGCGCAAAACGGGCAGGCGGGCCATGCTCCCGCAAGCGCAGCCACCACAGGCCATGCTCCAACAACAGGGCAGGTTCCCGTACTTTCGCCACCTCCTGTGCCGCCGCCAGCGCCTGTAGCCCCCACACCTGCGGTGGCTGCCCCTCACGCTCCCAAGGGAACCGTTCCGGGTGAAATGCAGCCCCAGTCTCCAGAAGCCCAGTTGCGCCAACAGCAACTGAATCAGGAGAGGGAACGCCAACGGCTGGAACGGGGAAAGCAGAATACGCAGCGCGCGCCACGCGGCAAGGCCGCTGACAGTAAAAACGCTGCGCAGCAACCTGCGGCGCACCCCGAGAAAGCTCCTGATGCGCCTTCCACACCGCATGCGCCCGCTGATGCGCAGCCTGGGAATGCCAAAGTGCTGGAAAAGCCCGAACCCCCTGTGACGCCGGGAACCCCGGCGGCCCAGGCCAATGAGGCTTACCAAAACGGGGATTACGCCCAGGCCCACGCCATCTGGCAGCATCTGGCCGACGGCGGCGACGGACAGGCCATGAACAATCTTGGCGTGCTCTTTGATCTTGGTCAGGGTGTGGACCTGGATGAAGGCAGGGCGCTGTACTGGTATGCCCGCTCCGCTTCAGCGGGGCACCCATCGGGCATGAGCAACTACGGACGCATGCTGGAGCAGGGACGCGGCATTGATGCCAACCCTGAAGAAGCCGCGCGCTGGTTTGACCTTGCCGCTCGCGAGGGACAGCCCGAAGCGCAGTACAATCTTGGCCTCATGTACGAAAGCGGGCACGGCGTTCCGCAGGATCACAAGGCCGCGGCGGCATGGTACAGCCGTGCGGCAGCGCAGCAGCAGACCGACGCCCTGGCCCGCCTCGGCCAACTCTACCGCACAGGACAAGGAGTGGAAAAAAATCAGGCTCGCGCCACGCTGTTGCTTTATGCGGCGGCCATGCGCGGCTCTATCCACGCTATGAAAGAACTGGAAGATATGGCCGGGCCGTCCACATCACGCCCCGGAGCCATACTCTTTGGCCTGCGCCTTGATACAGCCACCCGCCCCGCCATGCGCGAAGCTCTTGGCAAGGCAGGCATGCAGGCATCCCGTCAGGACGACGCCTATATTTGCGACACCTATACGCCCGGCGCGCTTGTACCCGGTGCGCGGCAAGCGGCCTTCTGCTATGGCCCGGGCCGCCCGGCCCCTCTGGGATTTGTGGAGCTGGAATATACCGTGCAGGACAAGGCCATAGCCCAGAGTATTGTACATATGGTCAGCGAACGCTTTGGCGCGCCATCCGCCGGAGAGAGCGACGACGACCATATCTGGAATCTCGGCTCCGTGGTTGTCGCCACACGCTATGAACCTTCGCGCCAACTTATGAGCCTCATGTATATGGTGCCTGCCGTCTATCACCTGACCCGTCAGGATTAGGCAAAGCTGCACAATTTTCCAGCTTACTGCACCAGGCGGTCCTTTCACTTTGAGCGTACTTTTATTTGTGCGGCCGGAGAGAAAAGGCCGCGTTCTTATCCCCAGACAAGCCGGCGGCATTTCAGCTTTGAAATATTTTGCGGAGGACAACTCATGCAAAATAGCCCTCGGCAACGCCCGCGCACACAGCCCAAGACACTCATTTTTTTTCAATATGCTGCAATGCCATTCTTGACCTGAAACAAGGTTCGCAGAGGCCGCGCCGACCATACATAGCACTGGTGCAAAGGCAATCTGCCTCCAGCTAATCAAAACACCCCAAGGCACTGCCATCTGCGCTTGACAGAAAGACTCCCCTTATATATCAATTTATCTCGATATTGTGATGAGAAACGGAAAACGGTGAAAATCCGTTGCGGACGCGCCACTGTAATCGGCATAAACCCGCGCCGCACCACTGTTCTTAATAAGCATCCTGTCTCGCTGCGCAGCCTCACGGCAAAGCTTGCTTACCCGCAAGCACCGCGCAGCTGTTTGTCTGATCCTCGCCACCTGCGGCGGTGAACAGACAGCAGAGCCAGAAACGCTTTACGGGCTGATTGCACAAATCGCTCATGAACGGGAAGGTGCGGCCACGCGCAACTCCACTGCGCAGGGGCCGTAAGCCAGGAGACGCCTCGTCACCTGCCGCCATCCGGCGGCAAGGCAGTACTGTCTCGCGTTCAGGCAAGTGCCCGGCCCGGCGTTCATGAGCCCGGCCAGAGCCGTGCGGCATCAGCAATGCCGCGCGTCGGTACGGATGCACCCGTACCGTGAAATGGCTGCAACACTGTTGTCACGGCCATTTCAGGTATACAAGCTCTAGCGTGAAAAGAACTGCCCTTTCAACACCATATGAAAGGAGCAACCATGCGAACCCACATTCTCGGCTTTCCCTCCATGGGCAGGCAGCGCGAGCTGAAACAGGCTCTCGAATCCTTCTGGCGCGGCGATACTTCAGCCCATGACCTCACAGGCACGGCCCACAAGCTTCAGGAAGCCCATTGGGGCGTCCAGCGCGAAGCAGGCCTCAGCTACGTGACCACGGGCGATTTTTCCCTCTATGACCGCATGCTGGACACAAGCCTCATGCTCGGGGCTGTGCCCGCGCGCTTCGCCGCCTGCGGCAAAGACGCCCTGACCCGCTACTTCGCCCTGGCGCGCGGCGATGCTTCACGCAACATTCCGGCAATGGAAATGACCAAGTGGTTTGACACCAACTATCACTATCTCGTGCCGGAAATAGAACCTGACGCCGTCTGGACGCCCGGTGAACATCCCGTGCTGGAGGCCAGCAAACGCGCCACCGCCCTGGGCTTTACCCCCAAGGCCGCCATTATCGGCCCCTTTACCTGGCTGGCCCTGGCCAAGGGGCAGAACGGCGCTGACCCGTGGACGCGGCTGGATGAGGTTCTTGCCACCTATGCCGCGCTGCTGGAACAACTGGGTTCCCTGTGCAGCTGCATTCAGATTGAAGAACCCATTCTTTGTACCGAGCTGCTGCCCGCCGCTGCTGCCGAGCGCTTTACCGAAGCCTATGCGGGCCTCAACGCGGCTGTTGCCCGTGCCGGGTCAACCAGCCTTTTGCTTGCCACCTACTTCGGCCCGCTGACGCAGCACCTTCCCCTGGCTGCAAACAGCGGCTGCGCGGCCCTGCATATTGACCTTGTGCGCGGCCCCAACCAGCTGGACGCCGTTGTTGCGGCCCTGCCAGAGCACACGGCCCTGTCTCTTGGGCTGGTCAACGGCCGCAACATCTGGAAAACCGACTACGCACAGGCAGCCAATTTCATAAAACGCGCCGTGAGCGCTCTTGGCGCTGACCGTGTGCTTTTGGCCTCGTCCTGCTCACTTCTGCACAGCCCCGTAGACCTTGCTGAAGAAACCGATTTACCCGGCCACATCAAAAACCGTATGGCCTTTGCCGTGCAAAAATGCGCGGAACTGGCCGACCTCAAGGCCATAGCCCAGGGTCAGGGCGCAGACCTGCTGGCTGCCAATGCTGCCCTGCTGGCCGAAGCGCAGGCCCATGCCGACACCGTGGTAACCACGGTGCGCGAACGTGCCGCCGCCGTAACGCCAGCCATGCTGGCCCGCAAATCACCGCGTGCCGCTCGCAAAGAGGCTCAAAACTGGCTGCGCCTGCCGCTCTTGCCCACCACTACCATCGGGTCCTTCCCGCAGACAGACCATATCCGCAAAACACGTCTGGCCTTCAAGCGCGGTCAGATGAGCCAGGCCGACTACGAGACCGCCATCAAGGCGGAAATAGCTGGCTGCATCAAGAAGCAGCAAGAGCTTGGTCTGGATGTGCTGGTACACGGCGAGGCCGAGCGCAACGATATGGTGGAGTACTTTGGTCAGCAGCTGGGCGGGTTCTGTTTTACCCGCAATGGATGGGTGCAGAGCTATGGCAGCCGTTGCGTCAAACCGCCCGTCATCTACGGCGATGTGTACCGCAAAGCGCCAATGACCGTGGAATGGGCGCGCTATGCCCAATCGCTGACGCAAAAACCCGTCAAAGGCATGCTTACCGGGCCTGTGACCATTCTTTGCTGGAGCTTTGTACGTGACGATCTGCCTCGTAGCGAAGTCTGCCGCCAGATCGCCCTGGCCATACGCGACGAGGTGACCGACCTTGAGGCCGCAGGCATACATATTATCCAGATTGACGAAGCCGCGCTGCGCGAGGGCATGCCCCTCACCGCCGCAGAGGCCGCCGTTTATCTGCAATGGGCTGTGGACGCTTTTCTTCTGACATCTACGGGCGTTGAAGACCGCACCCAGATTCATACCCACATGTGCTACAGCGAATTCAACGCTATTCTGCCCGCCATTGCGCGTATGGACGCCGATGTCATCAGCATCGAATCCAGCCGCAGTGGAATGGAACTGCTGGACGCCTTCACCCGCTTTCACTACGAGGGCGAGGTCGGCCCCGGCGTGTATGACATCCACAGCCCGCGCATTCCCACGGCAGACGAGATGGTTCACCTGCTGCGCCTGGCCCTGAAGCACATCGACAAAAGCCAGCTCTGGGTCAACCCGGACTGCGGCCTTAAAACGCGCCGCTGGGAAGAAGCGTACCCGGCTCTGGAAAATATGGTGGCCGCTACCCTGCGTGTACGGGTAGAGCTGCCTGCTTAGGGTATTCAGGGAGTGTAATCAGGATTTGAGAGGATTTGTGGGGGAAGGACCCTTTTGCAAAAGGGTCTCCTCCCCCACACCCCCTCCCCCTAAAATTCTTACTGCTGTTTCAGTCTGCTTCAAGGGATCTTCTGATCTGGATCAAAGTTCTCATAGGCAGTGAAATTACCCTGCTCACACAAGCGCCCGTCATACCCTCGCCATAATGGTCAGCAGTTTTGCTATCAACGGAGACAAGAGCACAATGGCGTAGATGCGCACCAGGTGATAGACCATAACCATTGGCGCTTCGGCCCCTGCATCTCCCGCCAGAGCCATAATGGCATTGAAGCCGCCGGGGCTGGTGGCAAGGTAGGCCCCCCCGGCGCTCATACCGCCAAAGCGCATGCTTATCCAGGCGCAACCCAGGCCAGCCGCCAGAATGATAAAGGTGGAAAGCAGCATGATGGGCCACGTTTCCCGCACGACATTCAGCATGCCGGGGCTGTACATATTGCCAACGATTACGCCCACGCAGCCATAGACAAGATACCTGATCCAGTGGGGCATATATGGCGTGCTGACGGAGCCAAAGCTCTTGAAAATAACCACGGCCAGCATGGCCCCGGTCATCGGGCCGCCCGGCAGGTCAAAATAGTCAAAAACCAGACCGCCAGCCAAACCAACGGCAAAAAGTGTTATCAGGGTCGTCATAAATCCTTCCTTCACGCGGCGCAGTGGTCTGTGGCAGGGGCCGCGTCATGATTGGGCGCTAGCTATACGCCGTCCGCCCTGCATACGCCCATTGCTTCCGCGCCTCAATATCCAAAATAGCAAGAAAGCGCATTCTCCAGCCGGAAAATGCGCTCTTTCTTTAGAGCATTTCAACTTTGAAATGCTAACGCGCGATTAAACGCCGTAATGAGCGTGTATTAAACTTTGAGAATACATATTTTCAAAGTTAATCTGCTCTATTGCCGGGTCAGACCATTTCGGCAGCAAAGCCCGCCCTGCGCCCAAGCACAGCGGCCCTCTTCATTTCAGCTCGCCATGCCAAGAGCATGCTTGCTTCATGAAAAGGGCCGCCTGATACGGTAACTGAAACTGTCTACTTCAAAGCCTGCCGCTACGCGGCTATTTCTGAAGTATGCCTATGAGTTTGTCCATTGTGGCCGATGCGTCGCCAAGCATCATGATGACGCCGGGCTTGCCATACAGGGTGTTGTCCACCCCGGCGTAACCGGGCTTGTCGTCATAGTTGCAGATGATGACATTTTTGGCCTCGCCAGCCTTGAGGATGGGCATGCCGTAAATGGGCGTGCCTTCCGCAGTGTTGGCCGCAGGATTCACAACGTCGTTGGCCCCGATGACGATGGCCACATCAGCGTCGGCAAACATCGGGTTAACAACGTCCATTTCAAGCAGGTTTTCATAATCCACGTTGGCTTCGGCCAGCAGCACGTTCATGTGACCGGGCATACGGCCCGCCACAGGATGAATGCCGTAGCTCACCTTGACGCCCTTGGCTTCCAGCAGATCCGCAAGTTGCTTCACCTTGTGCTGGGCCTGGGCCAGAGCCATGCCGTAACCGGGTACAATAACCACGCTCTTGGCATCCCGCAGCACCTTGTCCACCTGATCGCCGCCACCAGACGCAGACGCAGCGGCAGGCGCAGCGCCCGCCGGGCTTTCGCCGTGCGCGTAAGCCAACAGCTTGTCAAAGCTCTTGGAGGCGTCGCCAGTCATGAGGATCACGCCGTCGCGTTCGTACAGAGGATTGGGTACGCCAGCATAACCCGGCTTGTCGTCGTAGTTGCAGATGATGATGTTCTTGGCATCTTCAGCCTTGAGGATGGGCATGCCATAGATGGGCGTGCCTTCCGCGCTGTTGGCCGCAGGGTTCACAACGTCGTTGGCCCCCACGATGATGACAAGGTCTGCCTCTGCAAACATCGGGTTCACGGTGTCCATTTCAAGCAGATTTTCGTAATCCACGTTGGCTTCGGCAAGCAGCACGTTCATGTGCCCGGGCATGCGGCCCGCCACAGGATGGATGCCGTAGCTGATCTTGGCCCCCTTGCTTTCAAAGAGGTCGGCCAGCTGCTTCACCTTGTACTGCGCCTGGGCCAGAGCCATGCCGTAGCCGGGCACGATGATCACGTTTTTGGCGTTTTGCACCAGGCTGGCGGCTGCGGCTTCCTTGCTGTCGCCGCCGGAAGCGGCAGCAGCGGCGGCCGGGCTTTCGCCAAGGGCAAAGCTCACCAGACGGTCCACGGTCTTGGCCGCGTCGCCCGTCATGAGGATCACGCCGTCACGCTCGTACAGGGGGTTGGGCACGCCAGCGTAGCCGGGCTTGTCGTCATAGTTGCAGATGATGATGTTCTTGCATTCGTCGGCCTTGAGGATGGGCATGCCGTAGATGGGCGTGCCTTCCGCAGTATTGGCCGCAGGGTTCACAACGTCGTTGGCCCCGATGACCACCACAAGGTCGGAATCCGCGAACATCGGATTTACAACGTCCATTTCCAGCAGGTCTTCGTAGTCCACATTGGCTTCGGCAAGCAGCACGTTCATGTGACCGGGCATGCGGCCCGCCACGGGATGGATGCCGTAGCTCACCTTGACGCCCTTGGCCACAAGCGCGTCGGCAAGCTGCTTCACCTTATGCTGGGCCTGGGCCAGAGCCATGCCGTAACCGGGCACGATAACAACGTTTTTGGCGTTTTGCACCAGTTTTGCGGCTGCGGCCTCCTGGCTGTCGCCACCGGAAGAGGCGCCTTCCGCCGCAGGGGCATTGCCCTGGGCGTAGTGCAGCAGTGTGTCAAAGGTCTTGGCGGCGTCGCCCAGCATAAGGTGTACGCCAGCCCGCTCGTACAGCGGGTTGGGCACGCCAGCGTAACCGGGCTTGTTATCGTAGTTGCAGATGATGATGTTTTTGGCTTTTTCAGCGTCAAGAATGGGCATGCCGTAAATGGGCGTGCCTTCGGCGCTGTTGGCCGCAGGATTCACAACGTCGTTGGCTCCAACCACGATAACAAGGTCGGCGTCCGCGAACATCGGATTTACAACGTCCATTTCAAGCAGGTTTTCGTAGTCCACATTGGCTTCGGCAAGCAGCACGTTCATGTGGCCGGGCATGCGGCCCGCCACAGGATGGATGCCGTAGCTCACCGTAGCGCCCTTGCTTTCCAGCAGGTCGGCAAGCTGCTTCACCTTGTGCTGGGCCTGGGCCAGAGCCATGCCGTAGCCGGGCACAATGACCACTTTTTTGGCGCTCTGCACCAGCTTGGCAATGTCGGCCTCGCTGGATTTTGCCTGCGCGGGCGCGGCGGCAGCCTTGGGAGCGGCGGCCCTGGGCGCAACCACAGAGGATTCGCCAAGCAGGATGGACAGCAATTTTCTGTTCATGGCCTTGCACATGATGCGTGTCAGCAAAAAGCCCGACGAGCCGATGATGCCGCCAATGGCCACCAGCAGGGGGTCATTGACTGCAAAACCCGCAATGGCCGCGCATACGCCGCCCATAGAGTTCAGCAGCGAAATGGTGATGGGCATATCGGCCCCGCCCACGCGGATGGTAAAACCAACGCCAAAGGCCGTGCCGGTAAGGAACATCAAAAAGATGAAGAATCCGAACAAGAAGTGCGGGAATATTGTGCCCATAAGCACAGAGAATCCCATAACGCCCAGAATACTCAGGATAATCTTTGTATGATCGGGAAGGATGATAGGTTTTTGCGGCAGAACCTGGTGCAGTTTGCCAGCGGCCACAAAGGAGCCCGTGATGGTGGTCATGCCCATAGCCAGAGCCAGGCAGGCGCTGCCGCGTTCAAAGGCAGAAGGCGCGCCTGTGTCCGTCAGGACGAGAAAGCTTACGATGGCCGCAGCCCCGCCGCCGATGCCGTGCAGAAAGGCGACCATCTGCGGCATCTGGATCATCTTGACCTTGTTGGACAGGGTAAGCCCCAGAGTCATACCCACGGCAATGGCCAGCCACAGCGTGGGCGACAGCAGCGAACCGTCCTTGAACATGGTCACAAGAATGGCGAGACCCATGGCCGAAGCGCAAAAAAGATTGCCCTTGACCGCGGTGGGAACCCTGTTCATGAGGCGCAGGCCAAAGAGAACAGACGCCACAAGAAGCCCGGCGATGATGTTGTAGGTCAGTGCATTCATGTCACAGCAACCCTTATTCTGATTTATGGTTGAGGCAAAGGCCAGAACGAAGGATTACTTCTTTTTCCCGGCGACCATGCGGAGCATCTTGTGGGTAATATCAAACCCGCCGAAAACGTTCACAATAGCCATAGCAACGGCAATGGCGCCCAGGATGGTGAAAAAGACGGAGCCTGCAATGTAGGTCGCCGTCACCGCACCAAGAATGATGACGCCCGAAAGGGCATTCATGGCCGACATCAGAGGCGTGTGCAGCAGGCTCGGCACATGGCTGATGATCTTGTAGCCAAGCAGCGTCGATACAATGAACACTGCCAGCAGGGTAAGTGGGGTCATATGCTCTTCCTTGAATAGTATTTTCCGGGACTTCACGCTGCAAGCCCGGGCGGCAAACGCCGCCCGGGCTGTCAGTCAGGAATTAAAGCCCCATGGCCTCACGCGCGCCACGGTGGACAATCTGCTTGTCGATAGTGGTCAGCGTGGATTCGATGATGGGATCGCTCTTGTCCAGCACGATCTTGCCGTCCTGAGCCAGGAAGGAAAGCAGCTGATACACGTTGTTGGCAAACATCCAGGTGGAACTGGTGGGCATCATGCCGGGGATGTTCTTGGTGCCGTCGATGCTTACGCCGTGCTTGACCACCACTTCGCCGGCATCGGTCAGTTCGCAGTTGCCGCCCTGGTCGATGGAGATGTCAACAATGCTGGAGCCGGGAGCCATAGAGGCCACCATTTCCTTGGTGATCAGGATGGGAGCCAGCTTGCCGGGGATGAGGGCGCACAGGATGATGATGTCCGCATCCTTCACCAGAGGCTTGAGGGCTTCACGTTCCTTGTTGAGCCATTCGTCGCTCAAACGCTGGGCATAGCCGCCTTCGCCAATGGCCACATCAGCGGGCACGCCCACGTCAAAGCTCTTGGCCCCAAGGCTGGTGGACTGTTCGCGCGCGTCGGGACGGATATCCACGGCGGTCACGACAGCGCCAAGGCGCTTGGCCGTGGCAACAGCCTGCAAACCAGCCACGCCCGTGCCGATGACCAGCACGTTGGCAGGTTTGATAACGCCCACGGCCGTGCCCACCATAGGCATGAACTTGGCCAGACGGTTGGCGGCCATAAGCACGCCCTTGTAGCCGGCAACCGTGCTCATGGAGGTCAGGGCGTCCATGCCCTGAGCACGCGAAATACGCGGAATACCGTCAAGCGTGATGCTGATCACGCCTGTGGCCGCCAGCTTTTTCATCATTTCATGGTTCACCGGCGCGGCGGGGTGCAGGAACGTGATCAGGTACTGGCCGTCACGCACCATTTCCGCTTCGTGCTTGTTCACTTTTTCGTTGAACAGCGGTTCCTTGACCTTCAGGATCACGTCAGCCTTGGCAAAGATTTCCTGAACGTCTTCAACAATCTTGCCGCCAGCTTCAACGTAAGCGGCGTCGGAGAAAAACGCGCCTTCGCCCGCACCCTTTTCAATCAGAACCGTCGCGCCTTCGGCAACCATCTTCTTGACGGTATCAGGAGTTGAAGACACGCGGCGTTCGCCGTGCATGATTTCTGTCGGCACACCGATGGTCATACCCTGAAATTTCATTATAAGACTCCTTAAGACTTTAGGTGCTCTTGCTATATAGTTTGTGCGGCAACCTGCGCACTATGCGAGGTTGTCGCCACACGGTACTGGAAAAACTAGGCTTTCTGGACGTCTTTTTTGTTCCAGCCAAGCATGTTGTACAAAACGTTGATGCCAATAAGCCAAATCGGCCCAACTATCATGGCTATGCGCGTGGAGTCGCCAAGGCTCAGAATCACATATACAAATGCCAGACCCGCCAACGCGAAATAGTTGGAATAGGGGTACCAGGGCATCTTGTATGCGGTATTGGCAACTTCCTCGGGCGTCTTGGCGGATCGGGATTTCATCTGCACGATGATAATGGTGCCCCAGATCCACACAACAGCAAACGTGGCGACGCTGGTCACGATGAGGAAGACTTCTTCAGGCACGATGTAGTTCAGGAACACGCCGATAAGCATGATGCACGAAGACACCAGAATGCCGCGCGCGGGCACGTTGGCCCGGCTGGTCTGGGCAAAGTACTTGGGCGCACGGTCTTGCAGGGCCAGGTTGTAAAGCATACGGCCGTTACTGTAGATGCCGCTGTTGCATGAAGACAGAGCGGCGGTGGCGACCACGAAGTTGATGATGCCAGCGGCGGCGGCGATACCGATGTTTTTGAAGGTCAGCACAAAGGGGCTGCCGTGCACGCCAATTTCATTCCAGGGGAAGATACTCATGATGACGAACAGAGCGCCGATGTAGAACAGCAGAATACGCCACAGCACCTTGTTGATGGCCGAAGGAATGGATTTTTCGGGGTTGCAGGCTTCACCAGCCGTAACGCCGATAAGTTCGATACCCACAAAGGCGAACATAACCATTGAAAGGGCCATAAACACGCCGGTCATACCGTTGGGCAGGAAGCCGCCCTCAAGCGCGTACAGATTGCTGATGCCCGTGGGCACCCCGCCGTGGCCGAGACCGAACAGAATAATGCCAAGACCAATGGCTATCATGGCAATAATGACCACAACCTTGATGAGGGCGAACCAAAATTCAAATTCGCCAAAAAGCTTTACTGAAATAAGGTTGACGGTTGTCATGGCCACCAGCGCCATCAGCGCTGGAATCCACTGTGGCAAGTCTGGCCACCAGAAGGTGCAGTACACCCCCACTGCTGTGATTTCAGCCATGCCGGTTACAATCCACACGAACCAATAGGTCCAGCCAGTTATGTAGCCCATACGCGGACCCATAAACATGTTCGCGTAGGCGCTGAACGAGCCGGACACGGGATAGGCAACAGCCACTTCTCCCAGGGCGCGCATGACAAAGAAAATGATTATTCCGCCAATGAGGTAGGACAGCAGCAAGCCAGGGCCAGCGGTTCTGATGGCCGTGCTCGATCCCAGGAACAGGCCTACGCCAATAGCTCCGCCGATGGCGATAAGCTGAATATGTCTTGACTCCAACCCTCGGGTCAGTTTTTCACCAGTTACGCCTGTGTTTTCGCTCGACATATGGTCTCCTTGCAAAACCTTGAACGAATTTGAATGCGAGTTCTTAGACAACGAGGTTTTGTGAGTGGGGGGAGCCTCCTTTTCCTCTTGAGTGTGGTGTATTCATCTCGGGCGGGATCCGGTCATCCGCATATGACCTGAATCACCTGACCACGGGACACTACGGCATTCTTTTCAATACAAGACGTTGCAACTGACGGCATGTGAACGGCAACAAGCTCATTCTACATACACTCGGGGCACACGTTTGCCCACCATGCACACGATTTCATAGTTAATGGTACCCAGATGGGCGGCAAGTTCATCGGCAGGCAATTTCGCGCCGCCGAAAAGCAGCACTTCATCGCCCACAGCGGCCTCTGGTATGTGGGTCACATCGGCCATGCACTGGTCCATGCAAATGCGCCCCACCACTGGCGCGCGCTCTCCACGCACAAGCACTACGGCCTTCTTGCTGAGCATACGTGTGTATCCGTCAGCGTAGCCAATGGGTATGGTGGCGAGAGTACTGTCTTTCTGCGTATGAAAAATGCTGCCATAGCTCACGCCCACGCCGGGCGGCACCTGCTTGACCATGGCCAGACGCGCCTTGAGTTGCATGGCAGGACGCAGTTCAATGGGCAGGGGGCATTCGTCCGAGGGTTTTAACCCATAAAGGATTATGCCCGCGCGTACCATGTCCATCTGGGCTTCTGGCATGGAGAGTATGGCGGCGCTGTTGGCGCAATGTTTGATGGCAAGGCGTATGCCCGAAGCCTCAACCGCGGCCAGGGCAGCCTGAAAGCGCCCGAACTGCTTGAGGCAGTAGGAGCGGTCGGCGCTGTCCGAGCTGGCGAAGTGGGTGAACATGCCCTCAAGCACAACATTGGGCAGGCTGGACACATACGAGCAAAAAGCCGCAGCCTCTTCAGGGCGCACGCCGATTCTGGTCATGCCTGTGTCTACCTTGACATGCACCTTGACGGACATGCCAAGATTTACCGCAGCGGCAGACAGGGCCTCTGCCTGTTCTTTGCTGAAAATGGTCTGGGTAATGTGGTTGCTGACCACAAAGGGTGCAGCCTGGGGCGGCGTATAGCCAAGTATCAGAATGGGCAGGGTGATGCCCCCCGCCCGCAGTGCAGCAGCCTCGTCAAGAATGGCCACGCCAAGATAGCCTGCGCCCAGGGCCGCAGCTTCATGCGCAAGAGGGATGGCCCCGTGCCCGTAGCCGTCTGCCTTGATGATGGGGCAAAAAATTACCCCCGGCTTCAAAAGCGACCGTATCTGACGCATGTTGTGACGCAGCGCCGAAAGACTTATTTCCGCCCACACGGGCCTGTCAAAACTGACCACAACGTCCTCCTGCCCGGATAGCGCAGTACCCGTGGCCGACATTCTCTATATATGGACTTATCTGCCCATATGAAAACTGCCTACGAACACAAACCTGTAAAGATGTAGCAACCTGAACCCGTCATACGGCTTTAACTGCTGCCCCTGGAGATGCAAAACAACTCGTTACCAGATTAAAAAATGTTTTTTCAAACATGTGCATCTTTCATTGGCCGCAAAAAATCCCTCTAGAAAATTCGATTATATATCGCCTACCAATATAGGCGGTGTTATCATAATATGTACAATTGATACCACGAGAAAACACCTATGTCCATGCTTGCAAAAAATTTGCAGCATGTTTTTGAGCATTCTTTTTCTCATCAAATCAATTTGATTATTTTTCAGCACGTTACAACTCAAATTACTTTATTACCCGAGATTCAGTGGCATGGTTTCCTTGCCATAGCCTGCCAAAAAACTCTTGCCCGTCAATTACGGCAACAGTTCAAATCAGCAAAAATCCGCACTGCAGGCTGTCTTGAAGTTCATCCGGTTCGATCAATCAACCAGCAGCGTCATATACACTTGTACGTATCGCTTACAATTTTTTGTAAGCAGCTTTCTACAGCTAACCATGCCTAAGTACAAAATTTATCAGATCATTCATCACTCAAACACTTGCAGGCATTTTTTAAGCGCAAGTATGACTTCCTGAGACTCTTTCAAAGGCACGACATAAAAATCTGCCGTCAAACTTCGTTATTACAGACGATCAAAGGGTTGCTGCCCCATTTCATAGTAATTTCCGCCTTCCACATCCATAACCACAATGGCGGGAAAATCCTCTACTTCCAGAGCGGCCAGGGCCTCCGGACCCAAATCCGCATAGGCCAGCACCGTATATTTTTTGATGCTGCGGGCTATCAGCGCTCCGGCTCCGCCAATGGCCGCAAGGTACGGGGCTTCATAACGCCGCAGGGCCTCCGCCACTTCCGCACTGCGGTAACCCTTGCCGATCATGCCTTTGAGGCCTTGCTGCAACAGTTGCGGGGTATAGGCGTCCATACGGCCCGAGGTTGTAGGCCCGGCTGCGCCAATAACCTGGCCGGGGCGCGCGGGGCTTGGCCCCACATAATACACGACGGCACCCCTCATATCCACGGGCAGGGCTTCGCCCCGTTCCAGGCATTCCACCATGCGCTTGTGCGCCGCATCGCGTGCGGCCAGCAATGTGCCGCTGATAAGTACCCTGTCGCCAGCGCGCAAAGAGCGGGCAGTGGCGTCGTCAAAAGGAGCCGTGATGCGCTTAACATCCTGATCTGCCATAACGGTCTCCTACAGTTCCACTTCGGCGTGGCGCGCCGCATGGCAGTTAAAATTCACCGCTACGGGCAAAGAGGCTATATGGGCGGGGGCCCACTCCACATGCACCTTGAGCGCTGTCACAAGCCCGCCGAACCCCTGTGGGCCGATGCCAGTCTTGTTGACCATATCAAGCAGATCTTCTTCAAGGGCTGCATAGCGCGCATCGGCATTATGGCTTTCAATATCGCGGGCGGCCGCGCGCTTGGCGCAAAGTGCGGCCACTTCCATAGTGCCGCCAATGCCAACGCCAATCACCAAGGGAGGACATGCGCTGGGCCCGGCGGCACGCACGGCCTCCAGCACCACCCGGCGCACGCCTTCCAGCCCGTCGGCGGGCACCAGCATTCTGACCAGACTCTTGTTTTCCGACCCGGCTCCCTTGGGGGCCAGCCGCAGGCGCAAGGTGTCGCCCGGAACAATTCTGGTATGGATAACGGCAGGCGTATTGTCGCCAGTATTTTTACGCTCAAAAAGAGGCTCCGCCACGGACGATTTACGCAAATACCCCTGCGTATATCCGCGCCGCACGCCTTCATGAATGGCTGATTCAAAATCCCCGCCCACAATGCGCACGTTCTGCCCCACATCTGCAAAAATCACGGCCAGACCCGTGTCCTGGCATATGGGCATATTCTCTGACCGTGCCAGAGCGGCATTGTCTATCAACTGCTCCAGAATGGCCCGCCCCGTGGGGGAGGCCTCTTCCTTGCCAGCACGGGCCAGCGCCTGCAGAACGTCGTCGGGCAAGTGGCAACACGCCTGCACTGCCAGGCGAGCCACAGCCTGCGATATTGTTTCAGCGTCGATTTCTTTCATAGCTCACGTCTGTTTTTCCGATTTGAGCGCCATTCACGGCAACAACCACACGGCGTGCCTGAAAGAAAAGCAGGAACCGCCCGTGAAGGCAAGTGCCATCCACCCGGAAAATAAGATTTTTTTCATCACGCAGAATATCTTTAATGGAAAAACTGTCAAACAACATTATAGTACTGATACGATACAAAAATGTACTGACCGGCCGGCACATGAAGGAGGTTGAAAAACACGCAAATCAGGCCCATTTTTCAAACGAGTTTGGCAGAATGATAGAAAGAATGCTGAAATCCAACTTCGCATTTGATACAAAATTGTTTCAATACCAATACTGTAAAAAGCCACATTCTGACAAACCCAAACACGCCCAAAACAGCAAATTTCTGCGCCACAAAGAATAGCTTTTTGCAAAAGCCAAAAAAAGCAGCGCACAGCCGGAGTCGCGTTGGCTGTGCGCTGCTGCGCCCGTGAAGGCGCATCTTTCTGTCAGGGATGAGCCTAAGCAAGCTCTGATTAAAGCGTCTTCTGGAAACGCGCAGTTATTCCGTTTGGCAAGGCGCGATCTTTTTTGGAGCAGGAGTGGACTCTTCTGCCCTCGCTTCTGCCCTCGACTGTTTCAAAAAAAGTGAAGCAACGCAGCCTAACGGAATAAATCAGTGTTTCCCTAGAGCAGATTAACTTTGAGAATGTATATTCTCAAAGTTTAAGACACGCTCGCTGCGGCGTTTAACCGCGCAAATAAATTGCGCTTACGCCTCCACGGCGGGCGTCTGCTCACGCAGCCACCTGAGCATTTCAAAATTGAAATGCTCTAGTGAACACGCCCCGGGCAACTTTCTGCTCCGTGCCCCTGCTCCTGCAAATGGCGCAGGCAACAGCCAGGGCTGTCGAAATCGCGCCGAAGGTCGGCATAGTTGGGCACCATGCGGGCGTGCCCGTGATCGTACAGAATGAGGCTGCCGGCAAAGGCGTCCACATCGCCGGGGTCATGCGTAATGATGACCGCCGGGATGGTAAGACCAGCTATAAGCTCCAGCAGTTCTTCGCGCAGACGCTCGCGCAGCAGCGGATCAAGAGCCGAAAAAGGTTCGTCCAGCAACAAAAGTTCGGGTTCTGCGTTGAGCGCCCGGGCCAGAGCCGCGCGCTGCCGCTGGCCGCCGGAAAGCTGTGAGGGCAAGCTGCGGGCCAGATGTCCGATGCCAAAGCGCTCCAGCACGCTCTGCGCACGCTGTTGCTGGGTCGAGCACACGCGCCAGGGCCACAGGCCAGTGCCGCTGTAGGCCACATTCTGTAACAGGGTCAGGTGCGGAAAAAGCGCGTAATCCTGAAACATATACCCTATTTTGCGGCGCTGGGCAGGCACGAAAACGTTGCTGCCGCCGTCATAGAGCGTGCGCCCGCCAAGGCGGATATGACCGGAATCTGGCCGCACAAGCCCGGCAAGACACTGCATGGTCAGGCTTTTGCCCGAACCGGAAGGGCCGAAAAGCACAACATTTTTGTGCTCACCGCCGATTTCATAGTCCACGTCCAGACTGAAGGGCACCGCCGCATTTTTGAAGCTTTTGTATAAGCGCAGGGAAATCATCGCCGCCGCCTTTTCAGTTTCAACAGCAGTTCCGCCGCCATAAGCAGCCCCACGCAGGCCAATGATGTGACAAGAACAAGCCATGTGGCCTGCGCGTCGTTGCCTGCCTGAAAAGCATCATAAATTGCCAAAGCCAGCGTCTGGGTTTTACCGGGAATATTGCCCGCTATCATGAGGGTTGCGCCAAATTCGCCCATCCCCCGCGCAAAAGCCAACATAAGTCCGGCAAAAATCCCCTTCCAGGCCAGTGGCAGAGATACGCTGATGAATACGCGCCACTCTGAAGCGCCAAGGGTTCTGGCGGCGTCTTCCAGGTGCGAATCCACCTGTTCCAGCGCGGCTCTGGCGGATTTGTAGATAAGCGGAAAGACCACCACCGTGGCCGCAACTACCGCGCCCTTCCACGAAAATATGAGGTTGATGCCCAGTTCGGCCAGCCAGTGACCAAAGAGTCCACGCCTGCCGACCAGCAAAATAAGGTAATAACCAAGCACGGTTGGCGGCAAAACCAGAGGCAGAGTACACAAGGCGTCCAGCAAGGCGGGCATGGGGCCTTTTTTTCGGGCCAGCCCCCACGCCATAAGCGTGGCCGCCACAAAGGACACCAGTGTGGCTGTTCCCGCCACCCGGAGTGAAAGCTCCAGCGGGCTCCAGATAGAAATGCCGTCAAAATCCATTAGAAAAACACCCCTCCACTACTACTGCCCACTGCAACCCTTTTGCCTTGGCCTCTTTATGTGCCTTGGCTGGTCTGCCAGCAGGCCCAATTCCGCCTCCGTCTGTGCCTACGGCAGGCTGGCAAAGTTGCGCCTGTGTGCAAGGCGTTGCCAACATGATTTGCAACGCCGCCTGCACTATGCCCGCCATAAAATCTTGCAAATTCCAGGCCGTAGCTCCGCCCAGATTCACCATCAATAAATGCAACAGCCCACAAATTTTGCAGAATCAAAGCCGCGCCAGGCGCTTAACGCCCGGCGCGGCTGGGCCAGCTGCTTATGAGATTCTGCCTGTAACGCCGCCTTATGGTGAAATGCCCCGGCCAAAGTCCCTTCAGGACCAAAAACAGGGCATGCGGCTCAATGCCTTACGGCTTGGAGAAGCCGTACTTGGCCAATACGGCCTGTCCTTCCGGCGAAAGCACAAAGTTCAGAAAGGCCTGACCCATCTTGGGATTGGTGCCCGTAAGAGCAACGGCGATGGGATACGTTACGGGGTCGTGGCCGCCCACAACCATCACCACGTCCACCTTGTCGGCCATCTGCTTGGCGTCGGTGGCATAAACAAAGCCAGCGTCCACTTCGCCACGAGCGACGTAATCCAGCACCTGACGCACGCTGTTGCCCTGAATAAGAGCAGGCTGCATGGCTTCCCACAGTTTGGCGTGGGTAAGGGCGTCCTTGGTGTAACGGCCTACGGGCACGGAGTCGGGATTGCCGATAGCGACCTTTTTGAACTTCTTGAGATCATCAAGGCTTGCAGGCTTCTTGCTGCCTGCCGGCACGATAAGCACCAGATCATTTTCAGCAAAGTTCATACGCGTGGCAGGGTCCACAACCTTGGCGGCCACGGCCTTGTCCATAGTTGCCTGGTCGGCGGAAGCGAACACGTCAACTGGCGCGCCTTCCTGAATTTGCTTGAGCAGGGGGTTGGAAGCGGCAAAGTTCACATTGACTTTGAGGTCAGGGTGCTGCTTTTCAAACATACCTTTCAGCTCGGTGAAAGCATTGGTAAGGCTTGCAGCGCCTGAAACAGTCATCTCAGCTGCCTGGGCAGGCAGGCTCAACAATCCTACACAAGCCAAAGCAAGAAAAATGCGTGAAAAGAACGGTTTTTTCATGGGCTTCTCCCTGGCGCCGCAGCGCGGTAATTTTGACTTAGTCATACAGAAGCAGCACGGGGGGGCAAGGAGGTCACGATTCTCTACAAAACCGTGAACACTGTACAATGTACCCGCTTTGTAGATATAAGACACAAAAAATGACAGGATTCGGCATGGAAAAAAACAAGAACCGTGAGGAAATGGCCGCGCTGCTGCGTACCCTCTCTTCCGCAGACCGGGCATGGCTGCGCCAGCGCCTTATGCGCCGCGATTCCGCCGCCCTGTTGCAGGACACGGGGCGCATAAGCCCGCGCGAACTGCTGGCAGTAGAGTCCTGGTTATGGGAAAAAGCCAGCGTAGCCCGAGGCCCGCGTGAAAAACGCCCGCGCTTGCGCATGTGGCTCATTTTCATGCTGCTGCGGTATGCCGCCCTGCGTCTTGTGGAAATCTTCAGCCTCAAGCCTTCTCATATGGATCTTCAGGAAGGCATAATACATGTGCCTGCCAACGATGGCAGCAAGGGACGCGAAGTTCCCCTGCCCCTGACAGTCAGCCGGCGTTTGCGCCGCGTGCTTGAAGACCCGGCTCTTTTTCCTGAAAGTCAGGAACTCATGCGCTGCGATGCCAGCTATGTACGCCGTTGCCTGCAACAATGCGGTGCAGCGTGTGGTTTGCCCAAGGGACTTTTGAGCGCGCGCTCGCTGCGCCACAGCCGCGCCCTTGAACTGGGCCGCCAGGGGCTTCCGCTGCCTGTTGTGGATATTTTTCTGGGACGCCGCGCCGCGCCGGGACAAAGCGGCATTGTGCGCTGCGATCCGCAGGAGGCCCGCCGCCTTCTGCGAGAACAACTGCAAAGGGAGCGCCCAATGAAAACCAGCGCGCGAAATGTCTTTCAGGGGCGCATCACCACGCTGCGGCAAACCGGTATTCTGGTGGAGGTCGTACTGCGCACAGCCGGAGGCCTGCGTATAGTTTCTCTCATCACGGATGAAAGCTGCCGCACCCTGGCCCTGGCCGAGGGCAAACTGGTGAACGCCAGTGTCAAGGCCCCCTGGGTACTTGTTTCGCCGGGCGAACTGCCCAAAAACTCCTCGCCCCCGGCAGAAAACTGCTTTCTGGGCGTGGTTGAGCGTGTTCGTGAAGACCAGATGGTGGCCGAAGTGGTAGTGGCTCTGCCCGAGGGCAGCCTTGTATGCGCTATCCAGAGCTGTGGGCTGGAATCGTCAGCTGCGCTCAAGGCCGGACAAAAGGCCACCGTTCTCTTCAAATCCTTCTCTGTTATTCTGAACCTGGACTAGACAGCGCCGCCACGAGCGATTTTCTACCAACAGATTTTACTTGAAGCAAAAAAGCGGCCCTTTTCATGCCGGAAGCGTACTCTGCGTACCCGACCGGAAGAAAAGGGCCGCTTGCTGTTGCAGCAGAAAACATACGCCCGCAAACATACTCGCCTTGCCGAAGCAAACAACGACCTAGCCTATCAGCAATTATCAATAATTTTCTGATATGAAAGCCCTTTGTGGATGGCGCTACGCCCTCTCCACAAAAGCCTTTTGCCAATACTGCCTTGCCTACGCCTGCCCTGCCCGCCGCAAGCATGCCGAGCGTAAACCTGCCCCCATGCCTTCTGAAAACATGCAGTAACCACCTTAATTATTGCATGTTTCAGCATTATCACGATCACTGATGCATTTTTTTGATCCAGTATAGTTTCGGGCGACAGCACAGCAACGCTATTAACTTATTATACAGGTAGGTTATATTCAGCATGCCTGCCATGCAGGCAATACTTCTTCTGTGCAGTGCCGCATTTTTTTCAAATATAAATTGACTTGATACAAGTCAGCCTGTAACAATTATTGTAAATATGTATTCTGCAAACAAGTGTAATATCATGCTGTTAAATAATTTTTCTTTTCATTTCTCCGTATGGTTTTATGACATCGTCGTTAAAAAACAGATGCGCAACACCGAATGCAGGGCCACCACTCCATTTCTTTACATGCGTAACGACACTATGTTTTGCCCAACAGTGCAGAGCAGCAGCATCCCCATGAGGTAACAAATGAATGTAAGAATGTGGCTTATCACACTTTGCTGTATCTTCACGCTGGGTATGGGCTCTCTGTTTTTTGCCAATGCCTATATATCGAAACTGGTGCTTGATGATGTAACCCTTCCACAGGTATCCGATACGTTAAAATCGAAATATGAATACGGCCTCAAACATACGGTTGAGCTGGCTGCCCAGACGCTCGGGCACAGCCTTTCCGGCATTAGCAACCCGGAAGAAAAATACGCCCTGATAGAAAAACTGACGGACTTCCAGCGCTTTTTTCCTGACGGCGAGGGCTATCTTTTTACGTACAAAATTGATGGCACCCGCATCAACGTGCCTGTCAACAAAGCCCAGAACGGCCAAAATTTCATGGAACTGAAGGATTCGGACGGGGCCTCTTTTGTTCGTGAGCTTATCGAGGCCGCAAAAAAGGGCGGCGGATTCGTTCTCTACCGTTTTGAAAAACCGGGCGCGGGCGTGCAGCCCAAACTGAGCTATGCCCAGCTTATTCCCGGCACGGACGTCATAATTGGCACCGGAGTATACATTGACGGCATCGACAAGGAACGAACCCGCATCAACGGGCTGATTACCGACAGCCTGGACCATTACGGGCGCGTTCAGCTTGGCCTTGCCGCGGGTATACTTGCCGTTATTCTTGTGGTCTCGTGGGGAGTCGCCCGGCTCATCTGCCCGCCCCTGCTACAGCTTACTGCCGAGGCGGGAGAGGTGGCCGCTGGCCGCCTGGACCATTTGACCGGCATACAGCGCTCAAGCCCGCTGGAAATTCGCGCCCTGCATAATTCATTGGGTATCATGATCGCGAACCTGCAAAACCGCGTGGACGAAGCCGCGCAAAAAACACGAGAAGCGGCGGATGCTCTGGAACAGGCCAAGGTTGCGCAAAGCAGGGCTGAGGAAGCCCAGAACAGGGCTGAAACCGCACGCAAAGACGGCATGCTTGCCGCCGCCGGACAGCTTGAAGGCATTGCGGAAATTATTTCTTCCGCGTCAACCGAGCTTTCTTCCCAGATTGAACAGTCTGACCGTGGCGCTTCCGATTCGTCCCTGCGTCTTGCCGAAGCGGCTACGGCCATGAACCAGATGAACGCCACCGTGCAGGAAGTGGCCAGAAACGCCGGTATGGCCTCGGGCGCTTCCACAGAAACGCGCGACAAGGCGCTGGCAGGGGCCAATGTCGTTCAGGATGCCGTACGCAGCATCGCCCAGGTGCAGACGCACTCTCTGGCGTTAAAAGACGACATGAACCGCCTTGGCGAGCACGCCCAGGCTATCGGCAGCATCATGAACGTTATTTCAGACATTGCGGACCAGACCAACCTGCTGGCTCTCAATGCGGCCATTGAAGCCGCCCGGGCTGGCGACGCCGGGCGCGGTTTCGCGGTTGTGGCAGATGAAGTGCGCAAGCTGGCCGAAAAAACAATGAGCTCGACCAAAGATGTGGCCCAGGCCATCAATGCCATCCAGCAGAGCACGCAGCAGAGCATGGCTGGCGTGGAAAACGCCGTTCACACCATTGGTGAGGCCACGTTGCTGGCGGGAGAATCCGGCGAAGCCCTGCGGGAAATTGTCACCACAGTGGAGGCCACGGCGGATCAGGTCAACGCCATTGCCGCAGCCAGTGAAGAGCAGTCTGCCGCCAGTGAAGAGATCAACCGGAGCATTGATGAAGTAAACGACATGTCGCGGCATACCGCCGCCGCAATGGCCGAAGCCGCAAAGGCCGTCAACGACCTTGCAGCGCAGGCCCAGAAGCTTACGGAACTGATAAGGGAAATGAAGCAGGCCTAAAAGGCTGGCGGCAGTATTGCCATCACAAGGCGAGGCGGGCTGCCCCACGGCCTGCCTCGCCATATTTTTGCGGCGGGGCAAGCATGCAGCAACCTCAGCGTGTTACGGCGCGCTATACTCGCATGCA